>JAHBYP010000008.1 GCA_019635875.1 Alphaproteobacteria bacterium
GGTGCGTCACTTGCGGCAGCCCCCCACCCCAACCCTCTCCCCGCAAGCGGGGAGAGGGAGCAGAAGGCCCACCCATATGCGATTGCCTTCCCCCTCCGGGGGAAGGCAAATCCGAACGCCATGTGCGACAGCCCCGAGGCTGGACGCGGCGCTGAGGCTGTCGTAGGCGGGAAGGTGATGACCGAGTCCCGCCCGCGCCTGCTGATCGCCAACGACCTGACCGCCCTGCTCGCCGGCCACGCCGCGCGCGAGCCCGCCGGCACGGCGATCGTCGCCGGCGAGCAGCGCGTGAGCTGGGCGAAGCTGGAGGACCTCGCGCGCCGCGCCGCGCAGGGCCTGGCTCATCTCGGCGTCGGCCCGGGCGATCGCGTGGCGCTGTGGCTGCCCAACGTGCCGGCCTGGCTGGCGCTCTACTTCGCCTGCTGCCGGCTGGGCGCCATCGCCGTGGCCGTCAACACGCGCTTCCGCGCCGTCGAGGTCGCCGACATCGTGGCGCGCTCGGGCGCCAAGGTGCTGGCCTGCGCGCCCGGCTTCCGGCGCATCGACTTCCTCGGCATCCTGGCCGACGTGCCGGCCGAGGCGCTGGCCGGGCTGAGCGGCGTGGTGATCGTCGGCGAGGAGCCGGTGCTGGTGCCGCCCGCCGTGGAGCGCCTGCGCCGCGTCGCCTTCGACGACCTCGTCGAGAGCGCGCCGATGGACGTGATCCATGGCGGCGCCGATTCGGGCTGCAACATCTTCACCACCTCGGGCACCACCCGGGCGCCGAAATTCGTCCTGCACCGCCAGGGCGCGATCGCCGCGCATTGCCTGCGCGTGGCGCGCGGCTTCAGGATCGCCGCACCCGGCATGGGCTGGCTGCCGCTGTGCGGCGTCTACGGCTTCAACACCGCGATCGCCACGCTGGCGGCAGGGCAACCCATCGTGCTGATGGACGCCTTCGAGCCGGCGGAAGCCGCCGACCTGATCGACCGCCACCGGCCCGACCTGCTGTTCGGCTTCGACGAGATCTACGAGCGCCTGCTGGCCACGCGCAATGCGGAGGTGCCCTTCCCCTCGGTGCGCTGGGCGGGCTACGCCAACTTCAATACCGCGCTCGCCGACCTGCCGTGGCGCGCCGACAAGCGCGGCCTGAAGA
Organism: Alphaproteobacteria bacterium; assembly: GCA_019635875.1. Lineage (NCBI taxonomy): Bacteria > Pseudomonadati > Pseudomonadota > Alphaproteobacteria > Alphaproteobacteria bacterium. Next base: position 1,136 of record JAHBYP010000008.1, read on the forward strand.
TGGTCGGGCTCTACGGCATGAGCGAGGTGCAGGCGCTGTTCGCCGCCTGGCGCGCCGAGCAGGACATCGAATCGCGCGCCCGCGGCGGTGGCCATCCGGTCTCGCCGCTGGCCGGCGCGCGCACGCGCGACCCCGAGAGCGGCGAGGTGCAGCCGGCCGGTACCGCCGGCGAGCTCGAGTTGATCGGCCCCTCGATGATGGTCGGCTACCACGGCGATCCGGCGGCCACCGACGCGGCCTTCACCGAGGATCGCTACCTCAGGACCGGCGATCTCGGCATCGCCCACGAGGACGGCAGCTTCACCTATCTCAGCCGCATGGGCGACGCGCTGCGCCTGGGCGGCTTCCTGGTCAACCCGCTGGAGATCGAGCAGCACCTCATGGACCATCCCATGGTCGGCGACGTGCAGGTGGTGGCGGCGTCCGGCCGCGAGGGCGTGCGCGCCGTGGCCTTCGTCGTGCCGGCGGCCGAGGGCGGCTTCGACGAGCAGGCGGTGATCGCCCATGCCCGCGCCGGGCTGGCGAACTACAAGACGCCGGCGCGGATCTTCACCATCGACGCCTTCCCGACCACGCCCAGCGCCAACGGCCCGAAGATCCAGCGCAACAGGCTCAGGCAGATCGCCGAGGAACGCCTGCGCGGCGACTGACGGCGCGATCGATTTTTCCTTCCCCCGGAGGGGGAAGGTGGCGCGCAGCGCCGGATGGGGGATGCCGAAGACGGACTCCCGTGTCCGGTTTCGACATCCCCCTTCCGCCCTTCGGGCACCTTCCCCCTCCGGGGGAAGGAGAAAAGCCAAGGGCGCCACTGCGTGCAGCGGCGCCCTGTCGATGGCCGGCCGTTGGTCAGGCCGGCGTCATTGCAGCCGGGCGGAGAGCGAGGGCGCGCCGGGCAGCGCGAGGTTGGCGACCTGCCCGCCGAAATACGCCTGCGGCTCGGACGGGCGCACGCGCAGCCAGGCCTCGCGCTCCTGCACGCAGGGCAGCGTGCGCTGGAAGGCGTCGCGCCAGGTCGTGGCGCCGCTGTCGATCGCGCCCATCAGGCAGCGGTCGAAGTTCACGTAGCGGTCGCTCATCCGGGCGCCATAGGAATCGCGGCCCCTGGCCGCGGCGGCGATCAGGATGCGGTTGGGCCGGCGCATGCGCGAGTCGAGGAAGATGCCGGCGTCGCAATCCGACAGGATCGCCACGGTCGGCCGGTCGCCACAATGCTCCTCGAGCAGGCGATCGAGCTCGCGCGGGGTCAGCACGCGGTTGCCGCCTTCGGCCTCGAGACGGATGCCCGCGATGTTGCCGTGGCTGGTTGCGAAGAACAGGCAGGCGCCCTGGCCGCCGCCCAGCGACGCCATCGCCTGGCGGATGCCGGCGCGGCTGGCATTGAAGCCGCCCACGCCGCCGGTCAGCGCCGTGGCGACGCGCTCGACGCCGCGGTCACGCAGGCGCTGGCCGAAATCCATCGCGGCGTTGTTGTAGGCGAGGATCGAGTACGAGCCCGACACCAGCACCGCCTTCCACTCCTGCGGCGCGACCTGCGCGATCTGCCGGGTCTGCGGGCCGCTGCCGCCGTCGACCAGGTCCTCAAGGCTGGCGATCCGGCTCGACGCGGCCGGCGCACCCCACGACAGGGCATCGCCGCCCCTGGACGAGGTGACACAGGCGCTGAGCGACGAGGCCAGGAAAGCGGCAGCGAACAGCGTGACGAGTGGGCGGACGAGTCGCGTCCGCTGCAACGATGCGAATGGCATCGAAAATCCCCTTTATGACAATGACTTTTAGGCGAATACTAAACCGATATATGAGGCTGATCTTAGCGATCCGCGGCGGTTTAGGTGAGTCAAAATGAAAGGACCTCGGCCCAATTCTCGTGAATCGAACGTGAAAAATCAGGGCTGCCGGCCGGTCGGACGGCCTTTCCTGTGCCGGAAAAAGAAAGGGCCCCGCTCCGCAAGCCCGGGAGCGAGGCCCAGTCGACGATCAGCCGTCGATCAGATCCCTGAGGTCACCGCAGCTGGGCCACGGCCTGCGTCGCGCCCGGGACGGCCAGGTTGGCGACATGGGCGCCGAAGAACGCCTGCGGTTGCGATGGCTGCACGCCCAGCCAGGTCTCGCGCTCCTGCACGCAGGGCAGCGTGCGCTCGAACGCCTCGCGCCAGGTCGCGGCGCCCGAGTCGATGGCGGCCATCAGGCAGCGGTCGAAGTTGACGTAGCGATCGCTCATCTTGGCGCCGTAGGAATTGCGGCCCTTGGCCGAGGCGGCGATCAGGATGCGGTTGGGCTGGCGCATGCGCGAGTCGAGGAACACGCCGGCGTCGCAGTCGGAGATGATCGCCACCGTCGGGCGGTCGCCGCAATGCTCGTCGAGCATGCGGTTGAGCTCGCGCGGCGTCAGCGTCCGGCCGCGGCGATCGGCGTCGAGATGGAGGCCGGCGACGTTGCCGTGGCCCGTGGCGAAGAACAGGCAGGCGCCCTGGTCGCTGCCCAGCCACTCCAGGGCCTGGCGGATGCCGGCGCGGCTGGCCTGGAAATCGCCCGTGCCGCCGGTCAGCGCCGTCGCCACGCGTGCTACCCCACGCGCGCGCAGGCGCTGACCAAGGTCAAAGGCCGCCGCGTCATAGGCCGAAACCGAGGACGAGCCAGAGACCAGCACGGCTTTCCATTGTCCGCTGGGCACGCGGGCAACCTGCTGCGCACCGGCCGTCGCGCCGAACAGGGCGGCGAGCGTTGTGGCGGCGAACAGCACGGTCAGCGACCGGACGAACCCGGTGCGAAGCGTCGATGCAAATAGCATCGGGAAACCCCCAAGACGAACAATGACTTTTGGCAAAATATGGACGCTGAATATGAAGCGATTTTTATCCGCTTGAGGCAATGGATCTAAGTCAAAATGAACCAGTTAGAGGCCAAACCGCATGAATCAGATGCGAATAACGCGCGAAGATTCACAACCGCGCCGCCGCGAGTGTCTCAACAACGATTTGCAACGTCTTTGAATCCTGTTCGATTCCCTGATTGCTTCACGCGTGAAGAAGATACGGACCGAGATCATGGGTATTCGCGTGCAAGATTCTCACGGGAACCTTCACGGCCGCTGATCGAACGAATCTTCCTGCATGTTCAGTGGCCTGGCAGATGGTCGCTGCCACGCGGCACTCGTCATCCCTCGCTGCACCCGGGATGACACATCAATCGGCGGCGATCGCGCTGGTGCTCTCGCGCATCGGTGCGCCGACGATGCGCAGCGACATGTCGGCGTGCAGCTCGGCGACCTGCTCGTCGCTCCAGGCGCCGCCGGGACGGAACCAGTAGGCGACGTAGGTGCACTGGTTGAGGATCGCCATGGCGACGATCTTCAGGTCGTCCTTGCCGCCGCGGCGCAGGCTGCGGAAGACGCCGGCGCGCGCGCCCTCCTCGAGCACGCGCACCAGCATGTCGCGGATGCGCCGCCGGCTGGCGCGGATCTCCTGCAGGCGGGTGTTGTCGAGCCACTCGAACTCGCGATTGGCGACCACCGCCTCGATGCGCCGCCGCGCGTGGCGCAGCGTGTAGATGTGGGTGAAGGCGCGCAGGCGGGCGACCGGATCGCTGCCGGCCTTGGCCAGCGCCTCGCCGCACTCCTTCTCCAGCACGCCCTGGGTCGAGCGGATGATGGTGGCGAGCAGGTCGTCCTTGGACGAGAAATGGTTGTAGAGCGCGCCCTGGGTCAGGCCGCAGGCACGCATCACGTCGCGCACCGTGGTGATCTGGAAGCCGCGGCGGGCGAACAGGTCGAACGCCGCCGCCTCGATGGCTTCCGAGGGCGGCATGGCGCGGGCGCCTGGTGCTGATGTTGCGGCTCTTGCGGTTCGTCGCGCCACGGCGGGCGACCTCCCCTGCGTTGTCCTTGTCGTTTCGGGCGCGGTTGTCAGTCCCGCCTCGAGGGAGGCGCACTGTAGCGAAGCCGTAACCCTGCGTCCATTTTAGGCATTCCGGCGGCTCGGGGCATTTCAGCGCGCGCCCAGGCCCTGGGCCAGGTGCCAAGCCAGCTCGGCGTTGGGCCGCACCAGCCTGCCCGAATCGACCGCCCTGAGGTTCGAGGCGGTGCCGTCGAGCCCGCGGGCATAGACCCCCTGGCGGATGCAGGCGATGCGGAAGAGGTTGTAGGCCATGTAGAATTCCCAGTCGGGCACCGAGGCGCGCCCGGTGCGCTGGCCGTACATGTCGACCATCTCGGCCTCGCCCGGGATGCCCAGGGCGGCGATGTCGACGCCCTGCATGCCGCCCTGCTCCTGCGGCACGCGGTGCATCATGCAGAGATAGCTGAGCTCGGCCAGCGGATCGCCCAGGGTCGAGATCTCCCAGTCGATCACCGCCAGCACACGGGGCTCGCTCGAGTGGTAGATCATGTTGTCCAGCCGGTAGTCGCCATGGACGATGGTCGTGCTGTCGGCCTGCGGCGCATTGGCCGGCAGCCACTCCAGCAGCCTGTCCATGGCCTCGATGGTCTCGGTCTGCGAGGCCTTGTACTGCCCGCCCCAGCGCTTGATCTGGCGCGCGACGTAGCTGCCCGGACGGCCGAAATCGCCCAGGCCCACCGCCTGGTAGTCGACCTTGTGCAGGCGCGCCAGCACGTCGACCTTGGCCTCGTAGATGGCGCGCCGCATCGCCGGCGTCTGATCGGGCAGCATGGGATCCCACAGCACGCGGCCGTCGCAGAACTCCATGATGTAGAAGGCGGTGCCGATGACGCCGTCATCCTCGCACAGCGCGTAGGCGCGCGGCGTCGGCACGTCGGTCTTGTTCAGCGCGGCGATGACGCGGAACTCGCGGTCGACGGCGTGCGCCGAGGGCAGCAGCTTGCCCGGCGGCTTGCGCCGCAGCACGTAGCGCCGGCCCGCCCCGTCGCTCAGCCGATAGGTCGGATTGCTCTGGCCGCCGCGGAACTGCTCGACGGCAAGCGGTGCGCGGAAGCCTTCGACATGGCCGGCCATGAAGCGCTCGAGCGCGCCGACGTCGAAGCGGTGCTTGTCCTGCACCGCCATCGTGCCGATGAACTCCGCGCCGCGCGCCGCCATGACCGTCCCCGCCTCGAACCCGTCGGGCCAAGTCTGCGTCGAGCCACGCCGCCGGCGCAACGGCCCGCCGCGCCGGCTTCCGCCCAGCGGGAGTCCCTTCCGCGACCGTCGATGCCGCGCCGGCGTGCGAGCGCCGCAATTTTGAGCATCGCCGCCGCCATCCGCAACGCGGAAGCCCATGGCGGCGCGCGATGCTTGCGATTTCCTGACAATCGCGCGGAGACGCGCGGGCCTCTCGCGGCACCGCGCAATTTGCTTGGGAGGCCCGGCGAATTGTGCAAAGAGTCGCGCCCACGAAAAAGCCGTAGGCGGGCGCACGCGGCCACGCGCCCGACCAGCCCGAGCGGCGCAAGGCGGCTATCGGGAGGAAAGTTCGTGGATCGCCTGTTCAGCAAGGACCTCTGGGCCGGGCTGATGTTCGCCGGCTTCGGCGTGCTCGCCCTCTTCATGGGAAGCAGTCTCGCCGTCGGCACGCCGATCCGCATGGGGCCGGGCTACGTGCCGCGCATGCTGAGCTACATCCTGATCGGCCTGGGCATCGTCATCGCCGTGCGCGCGATACTCTCGCCCGGCGAGACGGTCGAGCGGCTGCGCTGGAAGCCGACGACGATGATCACCATCGGCGTGATCGTCTTCGCCCTGCTGTTCGAGCGCGCCGGCCTCGCGCCGGCGGTGGTGGCGCTGATCTTCCTCGCCGCGCTGGGCGGCCAGGAGTTCAAGCTGGTCGAGACCGTCCTCGCCAGCATCACGCTGATCATCCTGTGCATCGGCATCTTCAAGCTCGGGCTGGACATGAACATCAGCATCATCCGTGGGGTCTGGTGACATGGAGATTCTGAACCATGTCATCCTGGGCTTCGGCGTCGCGCTCACCTTCGAAAATCTGCTGTACTGCCTGATCGGCTGCATGGTCGGCACGCTGATCGGCGTGCTGCCCGGCATCGGCCCGGTGGCGACCATCGCCATGCTGCTGCCGCTGACCTTCAAGCTGCCGCCGACCTCCGCCCTGATCATGCTCGCCGGCATCTACTACGGCGCGCAGTACGGCGGCTCGACCACGGCCATCCTGGTCAACCTGCCGGGCGAGGCCTCCTCGGTGGTCACCGCGCTCGACGGCTACAAGATGGCGCAGAAAGGCAGGGCCGGCGCGGCGCTGTCGATCTCGGCGGTGGGCTCGTTCTTCGCCGGCACCGTGGGCACGATCCTGATCGTGATGTTCGCGCCGGCGCTCACCGAGATGGCCCAGAAGTTCGGGCCGGCGGAGTACTGCTCGCTGATGGCGCTGGGCCTGGTCGCCGCCGTCGTGCTGGCCAGCGGCTCGGTGGTCAAGGCGATCGCCATGGTCTTCCTCGGCCTGCTGTTCGGCCTGGTCGGCACCGACGTCAACACCGGCGCGCAGCGCTACACCTTCAACGTGCCGGAGCTTTCCGACGGCATCGACTTCGCGCCGATCGCCATGGGCCTGTTCGGCATCGCCGAGATCATCGCCAACCTCGAGAAGCGCATGAGCGGGCGCGACCTGGTGGCCGCCAAGATCTCGAGCCTGTGGCCGACGCGCGAGGAGGTGCGCCAGGCGATCCCGGCGGTGGTCCGCGGCACCGCCCTGGGCTCGCTGCTCGGCGTGCTGCCGGGCGGCGGCCCGACGCTGGGCGCCTTCTCGTCCTACACGCTGGAGAAGCGGCTGTCGAAGACGCCGCAGGAATTCGGCAAGGGCGCGGTGGCCGGCGTGGCGGCGCCGGAATCGGCCAACAACGCCGCGGCGCAGACCTCGTTCATCCCGATGCTGACGCTCGGCATCCCGTCGAACGCCGTCATGGCGCTGATGGTCGGCGCGATGATCATCCAGGGCATCCAGCCGGGCCCCGAGGTGATGACCAAGAAGCCCGATCTCTTCTGGGGCATGATCGCCTCGATGTGGATCGGCAACACCATGCTGGTGATCATCAACCTGCCGATGATCGGCATGTGGGTGCGCCTGCTGACGGTGCCCTACCGCTTCCTCTACCCGGCGATCCTGCTGTTCTGCTGCATCGGCGCCTACTCGCTGGCCAACAGCACGTTCCATGTCTTCATGGTCGCCGCCTTCGGCGTGGTCGGCTACCTCTTCCTCAAGCTCGGCTGCGAGGGCGCGCCGTTCCTGCTCGGCCTCGTGCTCGGCCCGCAGATGGAGGAGTATTTCCGCCGCGCCATGCTGCTCTCGCGCGGCGATCCCAGCGTGTTCGTGACGCGGCCGATCAGCGCCGGCCTGCTGACGGTCACCGCCATCCTGCTGCTGCTGATGGTGCTGCCCAATTTCCGCAAGAAGCGCCAGGAGGCGTTCCAGGAAGAGGGCGACTGATCGAAGCGGCCTGAACGACGGCCGGAGCGCGCACCACTGTCATCCCCAGCGCAGCGAGGGATGACAGAGGCGCGCTGCCCGGGACAGCATCACGGCCGCTCGTCCGCCTGATTGCCTTTGGCGACGTGCAGCAGCAGCAGCGGTGCGCTCGCCGCCCAGGCCTGCGGGCTGCAGGCGCCGGGATAGGGCGTCGGCCCCTGCCCGTCGCGGCGCGCATCGCCGCCGAAGAGCTCGGGCAGACGCAGGCGCTTGAAATGCGCGGCGGCGGCGAACACCGCCTCGGACACAAGCGCCGCCTCGCGCCGGAAGCCGTAGCGCGCGAAGCCTGCCGCGATCAGCGCGTTGTCGTGCGGCCACACCGAGCCGTTGTGGTAGCTGCCCGGATCGTAGCGCGCCTCGCCTGCGGCCACGGTGCGGATGCCCCAGCCGCTGAAGCTGCGCTGTTCCATCAAGCCGCGCACGACCGCGGCGGCGCGTTCGGGCCAGGCGATGCCGGTGAAGAGCGCGTGGCCGGCGTTCGAGGCGCGCACGCGGCAGGGCCGCCGCTCACCGTCGAGCGCCGGCACGTAGGTGCCGAGCCGCTCGTCGAAGAAATGCGTGTCGAAGGCGCGGCGCAGGCTCTCGGCGCGAGCCTCGTACCGGTCCGCATCCGGCTCGCCCAGCCGGCGCGCGATGGCGGCGGCCGCGCGCCAGGCGGCGTAGACATAGGCCTGCACCTCGCAGAGTGCGATCGCGCCCTCGGCCAATGTGCCGTCGGCGTGGAAGACCGAGTCGGGGCTGTCCTTCCAGCCCTGGTTCCGCAGGCCGCGTTCGCTCTGCCGCTCATAGGTCACGAAGCCGTCGCCGCGGCTCTCGATCCACGCCAGCGCCCGCTGCACGTTGGGCCACAGGCGGCGCAGCGTGTCGATGTCGCCCGTGCGCCGCAGGTAGGCGCCGGCGAGCATGACGAAGAGCGGCGTGGCGTCGACGCTGCCGTAGTAGCGGGCGAACGGCACCTCGCCCAGCGCCGCCATCTCGCACTGGCGCGCCTCGTGCAGGATCTTGCCCGGCTCGGCGTCGGCGGCGGGATCGCTGGTCGCCGCCTGCGTCGCCGCGAGGTGGCCGAGCACGCCGCGCGCGATCCCGGGATCGAGCCACAGCGTCTGCAGGGCCGCGATCAGCCCGTCGCGGCCGAACACCGTGTTGAACCAGGGGATGCCGGCATGGGGATAGGGACCCTCGGGCAGCTCGCTCACCAGCGTGTAGAGGTCGATGATGCCGCGCTGGACGACGGCGTCGATCGCGGGATCGGCGCACGACACCGCCGTCGCACGCGCCAGCGCATCGCGCAGCCGGCGGCGCGCCGCGCGGCGGGCATCGAAGAACTCCTCCTTCCCCCGGAGGGGGAAGGTGCCCGAAGGGCGGAAGGGGGATGTCGAAGACGAACGCAAGAGTCCGTCTTCGACATCCCCCTTCCGTCGCGCTGTCGCGCGCCACCTTCCCCCTCCGGGGGAAGGCGCGCACTCGCAGGCGATACGGACGAAGAGCGAGCGATGGGTGTGCGGCGCGAGGTCGAGCTCGAAGCGCGCGCCGCTTTCGACCAGGCGCAGCGGCGGCGGGTCGAAGGCAAGACGCGTCGTGCGCATGCGCCCGTCGAGGCCGCGATAGGCGAGCACCACGTGGTCGGCGGCGATGCTGGCGGGCAGCGTCTCGCCGCGCCGCGCACGATCATGGCCGCGCACCTCGAAGAGGTCGGCGAAGTCGGCGGCGAAGGCGAGATCGAGCGTGACACGATGCGCCGCCGCGCCGGCGTTGCGCAGACGCAGCCGCTCGTGCAGGCAGTCCTGCCACACGAAGCGGATGCGGCTGAGCGCGATCTGCCGATGCCGCAGCGCCGTCAGCAGCAGCGTGTTGTCCTCGCTCGGCCGCGTGCGGGTCGTCCCGGGCGGCTCGCCGTCGATCGTCAGGTCGAGCCGCGCGAGATGGCGCGTGTCGTGGTGGAACAGGCCCTGCAGCGCGCCGGCCTCGTCGAAGACGGCGAAGCAGTCGTTGTGCTTGAGCGCGTGCGGGCTCTTTGCCATGCCGTGTCGCTCTCCCTCGGCCGTCCGGCCGACGCTATACTGGGTCGGCCCCGATCAGAAGCCGGACGGAGGACGCGACATGGCGCAGTTCGATGCCGATACGCTGAACACCGTCGCCACCGTCAGGGAGCTGGCGATCCGCACCGCGCGCCATCCCGGGACATCGGTGGTGATATGGGCGGTCGTCAGCGACGGCACCATCTTCGTGCGCTCCTTTCGCGGCGGCGCCGGCCGATGGTACCGCGATCTCGCCGAAGGCGGCCGTGCGGCGCTGGAGGCCGGCGGGCGGACGCTCGAGGTCGAGGCGGTCCCGGTGCGCGACGAGGGCGCCATCGCGCGCGTCAGCGAGGCCTTCCTGCGCAAGTACCGGCCCAGCCCCTATGCCGAGGCGATGGTGAAGCCCGACATCCTGTCGACCACGCTGCGGCTCGATCCGGCGGGCGGCTGACGCCGATGCGATCATGCACCCGATGTGATATGTTTGCTGCAAAAGCAAGAGCACGGGGAGCGGTTGGGGGATGGCTCGTCTCATTGTCGTGCTGACCGCGCTGATCGGGATCTGCGCGCAAGCGGCCTGGGCACAGAAGGAATCGCGCGTCGCGCTGGTGATCGGCAACGGCGCCTACCAGAACGCCGAGCCGCTGCGCAATCCGGTCAACGATGCCCGCGCCATGGCCAGGGTGCTGCGGGATGCCGGCTTCGAGGTCATCCTGCGCGAGAACGCCACGCGGCGCAGCTTCGTCGAGGCGCTGCACGAGTTCGCCGGCAAGGTCACGCCCGGCGGCGTCGGCCTGTTCTACTACGCCGGCCACGGCATGCAGGTGCGCGGGCTCAATCACCTGCTGCCGGTCGATGCCGTGCTCGCCACCGAGCGCGACGTCAAGTACGAGACGATCGACATCAACGATGTGCTGAGCGGCCTCGACGAGGCGCGCGCGCGGCTCTCGCTGGTGATCCTCGACGCCTGCCGCGACAATCCCTTCGCCCGCAGCTTCCGCTCGACCAGTCGCGGCCTGGCGCAGACCGACGCGCCGCGCGGCACGGTGATCGCCTATGCCACCGCGCCGGGCGACACGGCGGCCGACGGCGACGGCGAGAACGGCGTCTACACGGCCGAGCTCCTGAAGGCGATCGCCGAGCCCGGGCTGAAGCTCGAGGAGGTCTTCAAGCGCACGATCGACGGCGTGGCGCGCGCCACGGCCAACAAGCAGACGCCGTGGGTCAGCTCCTCGTTCCGCGGCGACTTCGTCTTCAATGCCGCCGCGGCCGCACCGCCGCCGTCACCACCGCTCCAGCCCTCACCGCCCGTCGCCGCCGCGCCGGCGCCGCCGGCGGCCGATGCGCAGACGGCGTGGACGACGATCGCGGCCAGCAACAACCCGGCGATGTTCGAGCTCTTCCTCAAGCGCTTCCCGACCGGCGTCTATGCCGATTTCGCGCGCGCCCGGCTCGAGGAGCTGAAGACGGCCGCCGCGTTGGAGGAGAGGCGCCGCTCTGCCGCCGGTGAGGCTCGCCGCAAGGCCGATGCCGACGCCGCGCGGCAGGCTGCCGAGCAGGAAGCCAGGCGGGTCGCGGCGGCCGAGGAAGCCCGGCGCACCGCCGCCGCCGACGAGGCGAAGAAATCGGTCGAAGCCGTCGAGGCGGCGCTGAGGCTGGCCGACATCGACCGCAAGCGCATCCAGGCGGCGCTCACCGCCCGGGGCTTCGACACGCTGGGCGCCGACGGCGCCTTCGGCCCGCGCACGCGGCAGATGATCACCAACTGGCAGCGCAGCCGGGGCGAGCCGCCGACCGGCTATCTCACCGCGACCCAGGCGGCGCTGCTGACGCAGGAAGGCCAGGGCGCGCTGGCGAAGATCGAGGACGAGCGCCGCAAGGCCGAGGCCGAGCGCGCCAGGGCGGCACCACCGGCCCCGGCACCCGCGCCCGCCCGGCCGCAGCAGGCCGCCGCCCCTGCCGCCATCGCGCCGGGCGCGCGCGACGGCAGCTGGCGAGTCTCATCGTCATGTGTGGAGGCGCACTTCGCGAGCTTCACGGTCAGCGGCAGTTCGGTGAGCGCCAACATCCGGCTGACGGTCATCGGGCGACTCACTGAATACAGCACCACTGCGATCAGTGGCGCGGTGCAGGCCAATGGCAGTTTCGCCATGAGCCACACCCATAATCGGGTGACCGTCACCGGCACGATCTCGGCTACCGCTATCCAGGCTACAGTCGTGTTGCCCGAGCACGGCACGCGTTGCTCGCTTGTCGGAAGCCGCTAGGGGCGTCTGTTCCTGCCGCCGACACCGCTGATGAACTACCGCTGTCATCCCGAGCGCAGCGAGGGATCCAGGCGCCTTCACTGGATCCCTCGCTGCGCTCGGGATGACAGGCAATCCGGACCGGCCCGCGCCCTGTGACCATGGGCCGGATGTGGTATTATTCGAGCGTTCACGGGGGAGCTTGGGGGATGGCTCGTCTCATCTTTGTGGTGGTCGCGTTGCTCGGGCTGTGCGCACAGGCGGCCTGGGCGAAGGAATCGCGGGTCGCGCTGGTGGTCGGCAACGGCGCCTACCAGAACGCCGAGCCGCTGCGCAATCCGGTCAACGACGCGCGCGCCATGGCCAGGGTGCTGCAGGAGGCCGGCTTCGAGGTGATCCTCAGGGAGAACGCCACGCGGCGCAGCTTCGTCGAGGCGCTGCACGAGTTCGCCGGCAAGGTCGCGCCCGGCGGCGTCGGTCTCTTCTACTACGCCGGTCACGGCATCCAGGTGCGCGGGCTCAACTATCTGCTGCCGATCGACGCGGCGCTGGCCAACGAATACGACGTCAAGTACGAGACCGTCGACATCAACGACGTGCTGGGCCGGCTCGACGAGGCGCGCGCGCGGCTCTCGCTGGTGATCCTCGACGCCTGCCGCGACAACCCCTTCGCGCGCCGCTTCCGGTCCACGAGCCGCGGCCTGGCGCAGACCGACGCGCCGCGCGGCACGGTGATCGCCTATGCCACCGCGCCCGGCGACACGGCGGCCGACGGCGACGGCGAGAACGGCGTCTACACGGCCGAGCTCCTGAAGGCGATCGCCGAGCCCGGGCTGAAGCTCGAGGAGGTCTTCAAGCGCACCATCGACGGCGTGGCGCGCGCCACGGCCAACAAGCAGACGCCGTGGGTGAGTTCCTCGTTCCGCGGCGACTTCGTCTTCAACGCCGCCGCGGCCGCACCGCCGCCGCCTCCACCGCCGCCTGTCGCCGCGCCCGCGCCCGTGCCGCAACCGCTGCCATCCACGACGCTCGAGCAGACGGCGTGGGCGAGCATCGCGGCCAGCAACAACCCGGCGATGTTCGAGCTCTTCCTCAAGCGCTTCCCCGACGGCGTCTATGCCGATTTCGCGCGCGCCCGGCTGGAGGAGCTGAAGACGGCCGCGGCCATGGAGGAACGGCGCCGCTCGACCGCCGCCAGCGAAGAAGCGCGCCGCAAGGCGGCCGCCGACGAAGCCCAGCGGGTCGCCGCCGCCGAGGAAGCACGGCGCAAGGCGGATGCCGATGCCAGGCGCGCCGCCGAGGAGGAAGCCCGGCGGGCCGCGGCGGCCGAGGAAGCCCGACGGCGCGCCGCGGCCGAGGAGGAGAAGAAATCGGTCGAGAGCGTCGAGGCGGCGCTGAAGCTCAACGACATCGACCGCAAGCGCATCCAGGCGGCGCTCACGGCGCGCGGCTTCGACACCATGGGTGCGGACGGCGCCTTCGGCCCGCGCACGCGCCAGATGATCACCAACTGGCAGCGCGCGCGCAGCGAGCCGCCGACCGGCTATCTCACCGCGACGCAGGCGGCGCTGCTGACGCAGGAAGGCCAGAGCGCGCTGGCGAAGATCGAGGACGAGCGCCGCAAGGCCGAGGCCGAGCGCGCCAAGGCGGCGCCACCGCCGCCGCCGGCCGCCGCGCCCACGCCGGCGCCGGCGGCCGCGCCGCAGGTGGCGACGATCGCCCCCGGCGGCGCCTCGTTCGACGGCACCTGGCTCGGCCAGATGTGCCGCGCCGGAGGCAATTGCGGTCCGGCCCGCGTGCAGATCTCGCAGACCCGCCTGAGCGGCACCGCCTCGGCGCGCGGCGTGACGCACAATTTCGAGGGCACGGTGCAGCCCGACGGCCAGGTGCGCGTGCGCTACACCGGCGTCGCCCCGCCGGGCAGCCCGATCGCCGGCCAGCCCTTCGACATGATCCTCAGCGGCACCGCCAGCGGCAATTCGCTGACGGCGCAGGCCACCAATGCGAGCGGCATGTCGTTCCGCCTGTCCATCCAGCGCGCGCAGTGAAGGCGATCGCATGCTGAGCGGCGGCGTGCTCCGGGTCGCATCGTTCGCGCTGTCGATCCTGCTCGCCGCGGGCGTCGCGCGCGCGCAGGCGCAGACGCCGGTGGCGCTGGTCGAGGATGTCGTCGGCAAGCCTGAGGGCGTCGCGTTCATGGACTACGTCGCGCCCGGCCAGGTCATCGCGCTGGGGCCGCGCGACGGCATCGTGCTGGGCTACATCCGCTCGTGCTGGCGCGAGCGCATCCGCGGCGGCACCGTGCGCATCGGCCAGGAGCAGAGCGAGGTCACCGGCGGCGCCGTCGAGCGGGTGAGGATCGCCTGCGACGGCGGCCGCATGGAGCTCGCCGCGGAGCAGACCCGGCAGAGCACGGCCTCGGTGTTCCGCGATCCCGGCCGCCAGAAGCGCGCCGCGCTGCCCAGGCCGCAATTCGTCCTGCACGGCCGTTCGCCGCTGATCGAGCTCGAGGGCGGCGGCGCGCTCAGCCTCGAGCGGCTCGACGCGTCGGGCGAGACGCTGATGATCGAGCTGCCGGCCGCGAAGCTGCTGCGCGGCGCCTTCGCCGATCTCGCCGATGCCGGCGTCGCGCTGACGCCCGGCGGCCTCTATCTCGCGCGCGCCGGCGAGCGGCAGCTGGTCTTCCAGGTCTCGGCCGACGCCGCGCCGGGCAAGAGCCCGATCGCCGGCCGCCTCGTGCGCCTGCGGTGATCGATTTCCCTTCCCCCGGAGGGGGAAGGTGGCGCGCAGCGACGGAAGGGGGATGTCTCAACAACTCAGGTGTTCGTCTTCGACATCCCCCTTCCGCCCTTCGGGCACCTTCCCCCTCCGGGGAAGGGATTCAGCGCGCGTTGGTCAGCTCATAGCGCAGCCACACCGCGCCGCCGTCGAGCACCTCGCAGCTCTTGAGCGTCATCGCGGTCAGCGGCGCGGGCGTGAACGGCGCGTCGGCAAGCGCGTCGAAGCTCGCCGAGACGCCCTTGCCGCCGTCGACCACCGGCTGGATGGCGATGCTGATCTCGTCGATCAGGCCGGCGCGCAGGAAGGCGCCGTTGGCGGTGCCGCCGCCTTCGACCAGCAGGCGCCGGATGCCGAGCTCGCGATTGAGGATCTCCAGCGCCAGGGCGAGGTCGAGCGTCTGCCTGCCGGCGAAGATGTAGGAGTGGCCCTCGGCGCGCAGGCCGGCGAGATGCGCGTCGCCCACCTGCTCGCCCAGCACCACGACGATCGGATCGCCGCCGATGTCGGGCCGGCCCCAGCACAGCTTGCCATGCGCGTCGAGCACCACGCCGTAAGCCGCGGCGCCGCGCCGGGCGATGAAAGGCTCGCGCGGAATCGGCGGGCCGTCATGGGCGGGATAGGCCTCGCCCTTGCGCCGCGAGAACTCGTGGCCGGTGACGCGGCCGACCAGCCAGGCGTCGCAGCCGATGCGATCGTGCAGCCTTTCGAACAACTCGCCATCGCTGCCCTCCGGCCGCCAGCGGCTGCGCCGCGTGCGCCCGTCGATGCTGCTCACCATGTGGCAGATGACGTGGGGTTTCATGCGGGCCTCCTCTGCGCCTTCCCTTCTCCCCGCGAAGGCGGGGAGAAGGTGCCGAGCGCCAGCGAGGCGGATGAGGGGCTTCCTCGCGCAACGACAAACAGCGTTGTTGTCGAGACACCGCGAAGCCCCTCATCCGCCCTTCGGGCACCTTCTCCCCGCCTTCGCGGGGAGAAGGGAAGGCTACCCCAGCTTGATCACTTCAGCGCGGGCAGTCCGTTCAGCAGCGTTGCGGCGGCGGCTGGTGGCCGGCGGGTCGGTCGGGGTACCAGACGCGGCATTCGCCCGGTGGCGGCAGGTGGCCGGGCGGGATCGGCGTCGGCGCCGCGTAGTGCGGCTGCGGCACCGCCACGTAGGGGGCGGGGACGACGATGGTGGGCGCCGGCACGACGATGACGGGCGCCGGCGCGCGGTGGCGGCGGCCCTGTCCGCTCTCGTCCTTCCACGGGTCGGCGGCGGCGAGCGTCGGCACGGCAAACGCAGCGACGGCGAGGATGGAGAAGATGCTGCGCATGGAGACCTCCCGGCAGCGCGATTGATAGGCACCGTTCGTGGCGCCATTCGGGCAGCGCCAGCGCCAACGGCCGCCGGGATCAGGCGTTGCGGGCACGCTCGACCGCGGCGTCCGCGCCGGCGCCGGCGGCGATGTCGTCGAGGTCGAGATGCAGGCGGTAGGTGAAGCCGTCGGACTCGTACCTCATGTCGACCCGCTCGGCGAAGCCCTCGGCCATCCGGCGCAGGATGACGCTGCCGAATCCGCTGCGCTGCGGCGGGGCGACGGGCGGGCCGCCGCTTTCGAGCCAGGCGAACACGAAGGTCGGACCAGCCGTCGTCTCCTCAAGATCGCCGGTAATCGCCACGCGGCCCGTGTGCGTCGACAGCGCGCCGTACTTCACCGCGTTGGTGGCAAGCTCGTGCACGATCAGCGCGAACTGCTCGGCCGCGCGCGGCTTCAGGGTGACGTCGCAGCCCTCGATCGTGTGCTGCCGGCTGTACGGTGCGAGCTGGCGCTCGAGCAGGCGGGGCAACGGCACGCCCTCCGACGAGGTCGGCGCCAGCAGGTAGGCATGCGACAGCGCCTGCACGCGAGCCTGCAGCGCGGCGACGCTGGCCGGGATGTCGGTGACGCCCTTCAGGCTGCTGGCGATGATGCTCTGGATCACCCCGAAGATGTTCTGCGTTCGATGCTGCAGCTCCTCCATCAGCACGCGCTGGCCCTCCTCGGCGCGCTTGCGGGCGGTGATGTCGATCACCGTCGCCAGCACCGCCGGCCGCTCCTCGTCACCCACCGGGTTGAGACCGATCTCGACCGCGAACTCGCTGCCGTCCTTGCGCCGTCCCGCGAGGTCGCGACCCACGCCCATCAGCCGCGCTTCGGGCTTGCGCTGGTATTCGCTGCGCAGCGCGCGATGCGCCTCGACCCGGTCCTGCGGGACGAGGGTATCGACCGGCCTGCCCGCGAGCTCGGCCGGCTTGTAGCCGAACAGCTGGCCCATCGACGCGTTGGCCAGCCGGATCCTGCCGGCGCCGTCCACCAGCATGATGCCGTTGGGCGCCGAGTCGAGCAGCAGGCGGATGTTGCGCTGCTGCGCCACGAGCCGATCGACCAGCCAGTTGAGCAGCGCCGCGACGGCGACATTCAGCGCGCTGACGCCGAGGAACAGCGCCAGGTGGACGAAACCCGGCTCCTTCACCTCGAGGCTCCCGAACGGCGGCACGAAGAAGTACCAGGCGGCCACCGTTGACAAGACCGCCGCGAGCACACCGGGCCACAGCCCGCAGACCAGGGTGGCGAGGACGATGGCCGGGAAGAAGGTGATGAACGGCGTGGTGTCGCCGACGTAGTCGTGCACCAGCCAGCGCGCGAGCACGGCGAGCGCGACCAGCAGCAGCGCGATGCCGTACGCCTGTGCGTGCCGGTTCCTGATCCTGAGCAGCTTGTCGAGCCAGGGATAGACCTGGAACCCGAAGGAGAACTGCATTCTCGATACTCCCCCCGGGCATGATGATGGAGGGCTCCACAGGACACCAGCAGCGAGTCGGCGCCATCGCTGCCTTATTTCACTTTCTCCCCGCGTGCGGGCAGGAGCCGGGGCGGCCGGCATCCGGATCGCGTTGGCAAGCGGGTGGCCCGGAGGTAGCCTGTGGACATCACCGGAGGAATCCCCATGTCCGATCTGCCCAAGCGTGTCTGCATCGACGAAGAGGGCCCGCGCGAGGGCTTCCAGTCCGAGCCGGCGGGCATCACGGTCGCCAACAAGGTGCGCATGATCGAGGCGCTGGCCGAGACCGGGCTCAAGCGCATCGCCTGCGTGTCCTACGTGAATCCCAAGCGCGTGCCGCAGATGGCCGACGCCGAGCAGGTCGCCGCCGCCATCAGGCGCAAGCCGGGCGTCGGCTACAGCGCGCTCTTTCTCAACCAGCAGGGCCTCGAACGCGCGCTCAGCGGCCCGCTCGACGTGCACGGCTCGCTGCGCACCACGGCGACCGAGACCTTCTCGCGCAAGAACATCGGCAAGTCGGTGAAGGACGCCTTCGTCGAGCAGCGCGGCTGGATGCCGATCTTCCGCCAGCACCACATCCCGGTCGAATGGGGCATCGTGCTGGGCGCCTTCGGCTGCAACTACGAGGGCGACGTCGGCCCCAGGCGCGTCGTCAAGCGCGTGCAGCAGATCCTCGACGAGGCCAAGCGGCTGGGCGTCACCATCCGCGGCATCAAGCTCACCGACGCCATGGGCTGGGCGACGCCGCGGCGCGTCGAGCGCGCCATCGGCGCGGTGCGCGAGCGCTGGCCCGAGATGGAGATCGCGCTGCACCTGCACGACACGCGCGGCGTCGGCATGGCGTCGGCCTATGCCGGGCTGCGGCTGGGCGTGAGCCGCTTCGATTCGTCGATCGCCGGGCTGGGCGGCTGTCCCTTCGCCGCCACCGAGGGCGCGGTGGGCAACATCTGCACCGAGGACCTCGCCTTCATGTGCGAGGAGATGGGCATCGAGACCGGGCTCGACCTCGAGGCGCTGATCGAGGCGGCGTTCGTCGCCGAGGAGGTCGTCGGCCGCAAGCTGCCCGGCCACGTCATGCGCGGCGGCTCGCTTTCCGCCATCCGCAAGCGCCAGCAGGCGCTCGCCGCGGCGGCAGCCTGATTCCTTCCCCCGGAGGGGGAAGGTGCCCGAAGGGCGGAAGGGGGATGTCGAAGCCGAACGCAGGAGTCCGTCTTCGACATCCCCCTTCCGTCGCTGCGCGCCACCTTCCCCCTCCGGGGGAAGGAAAAACAGAAGGAGGAATCCCATGCCCGACACCACGCAGCCGGCGCCGACGCCGACCACCGGACCGCTCGCCTCACGCTATGTCGATGTCGGCGCGATCGCCTGGGAGAAGACGCGCTTCGAGGGCGTCGAGTGGAAGATCCTGATGGAGGACAAGGAGCGCGGCCTGCTCACCGCGCTGATGCGCTGGGCGCCCGGCGCGCGCCTGCCGCTGCACGAGCATGTCGAGATCGAGCAGACCTGGGTGCTCGAAGGCAGCTTCGAGGACCACCAGGGCGTCTGCACCGCCGGCAACTATGTCTGGCGCCCCAAGGGCAGCCGCCACGAGGCCTGGACGCGCGAGGGCGCGGTGATGCTGGCGGTGTTCCTCAGCCCCAACCGGTTCTTCGACCAGGGCTGATCCGCCGGAGCTCCCTGCGGCGTGAGGCCCGTCAGGGTACCGACGGGCGGCGGGTATAGTCTGGTGATGGGCAAGGGAGTCGCCCGATGAACCAGACGCTCAGGGTCGATGTCGTCGACATGCTTGGCAAGGGCATGAACCAGGTGGCGCTCGCCGTGCGCACCAACAACAGGATGAGCGCCAACCCCACCGTTCTGGTGGAGTTCACGCCGCAGGGCGACCGCTTCGACTCCTTCGTCGTCCAGGTCACCCGGTCGGTGTCGATGATGCAGCGCTCGATCAGCGCGCTGCGGCTGTGGGCGCATGCCGTCGTGTTCGACCTGCGCGACGACATTCCCACCGGCAAGGCGATGCTGGGCGACCGGACCTTCACCGTCGCGGACGTGCGCAGCCGGCGCGCCACCTTCGCCAGCCTCAAGCCCTATTTCTCCGGCCACGCCAACACACGCTTCGAGTTCCGCGGCTGCGGCGTGGCCAATCTCGACGGGCTGGTCATGATGAAGGAGCTCGCCGCGCTGTGGGACGTGCGCGTGCACGCCGCCGAGCTCAACCAGGGCGCCGGCATGTACTGGGACGGTCCGGTGATCGAGGCCCTGCCCGACGGCACGCTGCGCCGCATCGCCGGCCTGGGGTTCGACGCCGCGTACTGATTCGGTTGGACGTGCCGGTCCGGCTCTGCCAATGGAGCCGTCGCACCCTGCCGGAGCATCCCCCGCTTGTACGAATTGATGCAGCCTCTGCGACTTCTGATGCTGTCGGTCTTCA
Organism: Alphaproteobacteria bacterium; assembly: GCA_019635875.1. NCBI lineage: Bacteria > Pseudomonadati > Pseudomonadota > Alphaproteobacteria > Alphaproteobacteria bacterium. The sequence goes on from JAHBYP010000008.1 coordinate 20,839, forward strand.
CCGGCCTCGGCGTGCTCCTGCTGTCTTTCACCGCGTGGATGGTGGTGGACAACATCGGCGTCATGCGCACGCACCAGCACGCCCGCGCCGAGGTCGTGAAGAGCCAGCGCATCGGGTCCGGGGCGCGCAAGGGACTGACCTTCTACGCCGTCGTGGTCCGTTACGATGGCCCGCGCGGCCGGCGCACCGCGCAGGTCGATCGCTCGACCAGCCACTACGAGCCCGGCGAGATCCTGAGCGTCTACTACCGGCCCGAGACGGCCTACAAGGTCGTCGCCGGCAGCTTCATGGCCATGTGGTTCTTCCCCACGATCCTCGGCACCCTGGGCCTGGTGGCGGTGTTCTTCGGGCTGCGGCCGAAGGACCTGCGGCGGCCCGCGACTCCGACATAGGCCCTGGCTTTGCCTTCCCCCGGAGGGGGAAGGTGCCCGAAGGGCGGATGGGGGATGTCGAAGACGGACACCGGCTTCGTTGAGGCATCCCCCATCCGTCAGCGCTTCGCGCTGCCACCTTCCCCCTCCGGGGGAAGGGAGATCACGCGCTTCACCGCCGCCTCGAGCGAGCGATCGATGTCGCGCAGGACGATGCTCAGCAGCACGCTCGCGACCTGGCCGACCGACGGCTTGAAGCCGGGCTCCGAAATGTGATCGGCGACGCGCTCCACGCGCTTCCAGTCCTCGTCCGAGAGCGGAACCTTCCTGGGCTGGGCAATGGCCCTCAAGAGGCTGGGGACGCGCCACTCCAGTGGCGCGGCGGACGATCGACAAGACGCGCCACTGGAGTGGCGCGCCCCGACCGGCAGCTGCTTTCAAGCCGTCCGGGACGCGTCGCGTCAGCCCGGCGGCGCCGGCAGCGGTGCCGGGCCGGCGGCGGGCGGCGTGCCGGGCAGGCTCACGCCGGAATTCGACAGCGCCTCGCGCAGCCGCTCCTCCTGCTCGGGCGAGAGCGAGGAGCGGATCACCCGGCCGCGCAAGCCCTTGAGCTCGGCCAGCACCTTCTCGGGCTGGATCTTGCGCACCAGCACGAACAGCGCCGAGGTGTCGGGCCGCAGGGTCTGGCCGATCGAGCGGATGAAGTCGTCGTCGATGCCGTAATCGGCGAGCTTGCCCGACAGCGCGCCGGAGCCGGCGCCGAAGGCCGCGCCGGTGATCAGCCCGATCAGCGGGTTGAGGAACAGCAGGCCGATCAGCGCGCCGAACATGCCGCCCCACAGCGCGCCGCCGGCGGCGCCGCTGGCCACCAGGTTGACGCTCTGCTTCAGCCGCACCCTTCCGTCGGCGGTGCGGATGGCGACGACCGCGTCCTCGAGATCGATCAGGTATTCCTTCTGCAGCCAGCCGAGCTCGGTGAGCGCCCGGTCCGCCTCCTGCGGATTGTCGAATCCGACGACCACCAGCTCCGCCATGGCTCACCTCCCGTGAATGCCGATCAACGGGAGATGCCGGCCCGGGTTGCGCCGGCCGGCTACTGCAGCATCAGCCAGAGCAGCGCGCCGAGCATGCCGAGCGCGAGGATCAGGATCACGAGCCAGAAGATGCTGGCGATGCCCTCGGTGTCGCGGCTCTTCGGCGAAGCGGTGTCGTGCATCGGACCCTCCAGCGCGAGGGTCAAACGCGCGGAGCGGCGCGCGGCAACGCGGCGCGACTGTGATCCTTTTGCGGCGGCGGCTTTGCGCGCCGTTCGAAGCGTCGCCTCAGCCGCGCTTGAGCCGCTCGAAGTCGGCGAACGGGTTGTAGAGCGTCTTCAGCTTGGCGACGCGCTTCGCCAAGGGATCGCTGTCGAGCAGGAGCTTCAGGGCATCCATCAGCTGCCGGCTGGAGCGCAGCGCCGCCTCGCACTCGGCCGCCGTCGTCAGCTTCTTCGTCTTGTAGTCGAGGTTGAACTTCTTGGCGCCCATCATCGAGCGATAGACGTTGCTGAGCTGGTGGGCGAGGAGCTCCTCGTGATCCGAGTAGCCGGGCAGCACCGTGTCCTGCTTCATCCTGACCGTCGGGTTGGCGTACCGATAGGCGTGGACCATCTCGTGGAACAGCACCTCGTCGGCGCGTGAGCCCGGCTCTCTTCCCCAAGACGAGTAGGTGAACATGTCGAAGGAGTACGCCACGCGAACCGCCCGGGTGCCGACATAGGCCTGGGGTGCCCAGGTGACGTTGGCGTTGCCGTCGCCCTGGAACTCGATCTGATCCGAATCGTAGGGGATGATCCAGATCGGCAGGGTGCCGCCGATGCGCAGCATGTCGAGCAGGCACAGGCCCAGCGTGTTCGCCCTGATGTAGCTCAGCAGCGCCTTGACGCGCCCCTCGTAGTGGATCGCCTCCGGGCTCGAATCGGCGACGTAGTCCCACTTGTTGGGCTGCAGCCGGACCAGCTCCTCGATCTTCTGGTTCTCGGTGATCTCGCCCTTCTCGAAGCGCGCCCGGACTTCCGCCCGGATCGCGTCGTCCTTCCTCGAGCCGTTGATCGTGATCGGATAGGGTTCGAACCTGAGCATGCGATCCTCCTGCGAGCAGGATGGGCCCCATGCCCGAGCGCGTCTGTTACGCAGGGAACAGGGCGGTGAACGAGGCGCCGGGGCCTATCTCGCCAGCCGCGCGATCGCGAACACCAGGCCGACCAGCCCGATCGCGACGCCGACGAACCAGGTGGTGATCTGGAAGGTGGTCGGCAGCACCGAGACGCGGCCGTCGATCCGGGCGGTGATGGCCGTCAGCGTCTTCACGTCGCCCTTGATCTCGGCGACGTCCTTCTCGAGGCGCTCGACGCGCGCGGCCAGGCCCGGCGGCATGCCGTCATCATTGCCACCGCCACCCGCCGGTATCAAGCGGATCGCCCCGGGCAGCAGCGGTCTTCGTCGCCGTTCGGGCCGCGTCGCTCCAGCGACGCATCATGAGCGCCGCTGGAGCGGCGCGGCCCGAAGGCAAGAAGCGCGCCGCGACTGGGCATACGACAGCCGCAGCGCGCGTTCGGTCTCGGTCTGCTCGCGGGCGCGGGTCTCGGCTTCGGAGCGCGGCAGGCCGTGCTCATATTCGAGGATCGCGGCGCGTTCCTCGAAGAACATCTGCCAGTCCTCGCCGGTCCAGCCGCTGGCGTCGGGCTGCAGCAGGGCGATGATCGCCGGCTTGTGCTCGCTGAGCGCGTCCATCACCCAGGCAGGCGGTGCCATGGCAGCGACCAGGCGCAGGCCGCCGCCACGCGCCGGCAGCACGTGCAGGCCGTGCTGGCGCGCCGCGCGCAGCGCCTCGATCGGGCTCACAGCTCCATGCTCCATGACGTCCGTGCCGTTTCGGACGTTGTTTCCGCCTCTTTTCCTTTTGAAGAGAGGTGGATGACACGCGCGCCATCGGTGCGCTCGAAGCGGATGTCGGTGCCGGCCTCGCGCAACGCCGTGGCGATGCGGCGCAACCGGTTGCCGAGCTTGCGCGCGTTGCCCGGCCAGTCGCGTGACTTCACCGTCCGCTCGCCGGCCCTCGCCTCCAGCAGCGCCAGTAAATCGCTGCAAGTGCCTGTCCAGAACGGCACTGACGTCATGAACGTCACGATGGCGCTCGCCACCGGGTCGGCGTCGATCACGTCCTCGATGGCAGCGCCGCGGTTGGTGACGTAGGCCGGCCAGAAGCTGCCGCTCTCGAACAGCGCGCCCTCGCAGGCGGTGGCCCACAGCGCGAAGTCGGCCATGCGCGGCAGGCGCGGCAGCGCGGTGCCGGGCAGGTGCTTCAGGCCGTGCGCCAGCGCGCCGAGCAGGGCGCCGAGCAGCTTCGGCCGCTGGGCCTCGAACTCGGCCCACAATTCGGCCATCGGCCGGCGGCGCTCGGCGGCGATCGGCTCGAGCGTCAGGAACAGCGCGCGGTCGGCGAGGTCGGGCCTTGTCACGATGTCCTCGATGCCGTTGAGGATCACCGGGCGGGCGGCGTCGAACACCAGCTCGTCCTGGTCGGTGTAGAGCTGGCGCACGGCGAAGCCGGCGCCCGAGCTCAGCCGGCACAGCGTGTCGCTCATCCACGGCGGCAGGCCGGAGAGATTGTCGAAGGCCAGGACATGGGCGTTGGTGGCGGCGACGAAGAGGTCGCGCTCCTCGCGCGACAGCGCGCGCAAGGGCGCGGCGGCGGGATCGACCAGCATGCGCAGCATCAGCGACACGGTCGACTTCGCCGAGCCCTGCTCGCCGGCCAGCACCAGCACCGGATAGGGACCGCGATCGCGCAGGCAGGCCAGCAGCCAGGCCACGGCGAGCACGAAATCCTGCCCGGCGCGCAGGTTGAGGAAGGCGCGCAAGGCCTCGACGCCGCCGCCGCGCTCGGGCTCGGGCAGCGCCGCCGCCCCGCTGCCGCGGCGGAAGCGCACCGGCGGCGCCTCGACGATGCGCCAGCCCTGGGCGTCGATCTCGACCGCGCGCCACTCGGCATCGCCGAGATCGAGGTAGAGCTTTCCGCCGGCGCCGCCGACGCGCACATGCACGGCGATCTGCAGCCCGTCATAGCGCGCGCGGGCCTCGAGCAGGTTGATCGCCGCGCCCAGCGCATCGGCATTGGCGCGCCGCCGACATCCTCGTAGAAGCGCCGCGCCAGCCATTGGCGGAAGCCCTTGGACTTCACCGGCCAGGTCTCGCGGTGTTCGTCGATGATCACGTCGGCATAGGCGGTGCCGTCGGGCGCGTGGAACAGCACCGCCTCCTGCGCCAGCCGCACCAGCGCATCGGCCTGGCTGCCGGTGCGCCGCGGCGGCGGCGGCTTCGGCGCCTCGCCGGGCGGCGGCTCGGCGTCGTCGATGGCGTCGGCGATATCCTCTTTCATGGACGCGTCCTCTTATTTCCTTCCCCCGGAGGGGGAAGGTGCCCGAAGGGCGGAAGGGGGATGTCGAAGACGGACGGCGGCGTCGTTGAGACATCCCCCTTCCGTCGCGCTGCGCGCGCCACCTTCCCCCTCCGGGGGAAGCGAAGAAGACGGGCGCGCGACCTGGCTGACGTCGGCGATGTCCTCTTTCATGGCTCGGTCCTCTTACTCTTCCCTTCTCCCCGCGAAGGCGGGGAGAAGGTGCCCGAAGGGCGGATGAGGGGCTTCACGGCGTTTCGACGAAGACGATGCTGGTCGTTGCGCGAGAAGCCCCTCATCCGCCTCGCTGGCGCTCGGCACCTTCTCCCCGCCTTCGCGGGGAGAAGGGCTCAAGAGCAGGTCGTTGAAATCCAGGCCGCGCGGCGGGCGGGCGATGCGGGCGGTGCGGCCCTCGCGCAGCCAGCGGCGGGCGGCTGACAGCGCGGCGGCCTCGCCGGCATCGTCGCCGTCGGCCAGCACGATCACCTCGCGCACTTCGGGCGGCAGCTCCAGCAGGGTCATGAATCCGGTCGACAGCGCCGACCACGCCGGCAGGCCGGTGGCCTGCATCGCCGCCAGGCAGGTCTCGATGCCCTCGCCGATCATCAAGGTCGGGCCGGCTTCGCTCAGCCGCGCCGCACCACCGCGGCACGGACCGAGCGCCAGGCGCGGACCGGGCACCGGCGCCTTGGCCCGCCCGTCGCGCGCCAGGAAGGTGCGGTGGATCGCCTGCGGCCTGCCGTCGAGCCCGCCCTGCACCAGCGCCACCATCGCCGGCCACCAGGTGTTGGTGTCGCGATGCTTCAGCCCGGGATGGAAGCGCAGCGTCGCGCCCTGCGGCAGGCTGAGCCCGCGCGACGCCAGCCAGGTCTCGACCAGGCTGCCGCGCGCCGGCCTGGCCTCGTGCCAGAGCTTGAGCGCATAGCCCGCCTCGCGCGGCGGCGATTTCGCCCGTGGCGGCGGCGGATGCCAACCGCGCGGCCGCTTCCCGGCGCACCACAGCCCGCGCCGGCGCAGCACGTCGAGCAGCCGGTCCTGGCCGCAGCCGGCATGGCAATGCACCAGCACCCGCTCGCCGGCCTGGGCGATCGACAGGCTCGGCGTGCCGTCCTCGTGCGCCGGGCAGCGCGCCGTCCAGGTGTTGCCCGTTTTCCTTCCGCCCAGCGCCCGCGCCAGGGATTCAGCCCGTGCATTCATGCGCACAGGGAGCCACGGAATTTCCGCCGGCGCGATTCAAACCCCTAGCGGTGTCGACAACGACCATCGGATCGTTGCGGCACAGCGATTATTTCCACCCCTACGCGTGACAGACGCGACACAAGACACGGCCGCGCGAGACATCGCCGTGACACAGGGCTGGCATCTTCCCGGCCATCGCGGGACGGCAATCCGCCGCCCGCACTCGCAAGGAAAGAGGGAGATCCCCATGGTCAAGTCTCTGGCGTTCGCCGCCATCGCCGCCAGCCTGATCGCCGCCACCGCCCCGGCCCAGGCCGCCGTCTCGCAGAACGGCGGCGGCACCAACGGCCTCACCTACAACGGCCTCAGCTACAACGGCCTCGAGCTGAACGGCCGCGAGCTGAACGGCCGCGAGCTGAACGGCCGCGAGCTGAACGCCCTCGAACCGAACGGCCGCGAGCTGAACGGCATCGAGCGCAGCGGTGCCGCGGCCCGCGGCGTCGTGCTGCTCGCGATCGAGCTGCCGGCGCGCTGAGCCGCCGCCGGCGCATGTCGGCAACGCGCGGTTCCACGCGAGCCCAGACGCACAGGAGAACACCATGAGCATCTTCGCCGTCGCCGAACTGCGCGACCATCCCACCGAGAGCATCCTCTCGCGCGTGACCGCCACGCTGGCGCTGTGGCGCAAGCGGTCGCGCGAGCGGGCCGAGATCGCCAGGCTGAGCGTCCGCGACGCGCGCGATCTCGGGATCAACCCCGGCTCGCTCGTCTTCGAGGCCAGCAAGCCCTTCTGGCGGGCCTGACGCACCCCACGGCGTCACGCTCACCGCACCGGCGGCCGGCCTCCACCGGTCGCCGGCTTGCTTTGCGCTGTCGCGACGAGCGGGCACGGCCATCGCATATGGCCGCACTTCATGCCTTCCCCCGCTGGCCGGCGGTGGAATGGCCGGCGCAGTGCGCCGCGCATGTCGGGAACTCCGGGCCCGAAGGAGCCGTTGTGCAGGCATCTCTTTCGGCAACAGGAGGATCCGACATGCTCAAACCGATCCTGATCGCAACCGCGCTGAGCACCTTCGGCGCGGCGTCGCTTTACGCCCAGTCGGCGCCACCGCCGGCCTCGCCCGCTCCGCCGACGCAGGAGCGCGTGCAGGATCGCGCCACCGCGCCTGCGTTCACCGCCGACACGCGCAAGCTGATCGGCCGCAACGTCAAGAACGCGCAGGGCGAGACCATCGGCGAGATCGAGGCGATCTATCTCGACAAGGACGGCAAGGTCGACAGCGTGATCATCGGCGTCGGCGGCTTCCTTGGCATGGGCGAGCGCAATGTGCGCGTCTCCTGGCACGACCTCACCATCGCCGATAATGGCGAAAGGGTGACGACTGCCTTCACCAAGGACCAGCTCAAGGCGATGCCCGAGTACAAGTATCGCGAGGCGGGCTATCGCGGCCAGGTCTTCACCGACCGCGGCGTCTATCGCGAGGGCACCGCGCCGCCGCCGGGCGCACCGCGCACCACGGCCGACCGCCCGACCACGGTGCCGGGCACCGCGCCGCCGCCGGGTCGCACCACGGCTGATCGCACCCCGCCGCCGGGCGGCGCGCAGATCCAGCCGACCAAGGACTTCAACGCCGACGGCCACATCTCGGCCGATGCGATCATCGGCGCCTCGGTGCGCAACACCGCCAACGAGAACATCGGCGACGTCAACGACGTCTATGTCGACAAGGACGGCAAGATCCAGATGGTCGTCGTCTCGGTCGGCGGCTTCCTCGGCATCGGCACGAAGCGCGTGGCGGTGAAGTGGAGCGACCTGCAGATGCGGCGCGACGGCAACACGCTGGTCCTGCTCAGCAACTGGACCAAGGACTCGCTGAAGTCGATGCCCGACTACACCTGGGACCGCGAGGAGGCGGAGCGGAAGTAGTAGCGCAATCAGTAGCGCTCCGTCGCTGATCGCGGACGGGACGGACGCCCTGCGGGGCGTCCGTCTTTTTTTCATCGCCACGGCAACTCCGCTCCGCTCGTGCCGTTCCCGGATGCGCGCGTTGGGGGCCTCGCATGAGTCTGGTTGTTGCTACCACCTGTCCGTCCTGCGGCCTGGATGCGCGCGCGCTGGCCTGCGAGGATTGCGGCGGCACCATTGTCTGGAACCGTACCAGCGGCTCGCATTGCGGCGCCTGTGGCTGTGTCGTCGAAAGCATCGGCTGTCGCGAATGCGGCACCCTGATCGGGCTCGACCGGCCCGGCGACGCCTCGTTCCATGCCTCGACGGACGCGCCGCGCCGCGGTGGCGCGGACGATGACGTGGACATTCCCATGGACGCGCCGCGGCCCTGGTGGCGCGAGCGGCTGGCATGGCCGCTCGTCGTGCTGCTGTCGGCCGCCGCGCATGCCGCGATGGTCGTCGCCGTGAGCGCGGGCCGGCCGGGGCCAGGCGGCGAGCCCGGCGAGCATGACGGCGTCGTCGCGGCGCGCACCGCGCTGGTCATCGACACCGGCACCTTCTCCCTGCCGGCGCATGCCGGGCGCGAGCCGCAGCACGCCGCCGCGCACGGCAGCACGTCCGAGCCCGCACCGTCGCCGGGCAAGCCGCCAGCCGCCAGTGACAGCCCGTCCGAATGGCGCGGCGAGATCAGGACGGCATCGGCCGCGCAGGCGGGCGCTTCACCGGGGGCGGCCCCGGTCTTCGGCGTCGACGACGCGCCGCTTCCGGCGCCGGCGGCACCCCAGGCCGCCGACATGGCCGCGAAACCGGCGCCGCCCTCGCCCGACGCGCCGGGCGACGATGAGCGCGAGCCGCCGCCGGCGCCGCCGGCCTCGGGCTCAGACGACGCACCGCAGCCGACGCCGACGACATCCCACGCGGCCAGCACCGAGGCGCAAGCGGCGCCACGATCGATCGATGCGCCGGGCGACGCCGCACGCGAGCCGCCGCCGGCGCCCGCCCCGGGCGGGCTCGACGAACCGCTGCCGGCGCCGATGACGCCCTATGCGGCCGGCATCGTGGTGACGCCGGCACTGCCGTCGCCCAATGCGCCGGGCGACGAGGCGCGCGCATCGCCGCCGCAGTCCTCGTCGACGGGCCCGGGACGCGGCGGCATTCTGCTGCCCTTCGATATCCTGTCGACGCCCGCGCCGCCCCAGCCGGCGGCGCCACCGGTGACGGCCAAGGCCACCGGCACGCGACCGGCACCACCCAAGGCCAAGCTGCCGCCCGCTGCATCCGACAGGAGGCAGCCCCAGGCCGATTGGCGCGCCGCTTACGTGCCGCCGCCGGCGCGACCCCGGATGCAGCCGCAGCCGCCGCCGCCACCGCCGGCGCGCGGCAACTGGATGGAACGCCTGTTCAAGGTGAAGCCCGGCGCGTCCCGATCCTGGCCCGCCGACCGCAGGATCCACGGCGACGGCGGCAGCGGCATCTCCTCGGCATCCGCCAGTGGCGGCGCCGGTGGTGGCGGTCCGGGCGGCGGAGGCGGCGCGGGTGCTGGCAGTGCCGGCGCCGGCAGCAGCGGTGGTGCTGGCAGCAGCGGTGGCGCTGGCAGCAGCGGTGGTGCCGGCAGCGCGGGCGGTGGTGCCGGCGGCAGCGGTGGTGCTGGCAGCGCGGGCGGTGGTGCCGGCGGAAGCGGTGGTGCTGGCGGCGCGGGTGGCGGTGCTGGCGGCGCGGGCGGCGGTGCTGGCGGCGCAGGTGGCGGTGCTGGCGGCGCGGGCGGCGGTGCTGGCGGTGGTGGCGGTCGCTAGCGCACGCCCTTCGTCGCCCGCTGTCGCGCGCTCCGCTTCGCGCGCTGCGGTGTCATCGCCCGTGCTGAAGACGACGAGGTTGAGTGTGCCGGGCAAGCCGCCGCCCACCGGGCAGCGCGATGGCGCAGACGCCCGCCTCCGCTGCCGAGGCCATGCGAGCTGTCGCGGATCGCCATCCCGCTCCGGCTCGTCAACGGCGAGGTCGCCCAAGGGACCCTGCAACGCTGCCGTGGCCGTGCCGAGTGCGCCGGCCAGACCATCGGCACGGTAGCGGGCAGGTCGGACATCACGCAGGTCAGCACGTCCTGCGATGATTGACGCACCGCAGCCTGCGCCGGGTCTGCGCCGCCCCGATATAAAGTGCCCTGCTCGGCAGCGAATTGCATGAACTTGCAGTTGGACAGCACCACGGGAAGGTGAGCATCATTCACTCATCACCGGCTGACGCCGAGTTCCGGGCGCCGGTGACTGGGAGAAGTGAGTGCGCTCCCGCCCGCCGCTGGCATCGGAGCAGCCATGCTCGATCACCAGGACCCACGCATGAGTCGGCGTCGTCGGTTGCCCTATCAGGCAATTGCCGCCCTCGAAGTCATCGCCCTGATGGGCCGCCAGAAGCTCCCGTGGCCGGAGTTCGAACTCAGGATGCATGAGCGCGGCTGCGATTCCCGCGCCTGCCTGACCGCGCTCGCCTGTCTTGAACGTCGCAACTGGGCAAGCAGGAAGGGCGGTTCGCTTGAGATCACTGACAGTGGATACGCGGCCGCCATCAGGGGAGCGAGGGCAACGCCCTCAAAGCGCCAGCCGCCGAAGCGTCACGCCCGACTCCCGTCCGGCTTGTTCGGTTGATGGCCCATGCAGCGCGCCCGACTCCACGCGCTGCTGGAGAGCGTCGAGGAACGGATCGCTCTCGCCCAAGCTGCGATCGGCGCTCAACACGGCGTCATAGAAGAATTGCGTCGCAACGAAATCGCCGCCAGCGCCGCGCGGACGCAACTCACTGTTCTTGAGATAGGCCTTGCCGGGGATCTCGCGGAGCGGGACAGGCTACGCGCCGAGCTGGCGGCGCTTCCGCCACCGTATGGTTCAAGCTGAGACACGACCGCGATTGCACGCAGCCGGAGGGCGGAGCCAGTTGCTGCTGAGCGGCCGCAGCCCGATCCTCAACAAGGCCGAGAACAAGCTCTACGATTCTCGCTGGCTGCAGGTCCGTGTGCGCGAGGCCGGCGCCTCGAAGCTCGCTGCCAGCCACGCCACCAGGCTCCGCTCGACGGCGGGCTGACGCGCAGGCGATACCACCTGCGGTGGCGTAACCTTGTGCTGCGTGCGTTTCGGCGACGGCCATCGCCTGCGACCGTCTGTGCGCGCGACGCGCTTCTCTTGCGCGGGGGCGTGGGCTAGGGTGCGGCCGGCCGACGGACGCGTCGTTCCGCACAGTGAATTTGCGGCAGCGCGACGGCCATGGGTGCAATCAAGCGCATTAGGGAGTGAAACGATGAAGCGTAGATCCGTTGTGATGGCCGGCGCGATCGCGGCGGCCGCGCTGGCGGCCGGCCCGGCGATCGCCCAGGACCTCAAGCTGCCGACGTCGCTGACCTTCACGGCCTACGACACCGGGACCTCCGGCTTCAACATCGTCGTCGCGCTGGGCAAGATGATGAAGGAGAAGCACAACACGGACGTGCGCGTGCTGCCGGCCGGCAACGACATCGCCCGGCTCTCGCCGCTGAAGGCCAACCGCGCCCAGGCCTCGGCCATGGGCATCGGCGGCTACTTCGCGCAGGAGGGCGTCTTCGAGTTCGCCGCCAAGGACTGGGGCCCGCAGAAGCTGCAGCTGCTGCTGTCGGCGGCCTCGTGCAACGGCATCACGCTCAACGTCGCCAAGGACACCGGCGTCAAGGAGTTCAAGGACCTCAAGGGCAAGCGCATCGGCATCGTCGTCGGCTCGCCGGCGCTCAACCAGAACGCCTTCGCCATCATCGCCTTCGGTGGCCTGACCAAGGACGACGTCAGGCTGGTCGAGTTCTCCAGCTTCGGCGCGATGTGGAAAGGCATGCTGAACAACGAGGTCGACGCCGCCATCGCCTCGACCATCACGGGGCAGGTGCGCGAGGTCGAGGCCTCGCCGCGCGGCATCGTCATGCCGCAGACGCCGGCCGCCGACAAGGAAGGCTGGGCGCGCCTGCACAAGCTCGGGCCGTACTTCTATCCGCAGAAGGTGACCTGCGGCGCCGCCGGCCTGTCGCCGACCAACGCGCTCGAGCTGCCGACCTATCCCTACCCGATCTTCATGACCTACGCCTCGCAGTCAGCGGATCTGGTCTACAACGTCGCCAAGACGATGATCGTCAACTACGACGCCTACAAGGCCGGCGCGCCGGGCGCCGACGGCCTCGACGTCAAGAAGCAGATCCTCGACTGGGTGCTGCCCTACCACCCGGGCACGGTGAAGGCGCTGAAGGAGGCCGGCGTCTGGACCGAGGCGGCGCAGAAGCACAACGACATGCTGGTCAAGCGCCAGGACACGCTGGGCGAGGCGTGGACCGCCTTCCTCAAGACCAATCCGCCGGAGGACAAGGCGGCGTTCACCAAGGCGTGGATGGCCGCGCGCAAGGCGGCGCTGGAAAAGGCCGGCATGGACGCGGTCTTCGAGTAGGCGTCGGCGCCGCACGGCAAATCCGTCCGTAACATCCATGTCGGAAACATCCGCCGACGAGCTGCCGGGTACGGGACCTTCCCGCACCCGGCACCTCTCACCGGCGTGGCGCGCGCTGCTGATCGCCTGGACCGTCGTGTCCATGGCGCTGTGCTTCAACCAGCAGTTCACGCTGCGCTTCTTCGTCGACTTCACGCTGCTCGACACCGAGTATTTCTGGGGACTGGTTCTCCTCCTCCTGCCGCTGGCGTTCATCGTCTATCCGCTGAAGCCGGGGCTGCACGTCGATCGCGTGCCGATCTACGACCTGGCGCTGTTCGCCCTGGCCAGCGCGATCGCCATCAGCCTGATCTGGACGGCGCGCGAATCGGCGGCGGCCGGCTGGGAGTACAGCGCCGCCACCGCCGCGCCCGGCTGGGCGATCTGGAGCGCCGTGGCGATGTGGGCGCTGGTGCTCGAGGCGCTGCGGCGCGCCGGCGGCTGGGTGCTGTTCTTCATCATGGCCAGCTTCTCGCTGTTTCCGGTGTTCGCCAGCGTCATGCCGGCGCCGCTGACGGCACCCTCGGTCGAGGTGCTCGACACGGCGGCCTACCACGTCTTCTCGCGCGAGAGCGTGCTCGGCATCCCGATGCGCGCCTTCGCCGAGCTGGTGATCGGCTTCCTGGTGTTCGGCACGGCGCTGCAGTACACCGGCGCCGGCTCGTTCTTCATCGACTTCGCCTTCGCGCTGTGCGGCCGCTACAGGGGCGGCGCCGCCAAGGTCTCGATCTTCTCGTCCGGCCTGCTCGGCTCGATGAGCGGCAGCGTGATCTCCAACGTGCTGACCACCGGCACGATGACCATCCCGGCGATGAAGCGCACCGGCTTCAAGGCCTCGGTCGCCGGCGCCATCGAGGCCTGCGCCTCGACCGGCGCGGTGCTGGCGCCGCCGGTGATGGGCGCCACCGCCTTCATCATGGCGGAGTTCCTCAACATCTCCTACGCCGAGGTGGCGCTGGCGGCGGCGGTGCCGGCGGCGCTCTACTACTTCGCGCTGTTCATGCAGATCGACTTCAACGCCGGCCGCAACTCCATGGTCGGCCTGCCGGCGGCGGAGATGCCCAATCTCGGCAAGGTGTTCCGCGAGGGCTGGTACTTCATCTTCGTCATCGTCCTGCTGGTCGTGCTGCTGCTGGTGATGAAGCGCGAGAACTGGGCGCCGTGGCTGGCCGCCGGCCTGCTGCTGATCCTCAACCAGCTGTTCTCCAAGCGCCGCTGGGGCCGCAGGGAGGTGATCGGCTTCCTCGAGGGCAACGGCCGGGTGTTCATCGAGCTGGTCGCCATCCTCGCCGGCATCGGCCTGCTGGTCGGCGCCTTCTCGCTGACCGGGCTGACCGGCTCGCTGACCAACGGCCTGCTGCACATGGCCGGCGGGCAGCCGCTGCTGCTGATGCTGATGGGCGCGCTGACCAGCTTCATCCTCGGCATGGGGATGACGATCACCGCCTGCTACATCTTCCTCGCCGTGCTGCTGGCGCCGAGCCTGATGCAGGTCGGGCTCAACCCGCTCGCCGTGCACCTGTTCATCATGTACTGGGGCATGGTCTCGTTCATCACGCCGCCGGTGGCGCTGGCCGCCTTCGCCGGCGCCTCGGTCGCCAAGGCCAGCCCGATCGCGACCGGCGTGCAGGCGATGAAGATCGGCAGCATCATCTACTTCGTGCCGTTCTTCTTCGTCATGAACCCCTCGCTGGTGCTGCAGGGCGACACGCTCGACTTCCTCGGCCATTTCGCCACCGCGCTGCTCGGCATCACGCTGGTGTGCGGCGGGCTGCAGGGCTACCAGGGCATGATCGGCGACCTGCGGCGCTGCGGCGTGCTGGAATGGCCGGTGCGCATCGCCCTGGTCGTCGGCGGCCTGATGTTCGCCGCGCCGGGCGGCGGGCTGATGCCGCTGTCGCCGATCCAGATGACGCTGGCGGCCCTGGCGGTCTCGGCGCCGGCGCTGGCGTTCGCCTGGTTCATGGCGCGGCGCGCGCCAGCGGCTTGAGGCCTGAGGCAGAAAAGGAGGAGGATCGGCAGCGGAGGTTGTGGAGCGTGGTGGGCGTAGTGCAACGCGTTCGATCGCAGGAGCACTCGACATGATTCGCAAGGCATTCATCGCATCGATCCTCGCCGCCCTGGCGGCGATCCCGCCGGCGGCGGCGCAGGACATCAAGCTGCCGCCGACGCTCTCCGCCACCGCCTACGATACCGGCTCGTCCGGCTTCAACGTCGCCGTCGCCGTCGGCAAGGCGCTCAAGGAAAAGCACAACAGCGACCTGCGCGTGCTGCCGGCGGGCAACGACGTGGCGCGGCTCAACCCGCTGCGCGCCGGCCGGGCGCAGTTCTCGGCCATGGGCATCGGGCTGTACTTCGCGCAGGAGGCGGTGCTCGAGTTCGCGGTCAAGGAATGGGGGCCGCAGCCGCTGCAGATGATGCTCGGCGCCAACTCGTGCAACGGCATCGCGCTGGGCGTCGCCAAGGACACCGGCGCCCAGACGGTCAAGGACCTCAAGGGCAAGCGCGTCGGCACCGTGGTCGGCTCGCCGGCGCTCAACCAGAACGCCTTCGGCTTCCTCGCCTTCGGCGGGCTGACGCCTTCCGACGTGCGGCTGGTCGAGTTCTCCAGCTTCGGCGCGATGTGGAAGGGCATGATGAACAACGAGGTCGACGCCGCCGCGGTCTCGACCATCACCGGGGTGGCCCGCGAGCTCGAGACCTCGCCGCGCGGGCTGGTGTGGATGGCCACGCCGCACGCCGATACGGAAGGCTGGGCGCGCATGAACAAGGTCGCGCCCTACTTCACCAAGCACCGCGCGACCTGCGGCGCCGGCGGGCTCTCGCCGCAGAACGCGATCGAGATGCCGGGCTACGCCTATCCGATGTTCGTCGCCTATGCCCAGCAGGATCCCGAGCTGGTCTACAGCATCACCAAGGCGATGCTGGTGAACTACCCGCACTACAAGGCCGCCGCGCCGGGCGCCGACGGCCTGGCGGCCGAGCGGCAGACGCTGAGCTGGGTGGTGCCGCACCACGCCGGCGCGGTGCGCGCGCTGAAGGAGGCCGGCGTGTGGAAGGCCGAGCACGAGGCGCACAACCAGAAGATCCTCAAGCGCCAGGCGGTGCTGATGGAAGCGTGGACGGCCTTCATGAAGGCGCCGCCGGCCGACAAGGAGGCCTTCCACATCGGCTGGATGTCGGCGCGCAAGGCGGCACTGACCAAGGCCGGCATGGACCCGGTGTTCGAGTAGGCACCTCTTGCCTTCCCCCGGAGGGGGAAGGTGCCCGAAGGGCGGAAGGGGGATGTCGAAGACGGACACCGGTTGCGTTGAGGCATCCCCCTTCCGTCGCGCTGCGCGCGCCACCTTCCCCCTCCGGGGGAAGGTAGACCCGCAGCTACCCCTGCGCTGGACACTCCTGCACCCGTATGCAACATGAACCGCCGTTCATGGCGGCCCATGGGAGGGAACGAGTTCAATGCCGGGCGTTCTTGCGGGTATCCGGGTTCTCGATTTCGGCCGCTACATCGCCGGCCCGTTCTGCGGCGCGCTGCTGGGCGACATGGGCGCCGAGGTGATCCGGCTGGAGAAGCTCGACGGCAGCGAGGACCGCTGGGTCTCGCCGGTCGACGAGGCGCGCAAGGGCGAGGGCATCACCTTCCTCCAGATGAACCGCAACAAGAGCGGCATGACGCTCAACCCGACCAAGCCGGCGGGGCGCGAGATCGTCGCCAGGCTGGTGAAGACCGCCGACATCGTGATCGCCAACCTGCCGTTCGAGACGCTCAAGGAGATGGGCCTCGACTACGACACGCTGTCGGCGATCAATCCGCGCATCATCGTCGTCACCAACTCGACCTTCGGCTCGGTCGGCCCCTACGCCGATCGCGTCGGCTTCGACACCATCGGCCAGGTGATGTCGGGCGCCGCCCACCTGTCGGGCTTCGGCGACAAGCCGGTGCGCATGGCCTCGCCCTATGTCGACTTCATGTCGGCGGCGCTCAGCACCGTGGGCGTGCTCGCGGCGCTGAAGGAGCGCGAGACCAGCGGCAAGGGCCAGATGGTCGAGACCGCGCTGCTCAAGAGCGCGCTCAACATCGCCAACCCGATCCTGATCGAGCAGGCGATGCTCAACCTCAACCGCGAGCGCGTCGGCAACCGCGCCTTCACCGCCGGCCCGGGCGATTCGTACCAGTGCAAGGACGGCTGGATCTACGTGCTGGCCATCGGCCAGCCGCTCTTCGTGCGCTGGTGCCGGATGATGGGCCGCGAGGAGCTGATCGAGGATCCGCGCTTCAGGGACGACCTGGCGCGTGGCGACAACGGCGAGGAGATCAGCGCCATCATGCAGGAATGGTGCGCCACGCGGACTCGCGACGACGTGCTCAGGCAGCTGGCGGCCGCGCGCGTGCCGGCCGGGCCGATCTACACGCCGCAGGAGGCGCTCGACGATCCGCATGTGAAGGCCGCCGGCTTCTTCAAGCAGATCGACTATCCGGGGCTTGCCAAGCCCTATCCGATCCTCGACCAGCCGGTGAAGCTCTCGCGCACGCCGCTGGAGATCACCCGCCGCCCGCCGACGCTCGGCGAGCACACCGACGAGATCCTCGCCGGGCTGGGCTACACCAAGGACCAGATCGCCGAACTGCGCAAACAGCGCGTCGTCTGATTGCCTTCCCCCGGAGGGGGAAGGTGCCCGAAGGGCGGAAGGGGGATGTCGAAGACGAACAGTGGAGTCCGTCTTCGACATCCCCCATCCGGCGCTGCGCGCCACCTTCCCCCTCCGGGGGAAGGGAAACATTCCGCGCTGCGCAACGCCTACCTGGTTTTCTTGCCGCTGCCAGAGCCCGCCCATACAGTCGCGCGCCCAATCACAAGGCGCTCTGCAATGGGAGGAAACTGGTCATGTCTGTGTCAGTAAACCGACGGGGGTTTGTCGCCGGCGCCATCGGCGCCGGCGTTGCGTTATCGGCGCCCGCTGTGCGCGGCCAGGCCTCGGCGTGGCCCAGCAAGCCGGTGAAGGTGACGGTGACGTTCCCCGCCGGCGGGCTCACCGACGTGTGGGCGCGCACCTACGGCGAGTACGCCTCGCAGAAGCTCGGCCAGAGCTTCATCGTCGAGAACAAGACGGGCGCCTCGGGCGCGATCGGCGCCGAGCAGGCCGCCAAGTCGCCGCCCGACGGCTATCACCTGATGTTCACCATCTCGACGACGATGGTGATGAACAAGGTGCTGTTCAAGAAGCTGCCCTACGATCCGGACAAGGATTTCGTGCCGGTCGCCTTCTTCAGCGCCGGCCATCTGCCGTTCATCGTCCACAAGGACGTGCCGGCGAAGAACATCAAGGAGTTCGTCGACTTCGCGCGCAAGAACAAGGTCAGCATCGGCACCTACGGCGCCGGCTCGTACAGCCACGTCGTCGTCGCCGAGCTCAACAAGTTCTTCGGGCTGAGCATGGAGGCGGTGCACTATCGCGGCGAGGCACCGATGTGGCAGGACCTGGCCTCGGGCGCGATCCACGCCGGCAGCGGCAGCTACGCCGCCTCGGCCGGCGTCCTGCAGTCCGGCACCGGCCGCGCTATCGCCGTACCGATGACCACGCGCATGAAGAAGCTGCCCGATGTCGGCACCTTCCTCGAGCAGGGCGTCACCGCCCGGGGCTTCCAGCTGCGCGGCTGGATCGGCGCCTTCTACCAGACCGGCACGCCGAAGGAGATCGTCGAGAAGCTTTCGGCGCTGTTCGTCGAGTGCGGCAGAACCGAGAAGGTGCAGAAGATCCTCGACACCTTCGGCATCGACGAGGGCGCGCGCGACCACGCCTTCATGAAAAAGGTGATCGACGAGGAAGGCCCGGTGTGGATGGAGCTGGTCAAGAGCCTGGGCGTCACGCCGCAATAGCTCGCTTTACCTTCCCCCGGAGGGGGAAGGTGACGCGTAGCGCCGGATGGGGGATGCCGCAACGAAGCCGGTGTCCGTCTTCGACATCCCCCTTCCGCCCTTCGGGCACCTTCCCCCTCCGGGGGAAGGCAGGGGCGTGTAGCCCCGTCGCCCGTGGCGGTGATAGGTTGCCGGCATGGACGGGCATGAGTTCACCCAATTGCTGAAGGCCAAGCTGGGCAAGCTGGCGCTGCGCATGCCGCTGTCGTGGATCAACGTCGCCACCGGCGGCGCGCCCGTCATGCTCGACGGCCAGACGCTCGACACCCGCGCGCAGTGGCTGCTCAAGGTCTTCGAGCGATCCGGCCATCCCGCCTTCCACGAGATGCCGGTGGCCGAGGGACGGCCGGTGTTCACCGAGACCATGCTGTCGCTGTCGGTGCCGATGACGCCGTTCAGGACGCCGGAGATCGGCGAGGTGGTCGACCGCGCCCTCGACGGGCCCGGGGGCAAGCTGCCGCTGCGCATCTACCGGCCCTTCGGTCTGGGCGCGCAGCGCGTGCCGGCGATCCTGTGGCTGCACGGCGGCGGCTGGTCGCTGGGCAGCCTCGACGCCTACGATCCGCCCTGCCGCTTCCTCGCCGCGCGCGCCGGCTGCGTCGTGGTCGCGGTCGACTATCGCCTGGCACCGGAGCACCGCTTCCCGTCGGCGCTCGAGGACTGCCTCGCCGCCTGGCGCTGGCTGGCGCGATCGGCCGAGCTGCTGGGCATCGACGCCACGCGGCTGGTGGTCGCCGGCGATTCGACCGGCGGCACGCTGGCCACCGTGCTGGCCAACGAGGTGCGGCACGACGCGGTGAAGCCGGCGCTGCAGGTGCTGGTCTATCCCGCCACCGATCTGCGCATGGACAGCCGATCCTACGAGCTGTTCGGCGAGGGCTTCTTCCTGACGCGCAAGGGCATGGAGTGGGCGCGCGCCAATTACCTCGGCGACGATCAGGCGCTGATCGACGATCCGCGCGTCTCGCCGCTGCGCGCCGAGGATCTCGCCGGCTCGGCGCCGGCGCTGATCTACACCGCCGGCTTCGATCCGCTGCGCGACGAGGCCATCGCCTATGCCAACCGGCTCCGCGCCCAGGGCGTCAAGGTCGTGCACCGCAATTTCGACAGCCTGATCCACGGCTTCGTCGGCATGAGCGCGGTGGTCCAGGCCGCGGCGCGCGCCATGGACGACATCGTCGCCGGCCTGCGCCACGAGCTGGCGAACCTGTCATGACGCAGCAGGTCGAGGACGCCACGCCGCGCCGCGCCCGCGGCAAGCTGCGCGAGCGCAAGAAGGCCAGCAACCGCGCCGCCCTGCTCGCCGCCGCGCGCGCCGTGTTCGCCGAGATGGGCTTCGGCGCCGCCAGCGTGCGCGACATCGTGCGCCGCACCGATCTCGCCACCGGCACGTTCTACAACTACTTCGAGGACAAGGACGCGATCTTCGCCGCCGTGGTCGGCGAGCTGACCGACGAGCTGGTGCGCCGCCACCGCCAGGGCCGCGCCAGGGCGGGCACGGCCGAGGAATTCCTGCGCCGCCATTTCCAGGTCTATTTCGAGTTCATCGCCGAGGATCCCGAGCTGGTCGCCCTGGCGCAGCGCAACGTCACCGCCATCCGCACGCTCCTCGACAAGCCCGACGTGCGCGCCCTGCACCGCGTGCTGATCGACGATTTGCGCGAGGCGATGGCCACGGGCATCCTGCCGCCCCTCGACGTCCCCTATCTGGCGGCGGCGATCGGCGGCATCGCCTTCGAGATCTCGATGGTGATGGTGACGCGCACCCCGGTCGACGCGGTCGAGGCGGCCCGCTTCGCCGCCCGGCTGGCGCTCGGCGGCGTCAACGCGGCGCGGCGCTGACCTGCTGTCATCCCGAGCGCAGCGAGGGATCCAGGATTGACCCCTGGATCCCTCGCTGCGCTCGGGATGACAGAAGTGCGCCGATCAGCGGCGTTCGATGATGGTGTACTCGGCGTCGGTGGCGCGGGCGCGCTGCACGCGCGCCGGCACCGGGCGCGGCGTGCCGCGGGCCATCGAGGCGGCGCTTTCGAACAGCCCGCCGAACCACGAACGCGCCTTGTAGATCAGCACGCCGATCGCCAGCGCGATCGCCACCACGGCGATCACCGCGACGCCGAACGCCAGCAACGCCGCCGCCGCGAAGGCGAGCGCGATCAGGCGCAGCCAGACACCAAGGGGCAGACGCGCGAGCGTACGGTAGAGCGGCATCCTCTCAGCCTCCCATCCAGGCGCGGTTCGTCGCGCACGGATTTGTCACAAGACATAGGGGCGCGCGCCGGGTTTGTCACCCCCCGCCGCCCCGGCCGTCGGACACGGTTACGTTGATCTCGCCCAGCCGGATCGTCGTGCCCGGTGCCAGCGACGCGGCCTCGAAAGCCGTCAGCCGCTTGCCCCCGACATGGGTTCCATTGGTCGAATCGAGGTCCTCGACGCTCAGGCCTCCCGCCGCGTCGATGCGGAAGCGCGCGTGGCGGCGCGACAAACTGTCATCCGGCCAGGCGAGGTCGCAATAGCGCGACTGGCGGCCGAAGATCAGCCCCTCGGGGCCGCGCAGGATCGCCGCCTCGAGCGCCAGCTCGACGGCGACGCCGTCGCGCCCGCTGCCGACCAGCCGCCAGGCGACGCGCCGCGACGGCGCCTGCGCCGCCGCGGTTCCGGGCAGCACGCGCCACGCGCGCACCGGCCGCGCGATGTGCTTGAGCTGCCGCGGCCCGAGATCCTCGAAGACGCAGGCGATGTCGTCGCCGAGGCTCTCGCGCAGGCGGTCGGAGACGCAGATGCCGCCCGGCTCGGCCAGGCCCTGCAGGCGCGCGGCGAGGTTGACCTCCTCGCCGAAGACGTCGCCGTCGGCGCCGACCAGCACCTCGCCGAAATTGAGCCCGATGCGCGCCAGCATGCGCCGCTCGTCCTCGAGCTCGGCATTGCGCCGCAGCATCGCCGCCTGCAGGTCGAGCGCGCAGGTCACGGCGGCGACGGCGCCGGCGAATTCCGAGAGGATCGCGTCGCCGGCGGTGTTGGCGACGCGGCCGCCATGCGCGGTGATCGCCGGGATCCACACCTCGCGGCGCAGCGCGATCAGGTCGGTCAGGGTGCGCGTCTGCGCGCCCTCCATCATCCGGCTGTAGCCGGCGATGTCGGCGATCAGGATCGCGGCGGCGCGGCGCTGCATGGGCGTTACCTTCCCCCGGAGGGGGAAGGTGGCGCGTAGCGCCGGATGGGGGATGTCGAAGACGGACTCGGGAGTCGTTGAGACATCCCCCTTCCGCCCTTCGGGCACCTTCCCCCTCCGGGGGAAGACAAGGCAGCAAAGCCGCTCACGGCGGCACGGGGAACACGCGGTAGCCGCTGCGCTGGGCGATGAAGCCGGCGCTGCGCTGGCCGGCGACGCCGACGGGCGCGAGGTCGGGGCCGGTGGCCTCCAGCGCGACATAGGCGCGCCCGCCATGCGGCACGATATCGTCGCCGCGCTGCGCCGGCAGGCTGGCGGCGAGGAAGACGTGGCCCGGCAGGGTCACGAACACCTGCTGCAGCGACGGCGCCAGGGTGCGCAGGATGGCGCCCAGGGCCACGCTCTTGCTGTCGCATTCGCCCTTGTTGATCTTGAACATCGCCGGTGGCGCGGCGAAGTCGAGCCCGCCGCCCGAGCTGCGCGGATCGCGGAAATCGTCGTAGGGAATCGTCTGCACGAGATGCAGCGCGTGGCCGACCAGGGCACGCTCGTCGCCGCCCAGCGCGCGCAGCGCCTCGGCCACCGGCCGCAGGATCGGCCCGAAATGCCGCGCCGCGGCGGCATGGTCGACATAGATCGCGTCGCCCTCGGCGCGCCGATAGTGCTTCACCAGGTACAGGCCGCGCGCATTGTCGAGGATCGCCGGGAAGCGCTGGTTCAGCCGGCGCACGCGCTGCGGATCGCCCTGCATGGCGAAGTCGACCGCCTCGCCGACGCGTTGCGTGGTGACCGTGACGCCCTCGCGCTGCCCGGCCTCGATCGCCGCGGCCTCGACGTGGCGATAGAGGTCGGGGATGCTGAAGTCGCGGAACGACTGCATTGCCGCCTCGACCTCGGCCGCCGGCAGGCGAAAGGCGATGCGCCGCTCGCGCCGCTCCAGGTCGCGCCAGGCGAAGCTGAAATCGACCGCCGCGCCGGACGGGCGCTGCTGGAAGGCGAGCTGGCGCGCCGTCGCCGGCCGGATTCCGGCGATCGACGCGGCGAGCGCGCCGGCGAGCGCGGCGCGCCGGGTGACGGCGTCCATCAGCGTCCCTTGAACACCGGCTTGCGCTTGGCGGCGAGCGCCGCGAGGCCCTCGCGCAGATCCTCCGACTCGGCGCAGACCTTCATGCGCGCGCGCACCGCTTCCTCGTCGAGCCGGTTGGCGGCGATCTGGTTGAGCGCGAGCTTCATCGCCTGCAGCGCCAGCGGCGCGCCGTCGGCCACGGTCGCGGCCAGCCGGTCGACATGCGTCCTGAACTCGGCGCGCTCGACCAGCCAGTCGACATAGCCGACGCGCAGCAGCTCCTCGCCGTCGAACTCCTCGGCCAGCAGGTAGAAGCGCTTGGCGACGCCGGGGCCGACGCGCTCGATGAAGCGGCGCATGCCGCTGGGGTAGTAGTGCAGGCCCAGCCGAGCCGGCGGCACGAAGGCGCGCATGCCCTTGATGCCGACCCGGAAGTCGCAGGCGATGGCGAGGTCGGTGCCGCCGCCATAGACGCCGCCGTTGAAGGCGCCGATGGTCGGCACGCGCAGCGACTCCAGGCGATCGCACAGCAGCTCGAAGCCGCTCTTGCCCTGCGCCTCCTTCGCCGCGCCCTCCTTGGGCTGCGTCGCTCCGCGCGCGCGCAGGGTGCCGAGGTCGAAGCCGGCGCAGAAGGTCTTCTCGCCGGCGCCGGTCAGCACCAGCACGCGCACGTCGGTGGCCCGCTCGACCGTGTCGAGATGGCCCATGAGGGCGCGGATGTCGTCGTTGTCCAGGCGATTGTGCTTCGCCGGGTTGTTCAGGGTGATGGTGGCCCTGGGGCCGTCGATGGTGAGCAGGACTGTGTCGGTCATGGACCGATCATACCGCCTTGCGTTTGAGGCGGGAATGCGTCCGGTCCGGACGACGGATCGGGCGCCGGGCTCCCTCCCTTCCCCCGGAGGGAGAAGGTGGCGCGCGAAGCGCGACGGATGGGGGATGCCTCAACGAAAGCGGTGTCCGTCTTCGACATCCCCCTTCCGCCCTTCGGGCACCTTCCCCCTCCGGGGGAAGGTAACAGGTTATGCTACTCTGTCAGGTAATGGTCAGCGCTCAAGGGAGGAGCCTTCGATGTCCCGTACCCCGTTGTTTCGATTGATGCGTCGCGGCCTGATCGAGGCGGCGGTGGGCGAGCGCGCGCTGTCGCGGCGCTCCTTCCTCAGGGGTGCGGGCGGGCTGGCGATCGCGGCCGGGCCGCTGGCGGCCTGTGCCGATGCGGAGCCGCCGCAGGCCGCGGCGGCACGCTACTCGGGCGAGCCGGTGATCGTGGTCGGCGCCGGGCTGGCGGGGCTGACGGCGGCCTACGAGCTGGGCAAACGCGGCGTGCCGGTGACGCTCTACGAGGGCTCCTCGCGCATCGGCGGCCGCGTGTGGACGGCCGAGCGCTTCAACGCGGCGGGGCAGTTCGTCGAGCTGGGCGCCGAGCTGGTCGACAGCGACCACGAGGCGCTGCAGGGCGTCTGCAAGGAGCTCGGCGTCGCGCTGCAGAGCTTCGGCACGCCGGGCGCATGGCTCACCGAGAGCCTCTATGTCCACCAGGGGCGCGTCTACAGCGGCACGGAGTTCAAGCGCGGGCTGGCGCCGCTGATGAGCGCCGCGCGGCGCGCGCAGCAGGAGATCGGCGGACCGACGCGCCGGCTCGACGTCACCTGGGCGACGCCGCGCGGCGCGGCACGCTTCGACCGCATGTCGCTCGCCGAGTATCTCGACAGCGTCCGCGAGCTGGAGCCCTGGGTGCGCGACATGGTGCGCGTCAGCTATGTCGGCGAGATGGGCGACGAGGCCGACCGGCAATCGGCGCTCAACCTCATCCTGCTGGTCAACCCCGACAAGTCGAACCTGTACGGCGACAGCGACGAGGGCTGGCGCATCGCCGGCGGCGGCTCGAACCTGACGCGCGCGCTGCACCAGGCGATCGTCAAGCGCGCCGGCAGCGCCGCGGCGGTGCGCACCGGCCACGTGCTGACGGCGATCCGCGAACGCGGCCAGGCGCTCGAGCTGGTGTTCGACCAGGGCGGCCGCACGGTCAGCGTGCCGGCGGCGCGCGTGGTGATGGCGATCCCCTTCACCACCCTGCGCCAGGTCGAGGGCGTCAAGGCGCTGCCGCTCAATCCGGTGAAGCAGCGCGCCATCGCCGAGTACCATTTCGGCACCAATACCAAGTCGATGCTCGATTTCAGCTCGCGCATCTGGCGCACGCCGGGCGCGAAGCTGCCGGCCTTCACCGGCGGCATCACCACCGACTCGGCACACCAGGGCTTCTGGGAGACCAGCCGCAGCCAGGACGGCGCCAACGGCATCCTCACCAATTTCCTCGGCGGCGAGGCCGGGCGCAATTTCGACGGCAGGGGCCGTTCGGCGGTCGACTATCTCGGCGGCCTCGATCCGCGCATCCGCGCCGAGTTTACCGGACGGCAGCGCTTCATGAACTGGAGCCGGCATCGCTTCGCGCTGGGCTCCTACTCCTGCCAGAAGCCCGGCCATTACGTGGGCTTCTTCGGCATGGAGGGCCAGCCCGAGCTGGGCGGCCGCCTGCTCTTCGCCGGCGAGCACACCAGCACCGACTACACGGGCTTCATGAACGGCGCCGTCGAAAGCGGCCTGCGCGTGGCCAACGAGATCACCGGCGCGCGGCGCGTGGCGCGGGCGGCGTGAGCCATCGTCACCGCGGATCCATCACAGGAAAATGCGTAGCTCGCCACTCAGGCTCCGCGCTTGAAATGTTAATTTATACGTATTATCTAGGAGACGTTGATGAAACGGATGAGCAGCCGGGAAGCGATCAAGACCATTGAGGCGATCGGCTGGCAGCTCAATCGCGTAAAGGGCGACCACCACATCTTCACCCACCCGACGCGCAGCGGCGTCGTGGTGGTACCGCATCCGAAGAAGACACTGCCGACGGGCACGCTTCACAACATCCTCAAGACCGCCGGCGTCATCTAGCCGGCGCCGGACGCCAAGGAGGGCGGACGATGGCCAGGGGTTACTACGGGTTGATCAAGCGAGACGCGGCGACCAAGCAATACGAGGTCGAGTTTCCCGACTTGCCCGGCTGTGTGACGGTGGCCGACAGCTTCGTCGAGGCCGGCGAGAGCGCTGTAGACGCGCTTGCGGGATGGATCGAGGCTGCGCTCGACACCGGTCAGGAGATTCCGCCGCCGACCGACATCCAGCCCGCCTTCAAGCGGGCAAGGGGCGCCTCTCTGGTGTGGGTGCCCGCGCCGCCGATCAAGACAAAAGCGGTGCCGGTGACGATCAGCCTGCGGGAGCATCTCCTCGAGAAGATCGATCGCGCCGCCGCCGACGAGGGAATGACGCGCTCGAGCTTCATCACCTTTCACGCCCTGCAGGCTGCGGGCCAGAAGGCCTGGGCAAGAAAGGTCAAGTCGACAGGTCGGCGGCGGTCGGCAGCATAGCCTACGCGGAACGCCACAGGGCCGGGGAAGTCTGCGTCCGGTTGCCGGTGCCGGGGCGTACCGCCTATGGTGACCGGCAATTCACGCCGTCCGTCTCCGAGGAAACGTCATGACCTACACCGCGCCACTCGCCGACATGCGCTTTGCGCTGCGCGAGGTCGCCGGCCTGTCCGAGATCGCCGCGTTGCCCGGCTACGAGAACGCCACCGACGACATGGTCGACGCCGTGCTCGAGGAGGCCGCGAAGCTGGCCGGCGGCGCGCTGGCGCCGCTCAACCGCCACGGCGACGTGCAGGGTGCGCGGCTGGAGAACGGCGTGGTGCGCACGCCCGACGGCTTCCCCGATCTCTACAAGCAGATGGTCGAGGGCGGCTGGAACTCGCTGCCCTTCGATCCGGCGTTCGGCGGCCAGGGCATGCCGTGGCTGCTGGCCACCGCGGTGCAGGAGATGTGGCAGTCCGCCAACATGGGCTTCGCGCTGGTGCTGTTGCTGAACCAGGGCGCCATCGACGCCATCGAGCATCACGGCTCCGAGGCGCAGAAGCAGACCTATCTGCCGAAGATGGTGAGCGGCGAATGGACCGGCACCATGAACCTCACCGAGCCGCAGGCCGGCTCCGATCTCGGCACCCTGCGCTGCAAGGCGGTGAAGAATGGCGATCACTACCTGATCAGCGGCCAGAAGATCTTCATCTCCTACGGCGATCACGACATGGCCGAGAACATCGTCCATCTCGTGCTGGCACGGACCCCCGACGCACCGGCCGGCGTGCGCGGCATCTCGCTGTTCATCGTGCCCAAGATGCTGGTCAACGCCGATGGCAGCCTGGGCAAACACAACGACGTGCGGGTGGCCAGCATCGAGCACAAGCTCGGCCAGCACGCCAGCCCGACCTGCGTCATGGCCTTCGGCGACCAGGGTGGCGCGGTCGGCTACCTCGTCGGCGAGGAAGGCCGCGGGCTTTCCTACATGTTCACCATGATGAACAACGCGCGGCTCAATGTCGGCGTGCAGGGCCTGTCGATCGCCGAGCGCGCCTACCAGCAGGCGCTCGCCTTCGCGCGCAACCGCGTGCAGAGCAAGGACGACACCCAGGCGTCCAACGACGGCGTGCCGATCATCCGCCACGCCGACGTGCGCCGCATGCTGATGACCATGAAGGCGACCATCGAGGCGATGCGCGCGCTGGGCTATTACGGCGCCGCCGCCACCGACCTCGCGCTGCGCCATCCCGATGCCGCGCAGCGCAAGCGCGCGCAGCTGCGCCTCGACCTCTTGATCCCGATCATCAAGGCGTGGTTCACCGATGCCGGCGGCGAGGTCGCGTCGCTGGGTGTGCAAATCCATGGCGGCATGGGCTTCATCGAGGAGACCGGCGCGGCGCAGCACCAGCGCGACGCGCGCATCCTGCCGATCTACGAGGGCACCAACGGCATCCAGGCGCGCGACCTCGTGGCGCGCAAGATCGCCCGCGACGGCGGCGAGACATTGCGCGCGCTGGTCGCCGACATGCGGTCTTTGGCCGACGCGCTGGCCAGGGCGCCGGGCGACGATCTCGCCGCGATCCGCGACGGCCTGCTCGCCGCCGCCGCCGCCCTCGACGATGCGACGGACTGGGTCGCCGGCAACGTGGCGAAGGAGATCGGCGCCACGCTCGCCGGCTCGGCGCATTACCTCAGGCTCTGCGGCCTGGCGCTCGGCGCCTACGTGCTGGCGAAAGGCGCGCTGACTGCCTCGCAGAGACTGATGAGCCGCGACGGCGACCCCGCCTTCCTCGAATCCAAGATCGTCACCGCGCGCTTCTTCACCGACACCCTGCTGCCCCAGGGCACGGCGCTGGTGGCACCGATGAAGGCCTCCGGCCGCACGGTGTTCGCGCTGAGCGAGGAGCAGTTCTGAGAGGAAGATCGTCGCAATGCCAACGATTAGCGCCTTTTTCGGAATCCTTATCCGGATGTATTATCGGGACCACGCTCCGCCGCACTTTCACGCTGTTTACGGCGAGCAGGAAGCGACTATCGACATCGAGACGCTCGATGTCCTGGAGGGGCGCCTGTCCCGTCGAGCGCTTGAGTTGGTGCTCGACTGGGCTGAGCTGCACCAAGACGAACTGCGTGAAAACTGGCATCGTGCTCGCGCCCATGAAGCGCTGAAGAACGTTGCCCCACTGGAGTAAGTTCATGCTGCCGAAGGTCGTTGAGGTGTCGGCCATGCCGGAGCGGCGCCTCAATGTGCGCTTCTCCGACGGCGTGGCCGGTATCGTCGAAATCGATCAAAGAAGTCTCTACGGCGTCTTCGCGCCGCTAAGCGATCCCGACTTTTTCGCTCAAGCCTACGTCGATCATGGCGCGGTCACTTGGCCGAATGGCGCCGATCTGGCACCTGACGCCATGCACCATGCGCTACGCGGATCGGGCTTCTGGCTCGTCCAGTGAGATGGGCGGCGCGGGTCTGATCGAGCTGCCCGAAGATGAAGCGCGCGACGCCGCTTCGCGCTTCGATCTGGCGCGGCTCGAGCCCTCGTTCCTCGACGACCCTTTCCCGGTCTATCACGCGCTGCGCCGCTTCGCGCCGGTGAAGCGGCTGCCCGACGGCTCGGTGTTCGTCTCGCGCTACGCCGACGCCGCGCTGTGCTACCGCGACGCCGCGATGAGCTCGGACAAGCGGCCGGAGTTCGCCGCCAAGTACGGCGAGGGCACGCCGCTCTATCGCCATCACACCACCAGCCTGGTGTTCAACGACGCGCCGCTGCACACCCGCGTGCGCCGCCTGCTGGCCGCGGCCTTCACGCCGCGCGCGCTCAAGGCGATGGAACCGCGTGTCGTGGCGCTGGTCGACGGGCTGCTCGATCGAGCCGCCGAGGCGCGCGCGATCGATCTGATCGAGGATTTCGCCTTCGCCCTGCCGGTCGAGGTGGTCTGCGTGATGCTCGGCGTGCCGGCGGCGGATCGCGGGCCGTTCCGCCGCTATTCGCTGGCGATCCTCGGTGCGCTCGAGCCCACCGTGCCCGAGGACAGGATGCGCGCCGGCCACGAGGCGGTGCGCGAGTTCGCGACCTATCTTGAGTCGCTGGTCGCCGAGCGGCGCAAGCGGCCGGCCGACGACGAGGACGTGCTCGGCGCCCTGATCCATGGCGAGGTCGAGGGCGAGCGGCTGACGGGCGAGGAGCTGGTGCAGAACTGCATCTTCCTGCTCAACGCCGGCCACGAGACCACGACCAACCTCGTGGGCAACACCGTCGACGCCCTGCTGCGCTTTCCTGACCAGATGGCGCGGCTGCGCGAGGATCCGTCGCTGATCCGCGGCTGCATCGAGGAAGGCCTGCGCTTCGAAAGCTCCAACCAGCTCGGCAATCGCAAGCTCACCCGCCCGCTGGACATCGCCGGGCAGCGGCTCGACGCCGGCACCTACATCCATATCGGCATCGGCGCCGCCAACCGCGATCCGGCCGAGTTCCCCGACCCCGACCGCTTCGACATCGGCCGCACGCCCAACCGCCACCTCGCCTTCGGCTCGGGCATCCATATGTGCCTGGGTGCCACGCTGGCGCGGATGGAGGGCACCATCGCCATCGCCCGGCTGCTGGAGCGCTTCCCCGGGCTGCGACAGAATGGCAGGCCGGTTCGCGGTGGACGTGCCCGCTTCCGGGGATTTGCCTCCTATCCAGTGATGATATGACTAATTCCTAGTCAATTGTTCACATTGTGGCCGGCGTTCCGAGCTCTGGAACCGTCAGTGGCGCATTTCTGAGCGCCACATCCCGGGCTGCCCGGAGATGAATCGAAATCCGGCAATCGCCTGCCGAAAAAAGGGGCGGGCTGCCTGTTCTCCCCAACCGACTGGCCCGAGTCTTGCTCTCCCCTACCCGGCGTGTGGGCGACGCCCATGGGGGGCGTGCCGCGGCACGGGGAGACTACAAGCATGAAGAAGCTGTCGATGCTGGCGGGTGCCGCGACCGTGGCTGGCGCGATCGCCGCCTGGTCGTTCGGCGCGGTGGCGCAGCAACCGCCGATCAAGGTCGGCGTGCTGCACTCGCTGTCGGGAACCATGGCGATCTCGGAGACCACGCTGAAGGACACCGTCCTGATGATGGTCGACGACATCAACAAGAAGGGTGGCCTGCTCGGCCGCCGCGTCGAAGCGGTGGTCGTCGACCCGGCCTCGAACTGGCCGCTGTTCGCCGAGAAGGCCCGCGAGCTGATCCAGAAGGAGAAGGTCGACGTCGTGTTCGGCTGCTGGACCTCGGTGAGCCGCAAGTCGGTGCTGCCGGTGTTCGAGGAGCTCAACGGCCTGCTGTTCTACCCCGTGCAGTACGAGGGCGAGGAGAGCTCGCGCAACGTCTTCTACACCGGCGCCGCGCCCAACCAGCAGGCGATCCCGGCGGTCGAGTACCTGATGAGCAAGGAAGGCGGCGAGGTGAAGCGCTGGGTCCTGGCCGGCACCGACTACGTCTATCCGCGCACGACCAACAAGATCCTCGAGGCCTTCCTGAAAGCCAAGGGCGTGAAGCAGGAAGACATCATGATCAACTACACGCCGTTCGGTCACGCCGACTGGCAGACGATCGTGGCGGACATCAAGAAGTTCGCCTCGGCCGGCAAGAAGACCGCCGTGGTCTCGACCATCAACGGCGACGCCAACGTGCCGTTCTACAAGGAGCTGGCCAACGCCGGCATCAAGGCCAAGGACGTGCCCGTGGTGGCCTTCTCGGTCGGCGAGGAGGAGCTCGCCGGCATCGACACCCGCAACCTCGTCGGCCATCTGGCGGCGTGGAACTACTTCCAGTCGGTGAAGAGCCCGGTCAACGACGCCTTCATCAAGCAGTGGAAGGCCTTCATCAAGAACGACAAGCGCGTCACCAACGATCCGATGGAAGCCACCTATATCGGCTTCAAGATGTGGGTCCAGGCCGTCCAGCAGGCCGGCACGACCAACGTCGACGCGGTGCGCCAGGCGCTCTACGGCCAGAAGGTCATGGCGCCGGGCGGCTTCGAGTCGGTGATGAACACCAACCACCACCTGTCGAAGCCGGTGCTGATCGGCGAGATCCAGGCCAACGGCCAGTTCGAGATCGTCTGGCAGACCAAGGGCCCGGTGAAGGCCGACGCCTGGTCGAAGTACATCCCGGAGAGCGCCAAGCTCACCGCCGACTGGACCTATCCCTGGGTCTGCGGCAACTGCGAGAAGCCGAAGTACTAGTCCGCTAAGCGTTCAGTAGTCTGGGGTCGCTCCGAGTCCAACCGGCGCGACCCGCTTTTTCCGCGAGCCGCCGTCCCGCCTGGCGCGGGACGGCAGGCCAGCCAAGCAAACCAAGATCCCAAGGAATCGTGCGATGTCGTGGCTGATGGTGCGCCTGCGCGCCGTGGCTGTGGCGGTGGGGGTCGCGCTGGCAGCGACGGCGCTCGTGTCCCCGGCCTGCGCGCAGCAATTCGACGAGCTGATCAAAAGGCTCGCCTCCGACGATTTCGGCGAGAAGCTCGAGGCCGCCGAGAAGCTCGGCGCGCTGGGCGACGGCCGCGCGGTGCCGGCGCTGAAGGCGCTGAGCGACGGCAATCTCTATGTCCGCAAGGCCGACGGCGCCGCCCTGATCGCCGACGGCAGCCGCTATTTCGAGGCGGTCGGCGGCAAGGCGCTGGGCGAGCTGCCGGCCGACGACGTCGAGAAGGTGCGCGCCAACAACCGGCTGCGCGGCGTGATCTCGGCCTCGCTGTCCAAGCTCTCGCTGTTCAGCGACGATCGCGCCACCCGCCTGGCCGCCGCACGCGAGGCCTTCAAGAGCCCGACGCCGGAGACCGCCGAGGCGCTGGAGCGCGCGCTCAAGAGCGAGCGCGATCCCGAGGTGCTGGCGGCCATCCGCTTCAGCCTCAACGCCACCAAGGTCAGTGCCGGCCCGCCCGAGGAGCGCGTCAAGGCGATCGCCGCGCTGGCCGGCACCGCCGATCCGCAGGTCAAGAACCTGCTGTCCGGCGTCAGCAACGACAGGGACGCGCCGGAAGAGGTGCGCAAGGCGGCCGCCGAGGCGCTGGCCTCGATCGAGCGCACCCTGGCGGTCATCGGCGTCGCCGAGAACGTCTTCCAGGGCATCAGCCTGGGCTCGGTGCTGCTGCTCGCCGCCGTGGGCCTGGCCATCACCTTCGGCGTGATGGGCGTGATCAACATGGCGCATGGCGAG
The DNA here is from genome assembly GCA_019635875.1 of Alphaproteobacteria bacterium. NCBI lineage: Bacteria > Pseudomonadati > Pseudomonadota > Alphaproteobacteria > Alphaproteobacteria bacterium. The sequence goes on from JAHBYP010000008.1 coordinate 53,004, forward strand.
ATGATCATGCTGGGCGCCTACACCGCCTTCACGGTGCAGATCGTCTGCCGCGCCCTGCTGCCGCGCGAGCTGGTCGGCTTCTACCTGGTGATCTCGGTGCCGATCGCCTTCGTCGTCGCCGGCGCCGTCGGCATCCTGATCGAGCGCACGGTGATCCGCTTCCTCTACGGCCGGCCGCTCGACACCATGCTGGCGACCTGGGGGCTCAGTCTCATCCTGCAGCAGGCGGTGCGTTCGATCTTCGACGCACAGAACAAGGAGGTCGCCAACCCGGCCTGGATGACCGGCGGCTTCGAGCTGATCCCCGGCTTCTTCATCGCCTGGAACCGGCTCTACATCATCGTCTTCTGCCTGATGGTGCTGCTGGCCATCGTCGCGCTGCTGCGCCGGACCAGCTTCGGGCTGCACATGCGCGCGGTGACGCAGAACCGCGACATGGCCGCGGCGATGGGCATTCCGACGGCGCGCATCGACGCGCTGACCTTCGGCCTGGGCTCGGGGCTGGCCGGCATCGCCGGCGTGGCGCTCAGCCAGGTCGGCAATGTCAGCCCCAACCTCGGCACGATCTACATCGTCGACTCCTTCCTCGTCGTGGTGTTCGGCGGCGTCGGCAACCTCTTGGGCACGCTGGTGGGCGCGCTGTCGCTGGGCATCATCAACAAGCTGCTCGAGCCGGTGGCCGGCGCGGTGCTCGGCAAGGTCGCCGTGCTGGTCTTCATCATCCTCTTCATCCAGCGGCGCCCGCGCGGTCTCTTCGCGCTCAAGGGCCGCGCGGCCGATTCGTGAGGAGGCGGCGATGACCGACACCACCGCCACCCTGGCAGGCGCGCCGCGCCGCTCGCTGCTCACGCCGCAAGGCTGGATCGTCTTCCTCGCCTTCGGCTTCGCGCTTGTCGTGCTGCTGCCGATCCTCAACCGCGTGGTCGCCACCGGCTCGTTCGCGCATGTGCCGGACTACCTGATCCCGCTGATCGGCAAGTACTGCACCTACGCCATGCTGGCGCTGGCGATGGACCTGATCTGGGGCTACGCCGGAATCCTCAGCCTCGGCCAGGGCGCCTTCTTCGCGCTCGGCGGCTACTGCATGGGCATGTACCTGATGCGCCAGATCGGCGATCGCGGCGTCTACAAGAACGCGGTGCTGCCGGACTTCATGGTGTTCCTGAACTGGAAGGAGCTGCCCTGGTACTGGCACGGCTTCGACATGTTCTGGTTCGCCGTCATCATGGTCGTGCTGGTGCCCGGCCTGCTGGCGCTGATCGTCGGCTGGCTCACCTTCCGCAGCCGCGTCACCGGCGTGTATCTGTCGATCATCACCCAGGCGATGACCTTCGCCCTGCTGCTGGCCTTCTTCCGCAACAACATGGGCTTCGGCGGCAACAACGGGCTGACCGACTTCAAGGACATCCTCGGCTTCCCGGTGCAGGCGCAGTCGACGCGCGTCGGCCTGCTGATCGCCTCGGCCGTCGGGCTGGGCGCCACCTTCCTGATCTGCCGCTGGATCGTGAACTCCAAGCTCGGCCGCGTGCTGCTGGCGGTGCGCGATGCCGAGAGCCGGGTGCGCTTCCTGGGATACTCGGTGACCGGCGCCAAGCTCTTCGTCTTCGTCGTCGCCGCCATGCTATCGGGCGTCGCCGGCGCGCTCTACGTGCCGCAGGTCGGCATCATCAATCCCGGCGAGTTCTCGCCCGCGGCGTCCATCGAGATCGCGCTGTGGGTCGCGGTCGGCGGCCGCGGCACCCTGGCCGGCGCGGTGATCGGCGCCTTCCTGGTCAATATCGCCAAGACCTGGCTGACCGGCGCGGCGCCCGAGGTCTGGCTGTTCTTCCTCGGCCTGCTGTTCATCGTCGTCACCCTGCTCTTCCCGCGCGGCGTGGTCGGCCTGGTCGCCGACCAGCGCGAGCGCTGGCGCGCGCGCGCGGCGGCACGACAGGCTCAGGCGGCGGAGGCCGCGACGTGAGCGCAGAACGCACCGCCACGCCGCGCCGCACCGAGACGCTGCTCTATCTCGACGGCGTGTCGGTGAGCTTCGACGGCTTCAGGGCGCTCAACGAGCTGTCGCTGGTGATCGACCGCGGCGAGCTGCGCACCGTGATCGGCCCCAACGGCGCCGGCAAGACGACCATGATGGACGTCATCACCGGCAAGACGCGGCCCGACGAGGGCACGGTGATCTACGGCGTCGACACCGACCTCACCAAGCTCGACGAGGCGGCGATCGCCAATCTCGGCATCGGGCGCAAGTTCCAGAAGCCCACGGTGTTCGAGAACCTCACCGTGTTCGAGAACCTCGAGCTCGCCGCGCGCGACAGCCGCGGCATCTTCCGGACCCTGCTGGCCAAGCTGAGCGGCGCCGACCTCGCGCGCATCGACGAGACGCTGGTGACGACCGGGCTGACCGAGCATCGCCATCGCCGCGCCGGCGCGCTGAGCCACGGACAGAAGCAGTGGCTGGAGATCGGCATGCTGCTGATCCACGATCCGCAGATCCTGCTGCTCGACGAGCCGGTGGCCGGCATGACCGACCACGAGACCGAGCAGACGGCGCAGCTGATCCGCCGCCTGGTCGGCAAGCACACGCTGGTGGTGGTCGAGCACGACATGCAGTTCGTGCGCGATCTCGGCGCGCGCGTCACCGTGCTGCACGAGGGCTCGGTGCTGGCCGAGGGCTCGATCGACCACGTGCAGGCCCATCCCCGCGTGATCGAAGTGTACCTGGGACGCTGACGCCATGCTCAACGTCGAAGCCATCGACCTGTTCTACGGCGCCAGCCACGCGCTGCGCCGCGTCAGCATCGCCGCCGAAATCGGCAAGGTGACCTGCGTGCTGGGCCGCAACGGCGTGGGCAAGACCTCGCTGCTGCGCGCCATCTTCGGCCTGCAGTCGATCCGCTCAGGCAAGATCCTGTGGGAAGGCGAGGACATCGCCGGCCTGAAGCCGCACGAGCGCGCGCGCAAGGGCCTGGCGATCGTGCCGCAGGGCCGCGATATCTTCCCGCGGCTGACCGTCTACGAGAACCTGCTGACCGGCTTCGCGCCGCTGGCCAAGCCGCTGCGCACCATTCCGGAGGAGATCTTCCAGCTCTTCCCGGTGCTCAAGAGCATGCTGGGCCGCAGGGGCGGCGACCTGTCGGGCGGCCAGCAGCAGCAGCTCGCCATCGCCCGCGCGCTGATCACCCGGCCGCGCCTGCTGATCCTCGACGAGCCGACCGAAGGCATCCAGCCCTCGATCATCAAGGACATCGAGCGCGTCATCAAGCTGCTGGCGTCGCGCGGCGACATGGCGATCCTGCTGGTCGAGCAGTATCTCGATTTCGCCCAGGAGCTCGCCGACACCATCGTCGTGATGGAGCGCGGCGAGGTGGTGATGAACGGCCCCAAGGCCGCGCTCGACGCCGAGCAGATGCGGCGCTACCTCACCGTCTGATCCGCCGCCGGTCGCTGGCTGGGCGGCGCGATGTCGTCGGCCCGCCGCAGCACGACGAGCCGGTCGGTGGGCTCGATGCGATGGGCGCGCGCGTCCCACGGCCATATGGTTTCGCCGCCGCGGCGCAGGGCGAGCACGACGCAGGTCGGCAGCGAGCGGGGATCGCGGCCGATCTCCTCGGGCAGCGGCGCGCGGTCGCTCACCGCCGCGTCGCCCCGCGCGCTCAGCATGTCGAGCAGCACGCCGGTGGCGTCGGGCGACACCAGGGCGTCGGCCAGGACGACGCCGCCGATGCGGCTGGGCGACAGCACCACGTCGGCTCCGGCCTGGCGGACCAGCGGCGCCAGCCGCGACTCGGTCAGCGCCGCGACGATGCGCATCTTCGGCGCCGCCAGCCGCACGGCCAGGCAGATCTGCATCGCCGTGTCGTCGCGATCGACGCACACCATGACGCCGCGCGCCCGCTTCACCGCGGCGTCGGCGAGGACCTCGGGGTTGGACGCCTCGCCGCGGATCGCGTGGTAGCCCTGGTGGGCCGCCTCGTCGAGCGCGCGATCGGACGGATCGATCGCGACGATACGGTCCGCCGGCACGCCCTGGCCGACCAGCTCGCCGGCGACGCTGTGGCCGGTGATGCCGAAGCCGCACACCAGGATGTGGTCCTTGATCGCCGCCGCCAGCCTGTCCATGCGCCATTCCTCCCACATCCTCTGGACCAGCATCTGATAGGCGGTGCCGGCAAAGATCAGCAGCACCGCGAGCCGGATGGGCGTCACCACGATGGCGTCGATCAGGCGCGCCGACTGGGTGACCGGCACGATGTCGCCGTAGCCCACCGTGGTGATCGTGACCATGGTGAAGTAGACGACATCGGTGAAGCTGACGTGGTCGTCGCGCGTGTCGACCAGCTCGTCGCGCTTGAACCAGAACATGGCGACGGTGATCGCCAGCAAGCCCAGGACGATGGCCAGACGCACCGACAGGACGCGGACGGGCGACAGGTCGTGGCGCGTCACGAGGCGCGGACGGAACGTCGCGCCCGGCCTTCGGCGACGGCGCGGCGCCGCCAGCTCCCTCAGCTCCATTCCGACCCCGCTCCCTGCGCGGCAACCGACCGTCGCCATGGTAATGCCCCGAATGGCGCGGGCAACCGCCTCGCGCACATCACGTTTTCACGGGGCGAGTTTCACGAGGAGCGGATCATGGCGATCGACCCGCAGCAGATCGGCATCGGCCGGCGCTACCGGACGCCCCAGGCGGAGATGCGCCGCGTCACCACCATCGAGGACGGCGAGGTCGTCTACACCTCGGTCACGCCGCGCGCACGCGAGAAGGTCGCGCACTTCACGCACAAGCGTGTGCCGCTGATCCTGTTCGCCATGGACGTCGAGCGCGAGGTGTTCTCCTGAGACGCGTCCTGAAGACCGAACGCCCGCCACCCCTCGCAGGGTGGCGGGCGTCTGGTGCGCGTCCTCAGGACGTCAATGCAGGCGCTGCTCCCAGGACCTGACCTGGCGATCCGCCTCGTCCCTCGCGCAGCCATAGCGTTCCTGGATCTTGCCGACGAGCTGGTCGCGCTGACCGTTGATCATGGCGATGTCGTCGTCGGTGAGCTTGCCCCAGCCCTCCTTGATCTGACCCTTGAACTGCTTCCAGTTGCCTTCGATACGATCCCAATTCATGCGGCCCTCCATGGGTACGGGATTCTGCAACGCACCCAAAAAGGCGGAGGTTCCGCCCCTGAAAAGTCACGTCTGCCGAAACGCCGGCATGACCTCCTCACCGAACCTGCGCATCGAGGCGATGTTGCGGGCGTGGTCCATGGCGCCGAAGCCGGTCTGGCACAGCAGGTGGCGCACGCCGACGTCGCGCAGCTCGGCGACCTGCTCGCGCACGCGGCCGGGCGTGCCGTAGAGCGAGCCGGTCGACAGCGCGAAGGGCACGCCGACCGAGTCGGGCACGGCGGGGTCGGTCCACGGATTGAGCGCCGCCGGCTCGACGACGAAGTCGGGCGGATTGAAGGCCTCGCGCACATGCATCATGTGGTGGCGCGTCTCGGTCAGGAGCTCGCTGAGCTCGTCCTCGGCCTGGGCGTCGGAATCGGCGATGTAGACGTTGCGCCACAGCGCGCTCTGCTCGAGCAGGCGCTGGCGCGTCGCCGCGTCATGGCCGCCTTCGTCGAGGCCCTTCTCGTAGAGCGCCCAGCGCTCCCGGATGCGCGGCACCGGCAGGCGCGCGGTGAGGATCGGCACGCCCAGCCTGCCGCACTCCGTGAACGAGCCCGGCGAGATCACGCTGCGCCACAGCGGCGGGCCCGGTTGCTGCACCGGCCTGGGCCGCAGCTCGGGCATGTGGATGTCGAAGTACCGGCCCTTGTAGCTGAGCGGCGCCTCGCGCCAGGCGCGTTCGAGGATCTCGACCGCCTCGGCCATGCGCTCGCGGCTGTCGTGGCTGCGCAGCCCGTGGCCGACGAACTCGTACTCGTTGTAGACCGTGCCCTTGCCGACGCCGACATCGATGCGGCCCTTGCTGAGATTGTCGAGCAGCGCCAGCTGCACGGCGAGCCGCACCGGGTGATGGAACGGCGTCTGCACGACGGCGAAGCCGATGCGGATGCGCGACGTGCGCATGGCCAGCGCCGTGGCGAACATCAGCGCGTCGCTGTAGACGCTCTCGCCGGTGAAGTAGTGCTCGGTCAGCCAGACATCGGCGAAGCCCAACGTCTCGGCGAAGACCGCCTGCTCGAGGATGTTGTCGATGCGCGCGCCATCCTCCGCCGGCGAGGGCGAGAGCTGCAGGGTCAGCCAGCCGAAACGCATGGAACAATCCTCGTCATGCTCTCTCTCCCCGCGGGCGGGGAGAGGGAGGAAGAAGAAGACTACGTCAGATTGAGACCGCCATCGACGATGACGACTTCGCCGGTCACGTAGCGATTGGCGATCAGCGCAGCCACCATGTCGGCGATGTCGGCCGGTTGCGCCGGGCGGCGCATCGGCGACTTCGTGTTCCACAGCTCGTAGGCGGCTTCCCAGCCGGTCGACATCGCGGTGTCGACCAGTCCCGGCGCCACGACGTTGACGCGAATCGCCGGCCCCAGGGTCAGCGCCAGCAGCCTGCTCATGTGATGCAGCGCCGCCTTGGCCGCGGCGTAGGGGATCGACGAGCCTTTGGGCCGCACGGCCGCGTGCGTGCCGATGTTGATCACGCAGGCCGGAAGCCCGGGCGTCGACGCGGCGCGCAGCGCCTCTTCCGCCTCGGCGATCAAGGTCCACGGCGCCACGACGTTGACGTCCATCATGCGGCGCCAGACCTCAGGCGTCGCGGCCTTGAGGTCGGCGTGCGCGAAACGCGCCACCTCGCCGGCGTTGTTGACCAGCACGTCGAGGCGGCCGTGCTTGCGCACGACCTCGGCGACCAGATTGCGCGTCTGCGCATCGTCCGACAGATCGGCGCGGGTGTAGCTGGCGCCCGGCAGCTCGGCCGCCAGGCGCTCGCCGGCCTCGACCGACGAACGCGAGTGCAGCGCCACGGCGAAGCCGTCGGCCGCCAGCCGGCGCGCGACCGCTTCGCCGATGCCCTGGGTCGAGCCGGTGACGAGGGCTACGCGCGTCGTCATTTGGGGATCGGCGTCAGCATCGCCGTCGAGCTGGCGGTGGCGATCAGGCGCTGGTGCTCGTCGCGCAGGCGCGATTCGAGGAAGACGATGCTGCGGCCCCAGCGGATGATCTCGGCATCGGCGTAGTAGACGCGGTTGGGGTGCGCCGGCGCGAGGTAGCTGACCTTCAGCTCCAGGGTCGGCATGCGCATGGTGAAGTTGGAACGCGCGGCGCAGGCATGCGCCATGGCCGTGTCGAGCCAGCCGGCGACGAAGCCGCCCTGCACGATGCCGCCCTCGGGAATGTTGGTGGTGTGGCACATCGCGACGGTCGGCTTGAACCGGAAGGTCAGCCGCCCGGTCTCGGGCTCGACGGCGATCACCTCGCCGCCCAGGGTCTCGATGGCGGGCTGCTTCATGCCGTTGAAGCGCTCGATGATCTCCGCCGCCGTCAGCCTGCGTTCGCCGTCCATGCACCCGTACTCCGCGCCGTTCCCCCCGGAAGAGGGGCGCGGATACTTGCCGCAAACCAGCGCCCGCGACAACCGCTCAGCGCGCGCCCTCGCGCAGGCGGTCGAGCAGGCGCAGCAGCTGGGCGGTCTCGCGCGGCGTGAGCCCGCGCTGGATGCGCCGTTCGTGCCTGCGCACCGCGGCGACATAGCCGGCCATCAGCCGGCTGCCGCGCCGCCCCAGCGCCAGGGCGTGGCGGCGGCGGTCGCGCGGCGCCGCCCTGCGCGCCACCAGCCCGTGCTGCTCCAGCCGGTCGAGGATCGGCACCAGGGTCGAGCGGTCGACGCCGATGGCGCGCGCCAGCGCCGTCTGGCTGAGCGCGGGATTGCGCTCGATCAGCACCAGGATGCCGAACTCGCCGGGCGACAGCGGCACCGGCAGGCTGGCCATGGCGCGGGCGAAATCGCGGAACACCGCGAACTGCGCACGACGCAGCGCGTAGCCGACCAGCCCGCTGAGCAGGCCGCGATCGATCGGTGGATGGCCGGCGGACGAATGGCGCGCCATGCCACCAGTCGTACCACTGATTGTTGGGCAGACCAACAATCGCATGCGTCGGTTGCGTCCAGCGCAGAGCGGCCATGAGCCCGGCACGACATTGCAGCCTGGTGACGAGGACCGGCGTACTGTTCCCTTCTCCCCGCGAAGGCGGGGAGAAGGTGCCCGAAGGGCGGATGAGGGGCTTCGCGGTGCCGCGACAACGACAGTCGATGTTGTTGCGCGAGAAGCCCCTCATCCGCCTCGCTGACGCTCGGCACCTTCTCCCCGCCTTCGCGGGGAGAAGGAAGCTCTGACGCCCGCTCCGGGAGATCGACCATGACCGCCGCCGTGCCGCGCATCGCCCTGCTGGGCTTCGCCATCGAGTGCAACCGTTTCGCTCCGGTCGCGACGCGCGAGGATTTCGCCAGCGACGTCGACCTCTCGGGCGACGCCATCATCAAGGATGCCCGCCTGGCGGCCTAGATGATGCTGCCCGACCTGCCGGGCTTCGTCGCCGAGATGGACCGCACCGGCGCCTGGATGCCGATCCCGCTGCGCGTGGCGCAGGCGCAGCCCGGCGGGCCGGTCGATGCCGCCTATTTCGCCGAGCTGATGGCCGATTTCGAGGCCGGGCTGAGGCGCAACCTGCCGCTCGACGCGGTCTACGTCTCCTCGCATGGCGCCGCGCTGGCGGTGGGCAGCGACGACCCCGACGGCGAGATCTACGCCATGATCCGCAGGGTCGTCGGCCCCGACGTGCCGGTGATCGGCGTCTTCGACCTGCACGCCAATGTCTCGCAGCGTCTGGTCGATGCCATCAGCGTCTATGTCGGCTATCGCGAGAACCCGCACACCGACATCCGCGAGCGCGGCATCGAGGCCGCCCGTCACATGCGCGAGGCGCTGGGCGGCACGCGCACACGCTGCACCATGGTGAAGACGCCGATCGTCTCGCCGCCGATCTCGCTGCTGACCGCCACCGGCCCGAACCAGGGGCCCTACGCCGACCTGATCCAGCACGGCCAGACGCGCGTGGGCGGACCGGTCATGAACGTCTCGGTGATGGCCGGCTTCGCCTTCGCCGACTCGCCGCTCAACGGGCTGTGCACCATCGTCACCGTGCGCGGCGACGACGTGAGCCCCGGCCGCGCCGTGGCTCTGGAGATCGGCACGCGGGCGTGGAGCATGCGCGCGCGCTTCAAGCGCACCATGACCTCGCTCGACGCCGCGGTGCGCCGCGCCGTCGAGACCGGGCTGGATCCGTCGAAGCCGAAGCTGATCCTCGCCGACTGCGCCGACAATCCCGGCGGCGGCGGGCGCGGCAACACCATGTACCTGCTCAAGGCGCTGAAGGCCGCGGGTGCGCAGCACGTGCTGTTCGGCCTGATCAACGATCCGGCGCTGGCCGCCGAGGCGCATCGCCTGGGCGAAGGCGCCAGCTTCCGCGCCCGCTTCAACAGCGGCGAGACCCAGTCCTTCTCCCAGCCCTGGGAGGCCGACGCGTCCGTGGTGAAGCTGCACGACGGGCCCTTCGTCGGCCGCCGCGGCCTGATCCGCGGCGTGGCGTCCGATCTCGGCCCGGCCGCCCTGCTCGACCTCGGCGGCATCCGCGTCGCCGTCATCACCCTGCGCCAGCAATGCCTCGACCCGATGCAGCTCGAGGTCTTCGATCCCGACATCCTGGCCGGGGCGCGCACGCTGTGCGTGAAGAGCCGCGGCCATTTCCGCGCCGGCTTCGATCAGTTCACCACGCCGCAGAACATCATCGAGGTCGACAATCCCGGCCTGACCTCGCCCAACCTCGGGAACTTCGAGTGGACCAAGCTGCCGCGTCCGGTCTATCCGCTCGACGAGGACGCGACCTGGACGGTGCCCAACGCCTGACGAAGCCGGCGCTGCCTCTATCATCCTGACAAGGCAAGGGTTTCTTATCCCCAAGCACTGTGCCCACACCGTCACAGTGTGGCAATTTTGTCACGATTTTGGCTGGACAGGCTATACTTGCCGTGGTCCAAAAGGGCCGAGTTTTGGACAGGGCCGGCCGATCCACGCGCCGTCGCGGATCGACCCACCCCGTCCCGACAACAAGACAGACAGAAAGAAAGAGTGGCGTAGCGTCCCTGTACGGGAAAAGCGGGAAGGGGTTTCATGCCAGAGACGATCGCGCGCCGTTGGCGCTCACTCGCCGTGGTGACCGTTGTCGCCGTGTCCGCATCCAGCCTTCTCGTCGCGCAGCACAGCGCCGCCCAGCAGGCCAAGGCCAAGGCCAAGCCGACGCAGCTGCAGGTGCGCCCGCCGCAGGCAGCCACCTCCGCCAAGAAGCCCACCGTATATCGCGGCGTGCCGACCAATCGTGGGGCCTCCGCCGCGGTGCGACGTCCACCGACGCCGCCGGCCAATATCCGTATGGGCGCCGTGCCCGGTGGCGAGGCTTCCGCCTTTTCCGTCGATCCGCAGAAGGGCTGGGCCGACCACCTGACGGCGCTGGGCGTCGCCAGGACCGATGCCGATACCGCCGCCCGGGCGATCGAGACCGAGCTGGCCGCGCGGCCGATGGCGGTGACCTCGGGCCGCGCCATGATCGGCGCGACCATCCCCGGCGCCGGCGGCCGCCAGCTGGAGAATGTGCGCCTGTTCAACAGCAGCGGCGGCTCGATCGAGCTGCAGCGCGGCGACGCGGGACAGTTCGCCCTTTCCGGCGGCGCGCCGGCTGCGCCCGCGGCGAGCGCTGCACAGGTCGCCGCCGCCGCGCCGACGCCACAGGCGTCGGCCGACAGCGCACAGAACGAGGACGACCCGCGCAGCTGGCGCGCGCCCGGCGACAGCCCGGTCGCGCCGCGCCTGTCCACCGTGCCGCGCAGTGCGCCCGTGGCCGCCGGCCCCGGCGTCTATCGCGTGCGGGCCAACGGCAACGCCGTGGCCGCCCTCTCGGGCGCCGGCCTCGACACCGGCTCGGCCCAGGCCGCCGCCGCCGCACTGACGTCCGTCGCCCCCATCGGTCTCAACGTGGCCGCCGCCAATGTCGAGATCGTGCGCCGGCAGGGCGCCGACGGGCATGTCACCATGGTCGCCGCGTCGATCTACGACGACAGCCGGCGGGCCCGGATCTGGTGGTTCGCGCCCAAGGGCCAGCCCGAAGGTTTCTTCGACGACAACGGTGGTCGCGTCGGCGGCGCGGCGCTGAGGATGCCGATCGACACCCGCATCTCCTCGCCCTTCGGCTATCGCCGGCTGTGGCGTCGCGGCGGCTATGCCTTCCACAACGGCATCGACATCGAAGGCAGGAGCGGCACGCCGATCATGGCCGCCGCCGACGGTGTCGTCGACTACTCCGGCTGGTATTACAACTACGGCCGCACCGTGCGCGTCGTGCACAATGACCAGCTGGCCACCACCTACAGCCACATGTCGACCTTCTCGCCGCTCGCCAAGCCCGGCACAAGGGTGCGTCGCGGCGACGTGATCGGCTATGTCGGCAGCACCGGCCGCTCGACCGGCCCGCATCTGCATTTCTGCGTGCTGATCGACGGCAAGTTCGTCGATCCGGCGCCCTATGTTCAGGCCGGCAGCGGCAACCTCGCCGGCCAGGACCTGGTCGCCTTCCGCGAGTGGCAGCGGCAGGGCACCGAGCTCAGCCGCGGCGCGCAGCGCAGCCAACAGCCGGTCGGCCGCAGCGACCGGCTCTGAGCCGTTCCTCTGATGGCGACCGGCGCCTCGGGCTCGCCGGATATCGTGCGGGCAACCTGCCTGCGCGGTGCATCTGCATGCACGAAGCGATTGCGCCGGAGCGATGCTCGTGCAAGCATTCTGCCCAATTAAGAAGCGGGAGGGCACAACCGGGAGGTCATGGGACCAACTGGCGACGGACCATCGATCGCAGGGGCGTCGCCATCGAACACTGGGACAGGCACACTTCGTGCTTCCATCTCGACGATCGGTCACTTGGGCGGCGAAAGCCGGATCTGGAATCACAGGGAGAGACATGATGCGGACGATTACATCGCTTGCGGGCGCAGCCGCGCTGGCCGTCACTATCGGCGCCGCCGGTGCGGCCCATGCCGGCAAGGATCTCGATGCCGTCAAGGCCCGCGGACAATTGATCTGCGGCGTCGGCACCGGCACGGCTGGCTTCGCGCTGGCCGACAGCAAGGGCGTGTGGACGGGCATGGACGTCGACGTCTGCCGCGCCGTGGCCGCGGCGGTCTTCGGCGACGCCACCAAGGTGAAGTATGTGCCGACCACGGCGCAGCAGCGCTTCACCGCGCTGCAGTCGGGCGAGGTCGACATCCTGTCGCGCACGACGACGTGGACCCTGACCCGCGACACCGCGCTGGGCTTCGACTTCACCGGCGTCACCTACTATGACGGCCAGGGCTTCATGGTGAACAAGAAGCTCGGCGTGAAGAGCGCCAAGGAGCTCAACGGCGCCACGGTCTGCGTCAGCCCGGGCACGACCACCGAGCTGAACCTGGCCGACTATTTCCGCGCCAACAAGATGCAGTTCAAGCCGGTGGTCATCGAGAAGGCCGACGAGATCCGCGCCGCCTTCTTCTCCGGCCGCTGCGACGTCTACACGACGGACGCCTCGAGCCTCTACTCTGTGCGCGCCGCCAACGTGCCGGCGCCGCTGACCGCCGCCGATTTCGTCATCCTGCCCGAAATCATCTCCAAGGAACCGCTCGGCCCGGTCGTGCGTCACGGCGACAACCAGTTCGGCGACATCGTGCGCTGGTCGCTGTTCGCCATGGTCGAGGCCGAGGAGTACGGCATCACCTCGAAGAACGTCGACGAGATGCTCAAGAGCGAGGATCCGACGATCAAGCGCATCCTCGGCGTCACGCCCGGCATGGGCAAGGCGCTGGGCGTCGACGAGAAGTGGGTCGTCAACATCATCAAGCAGGTCGGCAACTACGGCGAAGCGTTCGACCGCAACCTCGGCATGGGCTCGCCGCTGAAGATCGAGCGCGGCCTGAACCAGCTGTGGACCAAGGGCGGCCTGCAGTACGCCCCGCCGATCCGCTGATAGCCTCTCCGGGACCGTCGCCCCGCGCGGGTGGCGGTCCCGGCCCGGATCGCAGCACAAGCCGAACGCGGACATAACCGCGACGCACAGGGGGCGCAGAGCATGGCGGTCGACACCATAGGCTCGCTGCCGCAAACAAAGGTGGCGCCTTGGAACAACCCGGTCATTCGGGGCTGGGTCTTTCAGATTGTCGTCGTCGGCCTGGTGGGCGGGCTCGCCTGGTACCTCGTCAACAACACGATGGTGAACCTGGAGCGGCAGAAGATCGCCAGCGGGTTCGATTATCTCGGTCGCGAAGCCGGCTTCGAGATCGGCGACACCATGATCGAGTACTCGCCGGCCAGCACCTACGGCCGCGCCATCTGGGTCGGCATCCTCAATACGCTGCGCGTGGCGGTGCTCGGCATCTTCCTCACGACCATTCTCGGGACGCTCATCGGCATCGGCCGGCTCTCGCCGAACTGGCTGCTGGCCAAGATCTGCGAGTGGTACGTCGAGATCTTCCGCAACGTGCCGCTGCTGCTGTGGCTGTTCCTGTTCTACAAGCTGATCAGCGAGGCCTTCCCCGGTCCGCGCCAGGCGATCAGGATGCTGGGCGACTCGGTGTTCCTCAGCAATCGCGGCCTGTACTTCCCGGTCCCGGTGGCCGATCCGGTCCACCAATGGATCGGCGTCGGGCTGCTGGCCGGCATCGCCGCGGCCTGGGCGGTGCACCGCTGGGCCAGGGCGCGGCAGGCGGCGACGGGCCAGCAGTTCCCCTCCATCCTCGTCGGTTTCGGCCTCGTCTTCGCAGTGCCCTTCCTGGTCTGGCTGATGGGCGGCGCGCCCTCGACGATGAGCTGGCCCGAGCTGAAGGGCTTCAACTTCCAGGGCGGCATCGTCATCCAGCCGGAATTCACCGCCCTGCTCGTCGGCCTGACGCTTTATACCGCCGCCTTCGTCGCCGAAATCGTGCGCTCGGGTATCCTCGCTCTGCACAAGGGCCAGAGCGAGGCGGCCGCCGCGATCGGCCTGTCACGCGGGCAGTCGATGCGGCTGGTGCTGCTGCCGCAGGCGTTGCGCGTCATCGTGCCGCCGATGACCAGCGTGTTCCTCAACATCACCAAGAACAGCTCGCTGGCGATCGCCATCGGCTATCCCGACCTCGTGTCCTCGATCAACGTCACGATCAATCAGACCGGCCAGGCGATCGAGAACGTGCTGATCATCATGGCGGCCTACCTCACGGTCAGCCTGTCGATCTCGCTGTTCATGAACTGGTACAACAGACAGATCGCCCTGAAGGAGCGCTGAGCCATGGCCGACATCGCCGAGCGCGAACAGGCCGGCAGGACCCGGGCCCCGCCAACCGTCGAGGGCGGCGCGCTGGGCTGGCTGCGGCGCAACCTGTTCTCGAGCTGGGGCAACGCGCTGACCACGGTGGTGCTGCTGGGCTTCGTCGTCTGGATCGGCGCCTGGTTCATCGAATGGGCGCTGCTGCAGGCCACCTTCGAGGCCAAGAGCGGACCGGAATGCGGCAAGAGCCAGGGCGCCTGCTGGGCGCTGATCGGCGAGAAGTACCGCTATATCTTCTTCGGTTCGTTCCCCTACGAGCAGCACTGGCGGCCGCTCTTCGCCTGCCTCGCCATGCTGGCCATGCTGGTCCTGAGCTGCGACCGGCGGATGTGGAACTGGCGCCTGCTGGTGATCTGGGGCACCGGCTCCTTCGTCGCCTTCCTGCTGATGTTCGGCGAGCTGCGTTTCCCGCTCACGCTCTTCTTCTTCGCCGGACTCCTTGCCGGCGGGATCGGCTGGGGCATGCGCGCCGGGATCGCCGGCGCGGGCGAGATGATGGTCCACCGCGTGCTGACGATCGTCGGCGGCGCCGGGCTGCTGCTGCGCATCCTCGGGGTCATCCCGTCCTGGGGACTGGAGATCAAGGCCTTCAGCTACGTCGAGACCGGCCTGTGGGGCGGCCTGCCGGTGACCATCATCCTGGCGACCTACGGCCTGGTGTTCGCCTTTCCCTACGGCATCCTGCTGGCGCTGGGCCGGCGATCGAAGCTGCCGCTGGTCAGGGGGCTGTGCGTCGGCTTCATCGAGCTGATCCGTGGCGTGCCGCTGATCTCGCTGCTGATCATGGCCTCGGTCATGCTGCCGCTGTTCCTGCCCCAGGGCACGAACATCGACAAGTTCCTGCGCACGCTGGTCGCGGTGATCCTGTTCGCCGGCGCCTACATCGCCGAGATCGTCCGTGGCGGCCTGCAGTCGCTGCCGCGCGGCCAGTTCGAGGCGGCCGACGCGATGGGCCTGAACTACGTGCAGCGGACCTCGCTGATCATCCTGCCGCAGGCGCTGCGCGTGGTGATCCCGCCGCTGATCAACACCTTCATCGGCTTCTTCAAGGACACGTCGCTGGTGCTGATCATCGGCATCTTCGACTTCCTCAACACCGCCAACCAGGCGCTGGTCGATCCCAACTGGGCAGGCTTCCCCGGTGAGGTCTACATCTTCGCCGCGGCCATCTACTTCGTCTTCTGCTACTCGATGTCGCGCTACAGCAAGTACCTCGAGGTCGAGCTCAACAAGGGAACGCGGCGCTGAGCGCCGCCCAGGGAGCACCACGCATGGCCCGTCAGCGACGCGATCTCTCGGGAGCGCCGACCGTCATCGAGCTGCGCAGCGTCAACAAGTGGTTCGGCCAGTTCCACGTGCTGACCGACATCAACCTGACGGTGCGCCAGAGCGAGAAGATCGTCGTGTGCGGCCCGTCGGGGTCGGGCAAGTCGACGCTGATCCGCTGCATCAACCGGCTCGAGGAGCACCAGGAAGGCGACCTGGTGGTCGACGGCATCACGCTGACCAACGACGTCAAGAACATCGAGGCCATCCGCCGCGAGGTCGGCATGGTGTTCCAGTCGTTCAACCTGTTCCCGCACCTCACCGTGATGGAGAACCTCACCCTGGCGCCGATCTGGGTGAAGAAGATGCCCAAGAAGGACGCCGAGGAGATCGCCATGAGCCTGCTTGAGCGGGTGCGCATCCCCGAGCAGGCGCTGAAATATCCCGGCCAGCTGTCGGGCGGGCAGCAGCAGCGCGTCGCCATCGCCCGCGCGCTGTGCATGCGACCCAAGATCATGCTGTTCGACGAGCCGACCTCGGCGCTCGACCCCGAGATGGTCAAGGAGGTGCTCGACGTCATGACCGAGCTGGCCGGCGAAGGCATGACCATGCTGGTCGTCACGCACGAGATGGGCTTCGCCCGCGCCGTCGCCGACCGCGTGATCTTCATGGACCGCGGCGAGATCGTCGAGCAGAACGAGCCCGAGACCTTCTTCAGCAACCCGCAGAACGAGCGGACCAAGACGTTCCTTGGCCAGATCCTGCATCACCATTGAGCGCCGCTGTCATCCCGAGCGCAGCGAGGGATCAAGGATGCATAGATCCCTCGCTGCGCTCGGGATGACAGTCGTGAAATGAAAGCGCGCCCCGCGGGGCGCGCTTGGCGTTTCAGGAGCGCGGCAGCTACTTGCCGGCCTTGATCGGGTTGCGCAGCACGCCGATCTTCTCGATCTCGACCTCGCAGACGTCGCCCGGCTTCATCCACACCGGCGGGGTGCGGCCGGCGCCGACGCCCGAGGGCGTGCCGGTGATGATGATGTCGCCCGGCTCCAGGGTCATGACCTTGGACAGCTCCGAGACCAGCGTCACGGTGTCGAAGATCATGTCCTCGGTGTTGCTGTCCTGCATGGTCTCGCCATTGAGCCGGCACATGATGCGCAAGGGCGCGCCGCCCTTGGGCAGCTCGTCCGAAGTGACGATGTCGGGCCCGAAGCCGCCCGAGCCGTCGAAGTTCTTTCCCAGCGTGAACTGGCCGCCCGACTTGCGCTGCCAGTCACGCACCGAGCCGTCGTTGAACACGCCGTAGCCGGCGACCGCCGACAGCGCCCGCTCCTTGGGGATGTTGCGCGTGCGCTTGCCGATCACCACCGCGAGCTCCGCCTCCCAGTCGTACTGGTCGGAATGCGAGGTCGAGAGCATCGGCGTGTTGTGCGCCGCCAGCGTGTTGTTGAAGCGGCAGAAGACGATCGGGTATGCCGGGATCGGGTTGTTGGTCTCCTCGGCGTGCTTGCGGTAGTTCAGGCCGATGCACAGGATCTTGCCGGGGTTGGGGATCGGCGGCAGGTACTTGGCCTGCTTCTCCTTCACCAGCGCGCCGGCCTTGGGCTTGGCGCAGGCCTTCTTGACCGCGTCCTGCACGGCCTTGCCGCCGGCCAGGATCTCGACGACGGTCTTGGGCCCCCTGGGCATCTGCTTGCTGAGATCGATGATTCCCGCGTCGGTCTTGACGCCCACGACGGCCTTGCCGTCGCGCTGGATGGTGCACAGGCGCATCAGAAAATCTCCCCGTATGGCGAACTTGTCGGCCGGCCGTACAGTCGGACAGCCGGCGCGCAGGGTCAAGCTAGCGACGCGCCTCGAGCAGCGCGCTGGCCATCTCGGCGAAGCCGGCGCCGGAACGCGCGCTGGTGATCCAGCGCGGCAGATGCGCCATGCGGTCGGCGAAGTCGGCCACGTTGGCCACGCCCACGGCGTTGGGGAAGAAGCCGAACATCGGCGCGTCGTTGGGCGAATCGCCGCTGAACACCCACTCGCCCGCGGTCTTGTCCAGGTCGACGCCGTGGAGCTCGGCCATCATCAGCCGCGTCGTCGTCAGCTTGTCGTAGTCGCCGAACCAGCCATTGACGTGGATCGAGCTGATCTTGGCGTGCGCGCCATGGCGCTCGAAGATCGCCACGATGCGGTCGACCTCGCGGCGCGGCAGGGCCGGCACGTCCTCGCAGAAATCGATGGCGAGGTCGGCCGCGCGATACGGCTGGTCCGAGGCGACGCCCGAGCCGGGCACCTCGCTGAGCACCTCGGCCTTCACCGCCTCCAGCCGGCGCCGCCCCGCCGTCCGCATCGACTCGTCCTGGACATAGCGGGTGCGCAGCCTTCCGGCCGAGCGGTCGAGCCACATCCAGAAGGCGCCGTTCTCGCCGACCACGGCGTCGACCGGCCAGAACCGCGCGATCAGATCGCACCAGCCCGCCGGCCGGCCGGTCACCGGGATCACCATCAGCCCCGCGGCCTTCAGCCGCTCCAGCGCCGCGTAGGCCTCGGCAGTGAGCCGGCCCTCGCTCGAGACCGTCTCGTCGATGTCGGTGAAGACGCCGCGGATGGCGCGGCGGTCGGCAGCAGGAAACTCGGCGATCGGCCGCAGGCGTCGGTCGTCCACAGGGCACGGTCCAGTCAACCGGGGGAGGATGACTTCTCCCATGGATCGGGTAAAAGACCTCGAAAAAAATCCGAGGCCTCGATGATCCCCCGGTATTCCCGCCCCGAGATGGCCGCCATCTGGGAGCCGCAGAACCGCTTCCGTATCTGGTTCGAGGTCGAAGCGCATGCCTGCGATGCCATGGGCGAGCTGGGCATCATCCCCCGGGAAGCGGCCAGGGCGATCCGGGACGGCGGCCGGAAGGCCGTGGCGGCGATGGCCGCCGACCCGGCCGGGGAGATCGAGAAGATCGACGCCATCGAGCGCGTCACCAGGCACGACATCACTGCCTTCACCACCTGGTTGAGCGCATATGTCGGCCCCGAGTCGCGCTTCGTGCACCAGGGCCTGACCTCATCCGACGTGCTCGACACGACCTTCGCAGTCCAGCTCACCCAGGCCGCCGACATCCTGCTGGCCGACCTCGACCGCGTGCTGGCGGCGCTGAAGAAGCGCGCGCTCGAGCACAGGATGACGCCGACCATCGGCCGCAGCCACGGCATCCATGCCGAGCCGACGACCTTCGGCGTCAAGCTGGCCGGGCACTACGCCGCCTTCAGCCGCTGCAAGGTACGCCTGGTGGCGGCGCGCGCCGACGTCGCGACCTGCGCGATCTCCGGTGCCGTCGGCACCTTCGCCAACATCGATCCGCGCGTCGAGGCGCATGTCGCCAAGGCGCTGGGTCTCGGCATCGAGCCGGTCTCGACGCAGATCATCCCGCGCGACCGCCACGCGATGTTCTTCGCCACGCTGGGCGTGATCGCCGGCTGCATGGAGAACCTCGCCACCGAGATCCGCCATCTGCAGCGCACCGAGGTGCGCGAGGCCGAGGAATTCTTCTCGCCCGGCCAGAAGGGCAGCTCGGCGATGCCGCACAAGCGTAACCCGGTGCTGACCGAGAATCTCACCGGGCTCT
Organism: Alphaproteobacteria bacterium; assembly: GCA_019635875.1. NCBI lineage: Bacteria > Pseudomonadati > Pseudomonadota > Alphaproteobacteria > Alphaproteobacteria bacterium. The sequence continues at coordinate 72,251 of JAHBYP010000008.1, forward strand.
CGCGCATGGTGCGCGCCTTCGTGACGCCGGCGCTGGAGAACATCACGCTGTGGCACGAGCGCGACATCTCGCACTCCTCGGCCGAGCGCATGATCGGCCCCGACGCCACGGTGACGCTCGACTTCGCGCTCAACCGGCTGGCCGGCGTGGTCGAGAACCTGCTGGTCTACCCCGAGCGCATGCAGGGCAATCTCGATTCGCTGGGCGGGCTGGTGTTCTCGCAGCGCGTGCTGCTGGCGCTGACGCAGAAGGGCATGAGCCGCGAGGATGCCTACGCCGCCGTGCAGCGCAACGCCATGGAAGGCTGGAAGGGCAACGCCGCCTTCATGCAGCTCTGCCGCGCCGACCTGCAGATCCGCCAGTTGCTCTCGGACGACGAGATCGTGGCGATCTTCGACATGGGCCATCACACCAGGCAGGTCGACACGATCTTCAGGCGGGTGTTCGGGTGACCTGTCATCCCGAGCGCAGCGAGGGATCTAGTCGTCACCCTGGATCCCTCGCTGCGCTCTGGATGACAGAGGTTCACGTAGCGCCGCGCGCCGCGTCGCCGTCGCCGCGGCGTCGACGCCGCGGCCGTCGGCGCCCAGCACCACGCCATAGACGTCGTGCGCCGCCTGCGGGCTGACGACCTCGTCGCGCACGTCGCGCAGCACGCGCTCGGGGTCACGCTCCAGCGGGCTGCCCCAGCCGCCGCCGCCGGGCGACAGCGCGCGCTCGGTGAGCGGCTGGTCGATGCGGCGGATGCCGTATTTCGGCGCCGGCATGACGGTGCCGTCGGCGAGCGTCAGCTCCATCTCGCCGGCGGCGCCCGCGCCGCCGCCCTGGATGCCGAAGCCGGTCCGGTAGTTCAGCCCCTCGCCGCGGAACGAGAACTCCGCCGGCTCGAGCACCTCGACCTCGTACTGGATGCCCGTGCCGCCGCGATACTTGCCGGGGCCGGCGGCATCGATGCGGAACTCGTGTCGGGTGATGGTCAGCGGATAGGCGCGCTCGTAGCCCTCGACATTGGGGATGGTGAGCCCGCCCAGCGCGATCAGGTGGCCGATCTGGTTGAAGCCGTCGCGCCCGTCGACCGCGCCGCCGCCGGCCATGGCGTGCCAGTGATAGGCGACATAGGGCCTGGCCGTGCCGATGCGCCCGGCGCTGCCGTTGTGGATGCTCTTGCCCCAGCCGGCGCAGGCGCGCTCAGGCGAGGCCTTGCCCAGCGCGTTCCAGATCGCGTGCACGATCTCGTGGGCGATGAACACGGTGTTCATGGTCATCGGCGCCGGCGGCCGCGCGTTCACGATCGTGCCCTCGGGCGCGACGATCCTGACGCAGCGGAAGGTGCCCTCGTTGCGCGGCAGGGCCGGATCGAAGAACGACGCCAGCGCCATGTAGACCGCCGACCAGGTGTTGGCGACCGAGCTGTTCTTGAAGCCCCTGATCTGCGGATCGGTGCCGGTGAAGTCGACGGTCAGCCCGTCGTCGCGCAGATCGAGGGCGACGCGGATCCACACGTCGCGCGTCTCGAAGCAATCGTTGTCGGTGCGCTCCTCGCCGCGCCACACGCCACGCGGTAGCGACGCCAGCGCGTTGCGGAAGCTGCGATCGGCGTGCGCCAGCACGCCCTCGATCAGCACCAGGCCGCGTTCGAAGCCATACTCCTCGAGCAGCGCCTGCAGGCGCTCGGCGCCGATCTGGGTCGAGCCCATCATCGCGCGCAGGTCGCCATCGAGCAGGTCGGGCGTGCGGCAGTTCAGCTTGAGCAGCGCCCAGAGGTCCTCGCGCAGCTGGCCGCGCTCGACCAGCTTCAGCACCGGCAACCGGATGCCCTCGTGGAAGATCTCGGTCGCCTCGGCGTTGTACGTGCCGGCCGCGCCGCCGCCGATATCCGACTGATGCGCGCGATTGCAGGCGAAGGCCGCCAGCGTGCCGTCGACGAAAACCGGCCGCGCGATCACCCAGTCCGGCAGGTGGTTGCCGCCGGCCTCGTAGGGATCGTTGAGCAGGAAGACGTCGAGCGGCTCGATGCGCCCGCCGAAGGCCTTGAGCACGGCGCGCACTGCGAAGCCGCCACCGCCGGTGTGGATCGGAATGCCGTCGGCCTGGCTGATCAGGGTGCCGTGCGCGTCGGCGAGGAAGCAGGAGAAATCGTGGCTCTGGTTGAAGATCGGGCTGCGCGCGGTGCGCGTCATCACCCAGCCCATCTGGCGCGAGATGTGGTCGAGCCGGTTCTGCACAAGCGCCAGCGCGATGGGATCGAGCGTGGTCGGATCGACGGTCATGGCTGCTCCAGCGCGATGTCGAAATTGCCGGCGGCATCCACGGTGAGCGTATCGCGCGGACCGGCGAACACCGTGGTGGTGACCTCCTCGACGATCAGCGGACCGACAAGCGCGTGGCCCGGCCGCAGGTCGGCGCCGGCATAGACCCGCGCCTCGGCCCAGCCGTCCTTCTCGCCGATCCACACGCGGCGCGTCGCGACGGGCCTCGCCTCGCCGCTCGCCGCGGGCGGCCCTTGCGGATCGACCGCGCCGACCTGGCCAATGCCGGCGACGCGCAGCGCCACCACGCCGATGCGGCCGCCGGGCTGGATGTGGCCGAACAGGCGCTGGTGCTGCGCCTCGAAGTCCTTGCGCACGGCAGCCGCGTCGAAGCCCGCGGCCGGCACCTCGACCTGCAGCGAGGATTGCTGGCCGGGATAGCGCAGGTCGAGCGCGCGCACGACCAGCAGGCGGTCGTTGCCGAAGCCCTCGGCATGCAAGGTGCGCCGCGCCTCGGTCTCCATCGCGGCGAAGGCCGCGGCGAGCGCCGCCGTGTCGAGCGAGTCGGTGTCGCCGTCATAGACGCGCAGCCAGTCCTGGCGCGCATCAGTGTGCAGCATGCCCAGCGCGCAGAACGCGCCGGCGACCCGCGGCACGTAGACCCGCTTGCAGCCCAGCGCGCGGCCCACCGAGGCGCCGTGCATCGGGCCGGCGCCGCCGGCGGCCACCAACGTCAGGCGACGCGGATCGACGCCGCGCTCGATCGAAATGCGCTCGACGGCATGCAGCAGGTTCTGCTCGACCAGGCGGATCACGCCCGAGGCGGCCTGCTCGACCGACAGGCCGAGCTTGCGGCCGATGGCCTGGTCGAGCGCCGTCTCGGCGAGCGACGCATCGAGCGTCACGGCGCCGCCGGCGATCGGGCCGGGCCGCAGCCGGCCCAGCGCCAGCAGCGCGTCGGTGACGGTGGGCTCGGTGTTGCCGAAGCCATAGCAGGCCGGGCCCGGCCGCGCGCCGGCGCCCTTGGGACCGACGAACAGCATGCCCGCGGCATCGACGCCGGCGATGGTGCCGCCGCCGGCACCGACCGTATGGATTTCTATGGCCGGCGTGGACAGATGATAGCCGCCGACCATCAGGTGATCGGCCGCCGCGACCCTGCCCTCGGCCATCAGCATCACGTCGCAGGAGGTGCCGCCGATCTCCATCGACAGCAGGTCGTCGGTGCCGGCGGCGCGCGCGAACATCGACAGCGCGCCGACGCCGGCGGCCGGGCCCGACAGAGCCAGGTTCACCGGCCGCGTCGCGGCCTGCGCGACCGAGGCCACGCCGCCATTGCTCTGCACCAGCAGCAGGCCGCGCGGCAGGCCTTCCGATCGCAGCGTCTCGTCGAGCGCGCGCAGGTAGGGCGCGACGCGCGGCGCGACATAGGCGTCGACCACCGTGGTCGAGCCGCGCTCGTACTCGCCGACCACGGGCATGATCTCGCTCGATACCGAGACCGCCCATTCATTGTTGGCCTCGCGCACGCGGCGCGCCGCGGCGGCCTCGTGCGCGCCCTCGGCGTAGCTGTTGATCAGGCAGATCGCCACCGCCTCGACGCCCTCCTCGCGGAACCGGGCGATGGCGGCGTCGACGTCCTCGATCCTGAGCGGCGCCAGCTCGTGGCCGTCGGCCGCGATGCGCCCGCGCACCGGGCGGCGCAGGTAGCGCGGCACCAGAACCGGCGGGAACGGTGTGCGGTGATCCCACATGTTCTCGCGCAGGCCGCGGCGGATCTCGACCGAATCGCGCAGGCCCTCGGTGGTCAGCATGCCGACCCGGGCGCCTTTGCCTTCCAGAATGGTATTGGTTGCTATGGTCGAGCCGTGCACGAACATGGCGCAGCCCTGCAGCAGCTCGCGCACCGCCATGCCCTGCCGGCGCGCCACGTCGATCACCGCGTCGAGCACGCCCCTGCTGGGATCGGCCGGCACCGAGGGCACCTTGCCGATCACCATGCGGCCCTCGGCGTCCTGCAGCACCAGGTCGGTGAAGGTGCCGCCGACATCGACGCCGATGCGCCACGGGGCGGCCAGCGCCCCTTTGCCATGGTTCTCTATGGTTGCCGCCGAATCCGCCATGCGATGTCCGCGCCACTTTGTGTCCGGCGCATCATGGCAGGACGGCGCGGCCGGTCAATTTCCACCCCTACGGCGGTCGGTCTCCTGTCATCCCGAGCGTAGCGATCCAGGCTCAGACGCATAGATCCCTGCGCTACAGGGGCCGCGGACGGCCCCGGGGATGACAGTCGTTCAGTCAGCGCGCCGGCACGATGCAGAAGCCCTGTGCCTCCACCCCCAGCGGCACGTTGAACTTGCTGCGGAAGTTCTCCAGCGCCACCGCGGCGGAGAGCTCGACGATCTGGGCATCGTCGAAGTGCTGCTTGAGCCTGGTGATCAGCTCGGGCTCGACGCGCTGGCCGGTGATGGTCGCCTTCTCGGCGAACTCCAGCGCCAGGCGCTCGGCCTCGCTGAACACAGGGGCATCGCGCCAGCGCGCGACGTTCTGCATCTTCTCTTCGCCACCCTTCTCAGCCTGCATCACACGTGATGCGTTGATGTCCATTCAAAAGGGACAGCCGTTGATCGTCGCCACCCTGAGGTAGAGCAATGCGCGCAGGCTGGCCGGCAGGCGGTTGGACTGTTCCAGCGCCACGGTCAGACGGCCGGCGGCCTCGAGGATCGGCGGACAATGCGCCATCACCTTGGTCGGATTGAGCAGCTCACCGAACATCTCGCGCTGGCGCGCGAAGGCCTTGCTCAGGATGGGATCGCCACCGTCCTCGGTGACTTCGGAAACAAGCGGCATGGGGGCTCCGTGTTGTGGTTGGTGCAACGCTCGCGTCAGGCGACCCGAACGGCAACCGCCCTCATGTCGCGAATGTTACTTTGCCCTGCTGGCAGAGCGCGCCGTTGCCGTTGGCGATCCAGGTCGTGACCGTGCCGTCCTTCTCGGCGCGGGCGTTCACGCTGAACGGCGCGGTGTGATAGACCGGACTCGTGGCGCGGAACTCGTAGCGCGCGACGCGGCGGCCGCCATTCTCGCGCCGCGCCAGCTCCAGCTGCATCAGCCCCATCAGCGGCCCGTGCACCAGCAGGCCGGGATAGCCCTCGACCTGCGTGACGTAGGGCAGGTCGTAGTGGATGCGGTGGCCGACGAAGACCAGGGCGGAGTAGCGGAACAGCAGCACCGGATCGGGCGTCACCATGCGCGACCACGTGGCATCGCTCGGCGCCGCCTTCGGCGTGGCCGGCCTGGCGTCGGGTGCCGGATCGCCGCGATAGACCAGATCCTGCTCGTGCACGATCGCCGGGCCGTCCCTGCCGCCGATGGTGTTGCGCACGGTGACGAAGACCATGGCGCCGCTGCTGCCGGTCTTGCCCTGCACGTCGGTGACCCTGGCCTCGCGGCGCAGCGCATCGCCGATGCGCACCGGCTTCAGCAATTCGATGCGGTTGCCGGCGTTCATGCGCCGCGGCAGCTCGATCGGCGGCAGGAATCCGCCGCGCCGCGGGTGGCCGTCGGGGCCGATCTGCGAGGCCGGCGCGGCCTCGAGGAAGTAGAACATGTGCCAGTAGGGCGGCAGCTCGTCGCCGATCTTCGGATCGGGATCGCCGGTGTCGAGCGTCGCCATCATCGCGCGCACCGGATAGGCGGTGACGACGTCCTCGCGCGTGTCGGTCCGGCCGATCCAGGTCCGGTAGTGGTCGAGCTTGTCGATCATCGCGCTCATGCGAACACCGCCTTGCCCTGCTGCGCCATCGCGCCCTGCGGGTCGCGGATCCATGTCGTCACCGAGCCGTCCGCCTCGCGCCTGGCCTGCACGTCGAAGGGCGCGAGGTCGTAGACCGGCGCCAGGGCGCGCAGCGCGAAGCTCTTCATCCGGCGATCCGGCACCGATCGGCGCGCCAGCTCGACCTGCAGCAGGCACATCAGCGGGCCGTGCACGATCAGGCCGGGATAGCCTTCGGCCGACGTCGCGTAGGGCTGGTCGTAGTGGATGCGGTGCGGATTGAAGGTCAACGCCGAGAAGCGGAACAGCAGCACCGGATCCGGCCTGATGGTCTTGCTCCACGTCGCGTCGCCGGGCGCCGGACGCCCCGCCTTCTGCACCTCGCCCGGCTTCGCCGCCTCGCGATAGACGCCGTCGATCTCCTCCTCCACCGCCAGGCCGCCGGCACCGAAGATGCGATGGCGCACGGTGACGAAGACCATCTCGCCGGTGCTGCCGCTCTTGCCCTCGATCGCGGCGATCGCCGATTCGCGGCGCAAGGTGTCGCCGAGCCTCAGCGGCACGTCGTGGAAGGTGAAGCGGCTGCCCGCCCACATGCGGCGCGGCAAGCTCACCGGCGGCATGAAATCGCCGCGGCCCGGCAGGCCGTCGGGCCCCAGCTTCGAGCGCGGCGTGGTGTCGAGGAAGTACAGCCAGTGCCACAGCGGTGGCAGCGCATCGCCCGCCGCCATGCGCGAATCGCCGGTGTCGAATGTCTGGATCAGGGCATGCGGCGGGAACGGTGCGGCGAAATCGTCGCGCGCTTCGCCTCGCCCGATCCATTGGCGCAAGCTCGCCAGATCGTCGCTCATGCGGTCTTCCTCCTGATACCCCGACACTCTTCCCTACCTTTCCCCGCCTCGCGGGGGAAGGTAGGTGTGGGTGGGTGGCGGAGGCCCATCTCCGACGCTATATACTGCGCGCGGCAATACGACCTGCGGACCCGGGAGACAGATCGCGATGAGCACCTTCGACGAGCGGGAAAAGGCCTTCGAGAACAAGTTCAAGCGCGACCAGGACCTGCAGTTCAGGGTCAACAACCGGCGCAACCGGCTGCTCGGCCAGTGGATCGCCGCGCAGCTCGGCAAGGCCGGACCGGACGCCGACGCCTACGCCAAGGAAGTCGTCATGGCCGACTTCGAGAAGCCGGGCGACGACGATGTGCTGCAGAAGGTGCTGGGCGACCTGCGGGCCGCCGGCCTGCCGGCCGACGCCGGCGTCGTGCGCAAGCAGATGGACAAGCTGCTCGAGGACGCCAAGCACCAGGTCATGGAAGAATCGAAGTAGCGCAGATGGACCTGCAGCTCGCCGGCCGCTCGGCGCTGGTCACCGGCGCCAGCATCGGCATCGGCCGCGGCATCGCCAAAGCGCTCGCGGCGGAGGGCGTGAGGCTCGCCGTCGTCGCCCGGCGGCGCAACCTGCTGGAGACGCTCGCCGAGGAGATCGCCGCTTCCGGCGGCGCGCGTCCGACACTGATCGAGTGCGACATGATGCGCGAGGACGCGCCGGCGAGCATCGTCGACACGGCGGTCAAGGCGCTCGGCGGCGTCGACATCCTGGTCAACAACGCCGGCGGCAGCCGCCACTTCAAGCTGCACACCGACGAGGCGCAGTGGCAGGAGGCGATGACCTTGAATTTCACGCGCCAGCGCCAGATCGCCGATCGGCTGATCGACGGCATGATTGAGCGCAAGTGGGGCCGCATCGTCAACATCACCGGCAAGTCCGAGCCCGACGGCATCAACGGTGCCTTCTGCGCCAAGGCGGCGATGCATTCATGGTCGAAGGGCCTGTCGCGCGAGGTCGGCAAGCACGGCATCACCGTGAACTGCATCCCGCCCGGCCGCATCCACAGCGAACAGATCCTGCGCAACTACGCGCCGGAATATCGCCAATGGCAGTCCGAGAACGAGATCCCGGTCGGCCGCTACGGCGAGCCGGAGGAGATCGCCGCCCTGGTCTGCTTCCTCGCCTCGCCGCTGGCCGGCTACATCACCGGCACGGTGATCCCGGTCGATGGCGGGCTACGGCGGTATCAATTCTGAAACACTGGCCTTCTACACCGATGCCATGACCACCTACGACCGCCTGATCCCCATCGAAGGCACCAGCAACGTCCGCTGCGTCGGCGCCTATGCGACGCGCGACGGTCGCCACGTCAGGCGCGGGCGCATCTATCGCTCGGCCAATCTCGACGAACTCAGCCCGGCCGGCCGTGCCCGCTTCGACGAGATGGGTCTGGGCACCATCGTCGATTTCCGCGGCGTCAACGAGGCGGCAGCCGCGCCGGCCTTCGCGCCCGGCGTGCGCCTGCACGCGCCGATCGAGCCCACCGTGGCCGACGAATTGCGCCGTCGGCGCGAGAGCGGACCGCTCGATGCCGCCGTCGCCGTCGAGGTGATGGAGCAGACCTATCGCTGGTACGCGCTGGAGAAGCACGATTCGTTCGCCAGGATGTTTCAGCGCCTGCTGGAGGATGGCGAGAAGCCGCTGCTGTTCCACTGCGCCGCCGGCAAGGACCGCACCGGCGTCGCCGCCGCCCTGATCCTCTCGGTGCTGGGCGTGCCGCGCGACGTGATCGAGGCCGACTACCTGCTGAGCAACGATCACTACGTGCCTCGGGTGCTGACCACGTCGGAGTTCCCCGACGAGGTGCGCGCCGCGCTGGTCAAGGTGCGGCCGTCATTCCTCAACGCCGCGCTGGACACGATCGAGGGCCGCTGGGGCAGTGTCGAGCGCTACCTCGAGGACACGATGAACATCGGCCCGCGCGAGCGCATGGCGCTGGCGGCGGCGCTGACGGAGCCGGCGTAGAGCGACGCGCGCACCCTGTCATCCCGAGCGCAGCGAGGGATCCAGGGAAGCCGCCTGGATCCCTCGCTACGCTCGGGATGACAGTTGCATTTGATTCGACGCCCGTGGCTCCAGTTCCACCTTCCCCCTCCGGAGAAGGCATGATCGCTACTGCGCCGCGACGATATCCTTGCTGACGATGCGCTTACGCCTGGCGTTGATCTCGCGCAGCATGATCATCGTCTCTTCCGCCACGGCCGCGCCGGGGATCTCCTCGCCGTCGCTCGCCAGCTCCTTCATGTCGACCCACACGGCGTACAGGGGCCGTGTGCGGTCGGTGATGATGCCGGCATGCAGCAGGGTCTTGATCAGCACGCGGAAGATGTTGGTGCTGCTGGTGAGCTGCTGGCGGCGGTCCTCGTCGGAGAACACCTCGCGGATGGCGTCGCGCACCCATTCCCAGTGCAGGCCGTACTTGCCGTAGATGACCTGCTTCTGCTCGGCGTTGACGAGATTGAAGAACAGCACCTGGAAGACCTCGGCGGTCCAGTCCTCGACGCGCTGGTGCTCCTCCGGCGTCAGGTTGCCGATGGTACGCTGCGCCCAGATGCGGCCGAAGCGGTGGTGGAAGGCCTCGTCGCTCATCACCAGCTGCACCAGCCGGCGCAGCACGGGATCGTTGGTCTGGGCGTTGAGCGTGGCGAAGGCGCCCATCGCCAGGCCCTCGACCAGCATCTGCATGCCGACGATCTTGCGATAGACCTCGGTCGTGGTGACCAGCTCGGTGAGCAGCTTGCCCACCGTGGCGCCCACCGGCAGCGGCTCGCCCCAGCGCAGGCCGATGTACCTGGTGAAGCCCGCGACATGGCGCGCCTCCTCGCGCGCCTGGTTGGCGGCGTATTCCTGGGCGCCCGGGTCGAGCAGGATGTGGCACAGGCTGGCCGACAGCGAGAGCGCACCCTGCTCGCCATGCAGCAGGCTGCTGAGCGACCAGTGGGTGACGTCGTTGGCGAGCTGGATCTTCTGGCGCTCGTCCAGCCTGTCGGCCACCGCGCTCCTGAGTTCCATGATGTTCTCGAGCGGCAGGATCGGCGTGGTCGCCATGTCGAAAGGCTGGCTGAAATCGATATAGGTCGGGTCCAGCGGGTCCCAGAAGTGATCGTGCGTCTGTGAAATGATCCGGTCGAAGGCGTCGCTGCGCCTTCCGTAGCGGCCGGTCGCCATCATCGCCGGGAAATCGTCGCGGTCGACGGTGTCGTAGGCGGCATCGTAGGTGATCTGGCGGGCGGCCATCACGGGCTCCGAAAAGGGTCGTGCGACAACGTGACTAGAGCGTCATTTAACCGAAAAAAGCACAGAATGACAGTGACTTGGTAGTGATCACGGTGACTCGCAAGGGGCTGCGTCACGGTGGCCCCTGCGTGTTGCACCCCGGCGCATGCGCCTGCTAGAACCCGCCTCGGAAAACGGGTGCGGCGGGCCTCCTCCGCCGATGCCCCGGAGATCAGCCCCATGAGCCGCCGCCGCCGCCTCTACGAGGGCAAGGCCAAGATCCTCTACGAGGGGCCCGAACCCGGAACCATCGTCCAGTACTTCAAGGACGACGCCAGCGCCTTCAACAACGCGAAGAAGGGCACGATCACCGGCAAGGGCGTAATCAACAACCGCATCTCGGAATATCTGATGACGCGGCTGAACGAGATCGGCGTGCCGACCCATTTCATCCGCCGGCTGAACATGCGCGAGCAGCTGATCCGCCAAGTCGAGATCATCCCGCTGGAGGTCGCGGTCCGCAACGTCGCCGCCGGCTCGCTGGCGGAGCGCTTCGGCATCCCCGAGGGCCAGCCTCTGCCGCGTTCGATCCTGGAGTTCTATTACAAGAACGACCAGCTCAAGAGCCCGCTGGTCACCGAGGAGCACATCACCTGCTTCGGCTGGGCCCAGCCGCAGGACATCGACGACATCGTCGCCCTGGCGCTGCGCATCAACGACTTCCTCTCCGGCCTCTTCCTGGGCATCGGCATCAAGCTGATCGACTTCAAGGTCGAGTTCGGCCGGCTGTACGAGGACGAGATGGTCCGAATCGTGCTCGCCGACGAGATCAGCCCGGACTCGTGCCGGCTGTGGGACCTGAAGACCAACGAGAAGATGGACAAGGACCGCTTCCGCCGCGACCTCGGCAAGGTCGAGGAGGCCTACCAGGAAGTCGCGCGGCGGCTCGGCATCCTGCTCGACCCCGGCGCCGGCGACCATCGCGGCCCGACCACGGTTCAATAGGCCATCGGGGCAATAGGCAGGAGACCATGAAGGCGCGCGTGCACGTCACCCTGAAGAACGGCGTCCTCGATCCCCAGGGCAAGGCGATCGGCAACGCGCTGCATCGCCTGGGCTTCCCCGAGGTCGGCGACGTGCGCCAGGGCAAGTTCATCGAGCTGGAGCTCGAGGAGACCGACGAGGCCCGCGCCAAGGCCCGGCTCGAGGACATGTGCCGCAAGCTGCTGGCCAACACGGTGATCGAGAACTACCGCATCGAGCTGGTGGCGTGAGCAACCGGTGGGCAGGGTCGTCGTCAACGGCCAATGCTACGAGTGGGATGACGAGAAGCGTCGCCGCACGCTGCGCAAGCATGGTGTGGACTTCGTCGATCTGCCGGCCGCGCTCGAGGCGGCCGCGATCTTCGGGGAGGACCTCGATCACTCGACAGATGAGGACCGCTGGCGCGCCCTCACGCCGTGTCGCGGACGGGTCGTCATGGTAGTCTACACGTGGCGTCAGGATTGCGCGCGCTTGATCACGGCACGCCACGCTACGCCGGCCGAAACCGCCCGATACCTGCAGCGCTCATGAACACGCAACGCAAGATCGACCCCGAGATACCGCCGACGGCCCGCGAAGACTGGGTCGGCGCGTTCATCGGCGCCGGTTTGCGGCGACCGGAGCCGGTGAGCGGTGGCATGATCTTCCATCTCTATCGCTCGTCCGTCGACCACAGTCTGATCGTGGTGACTGACGGCACAGCGCCGACGCGCTTTGTGAACTGCCCCAACAGTGGTCGTTGGCTGAAGTTCAAGTCGTTCGCGGAAACTGGCGCTCGCCGCGTCGATTTCTCGGAGAAGTCGGCGAAGGCGGATATTCGTAAGCGCGGTTTCCACTTGATCCATGTTGCGCCCGCCATCTCGGCCGCGGAATGAGAGATCCATGAAAGCCGCCGTCGTCGTCTTCCCCGGCACCAATCGCGAGCACGATATCGCCAACGCGATCGCGGTTACGTCCGGCACGCCGCCGGCGATGGTCTGGCACGGCGACAGCGAGCTGCCCAAGGTCGACCTGATCGTGATCCCCGGCGGCTTCTCCTACGGCGACTATCTGCGCTGCGGCGCCATGGCGGCGCATTCGCCCGTGATGCGCGAGGTCAAGGCGCGCGCCGGGAAGGGCGTGCCGGTGCTGGCGGTGTGCAACGGCTTCCAGGTCGCGGCCGAGATGGGCATCGTGCCGGGCACCCTGATGCGCAACGCGCACCTGCAATTCGTCTGCGGCGACGTGCACCTGACGGTCGAGACCAGCCAGAGCCTGTTCACCAACCGCTACCAGCAGGGCCAGATCATCCGCGTGCCGGTGGCCCACGCCGAGGGCAACTACTTCGTCGACGAGGACACGTTCAAGCGCATGGAGGATCGCGGCCAGATCGCCTTCCGCTATTGCGGGCACGACGGCGACCTCGCCTCGGGCAATCCCAATGGCTCGCTGCGCTCCATCGCCGGCGTCTTCAACGAGACCAAGACGGTGCTCGGCATGATGCCGCATCCCGAGAACGCCATCGAGCCGCGCTTCGGCGGCACCGACGGCAAGGGCCTGTTCGAAAGCCTCGTCGCCGCCATCGCCTGACCATGAACGCTCCCGAGAAGAACCCGCCAGTCAAGCTGCCCAACGAGCCGGTGATCACGCCGCAGGTCGTCGCCGAGCATGGCCTGGCGCCCGACGAGTACGAACGCCTGCTGGGCATCATGGGCCGCGAGCCGACCATGGTGGAGCTCGGCATCTTCTCGGCGATGTGGAGCGAGCACTGCTCCTACAAATCCTCGAAGGTGTGGCTGAAGAAGCTGCCGACCGAGGCGCCGTGGGTGATCTGCGGGCCGGGCGAGAACGCCGGCGTGATCGACATCGGCGACGGCCAGGCCGCCATCTTCAAGATGGAGAGCCACAACCACCCCTCCTACATCGAGCCCTACCAGGGCGCGGCGACAGGCGTGGGCGGCATATTGCGCGACGTCTTCACCATGGGCGCGCGGCCGATCGCCAACGTCAACGCGCTGCGCTTCGGCGACCCGTCGCATCCCAAGACGCGGCATCTGATCTCGGGCGTGGTGGCGGGCATCGGCGGCTATGGCAACTGCATGGGCATCCCCACGGTCGCCGGCGAGACCAATTTCCATCGCGCCTACAACGAGAACATCCTCGTCAACGCGATGACCGTGGGCATCGCGCCCGCCAATCGCATCTTCTATTCGGCGGCCGCCGGGCTGGGCAATCCGATCGTCTATGTCGGCTCGAAGACCGGCCGCGACGGCATCCATGGCGCCACAATGTCCTCGGCCGAGTTCAGCGAGGACAGCGAGAGCAAGCGGCCCACGGTTCAGGTCGGCGATCCCTTCGTCGAGAAGCTGCTGCTCGAGGCCTGCCTTGAGCTGATGGCCACCGACGCCATCGTCGCCATCCAGGACATGGGCGCCGCGGGCCTCACCTCGTCGTCGTTCGAGATGGCCGACAAGGGCGAGCTCGGCGTCGAGCTGCATCTGGATCGCGTGCCGATGCGCGAGACCGGCATGAACCCCTACGAGCTGATGCTGTCGGAGAGCCAGGAGCGCATGCTCATGGTGCTGAAGCCCGGCCGCGAGGAGATGGCGCGCAAGGTGTTCGAGAAGTGGGAGCTCGACTTCGCGATCATCGGCACGCTGACCGACACGCGCCGCATGGTGCTGCGCTGGCACGGCGACGTGGTCGCGAACATTCCCATCCCGCCGGTAGTCACCCAGGCGCCGATGTACGAGCGGCCGTGGACCGAAACCACGCTGCCGGCGACCTTGGCCATCGCCGACGTGCCGGCGCCCAAGGACTACGGCGCGGCGCTCCTGAAGATGATCGGCTGCCCGGACCTCGCGTCCAAGGCGTGGATCTGGCGGCAATACGATCACCTGATCATGGGCAACACGGCGATCCGCCCCGGCGGCGATTCGGCGGTGGTGCGCGTGGCGCATGGCAAGCCCAAGGCGCTGGCGATCACCTCGGACTGCACGCCGCGCTACTGCGCCGCCCATCCCCGGACCGGCGGCCGGCAGGCCGTGGCGGAGGCATGGCGCAACCTCACCGCGGTCGGCGCGCGGCCGCTGGCCTGCACCGACAACATGAATTTCGGCAACCCGACCAAGCCCGAGGTGATGGGGCAGTTCGGCGGCTGCATCACCGGCATGGCCGAAGCCTGCCGCGCGCTCGACTTCCCGGTCGTCTCCGGCAATGTCTCGCTCTACAACGAGACCGAGGGAAGGCCGATCATGCCGACGCCGGTGATCGGCGGCGTCGGGCTGCTGGCCGACGTGCAGGGCTGCGTCGACATCGCCTTGCGCGAGGCCGGCCTTTCGCTGGTGCTGGTCGGCGAGACCGGGGGCCATCTCGGCCAGTCGATCTTCCTGCGCGAGATCCATGGCCGCGAAGAGGGCGCGCCGCCGCCGGTCGACCTCGCCGTCGAGCGCCGCAACGGCGATTTCGTGCGCGAGCGGATCGGCGCCGGCCAGGTCGCCGCCTGCCACGACCTGTCGGACGGCGGCCTGCTGATCGCGCTGACCGAGATGGCGATGGCGGGCGCGACCGGCGCCACGATCGAGCCGCCGGCCGACCTCCCCACCCATGCCTGGCTGTTCGGCGAGGACCAGGGCCGTTACCTGCTGGCAACCGCCCAGGCCGATGCCGTACTGGCCGCCGCCACCAAGGCGGGCGTGCCGGCCCACAGGATCGGCGTTTCGGGCGGCGGCGCGGTGACGGTCAGCGGCCTGATGGCCATATCGCTGGGCGAGCTGCGCCGCGCCCACGAGACCTGGTTGCCCGCCTACATGGCCGGCGAAGCGGCCTGAAGGACCCCGATCCATGCCCATGGCCGCCGACGACATCGTTGCCCTGATCAAGGCCGGGCTGCCCGACGCCGAGGTCCGGATCGAGGACCTGGTGGGCGACGGCGACCACTACGCCGCGACAGTGGTTTCCAAAGCCTTCGCCGGCAAGAGCAGGGTCCAGCAGCACCAGATGGTCTACGCCGCGCTGGGTGGTCGCATGGGCGGGGAATTGCATGCGCTCAAGTTGACGACCATGGCGCCCGGGGCCAGTTAGGGTACACTGGACATACAGGTTCCACAGGAGATTGCGATGAGCGACGTCGCCAACCGCATCAGGGAAGAGGTCACCAGCAACGACGTGGTGCTGTTCATGAAGGGCACGCCGGTGTTCCCGCAATGCGGCTTCTCGGCCGCCGTGGTCGAGGTGCTCGAGCACCTGGGCGTGCGCTTCAAGGGCGTCAACGTGCTGGTCGATCCGGCCATCCGCCAGGGCATCAAGGAGTTCAGCGACTGGCCGACGATCCCCCAGCTCTACGTCAAGGGCGAGTTCGTCGGCGGCTGCGACATCGTGCGCGAGATGTACGAGACCGGCGAGCTCGAGCAGGTCTTCAGGGACAAGGGCATCACCGTCCAGCAGGCCGCCTGAAGAGCCGCCAGCCCATGGCGCCAAAGGCCGCCCGCGAGGGCGGCCTTTTGCATGTGGCGCGGTCACACCCCGATACGCAAATGCCCCCTTGCCGCCCCTAATCTCGGCGGCGCGATCCCTACCTGACTCCCGAAGCCCGCCACCGTCGGGTGGGCAGCCAAGGGAGTTGGCCCATGACGATGACGAAGATCCTGCTGGCAGCCGCCTGCGCAGGTCTGCTGGCCTTCAGTGCCGCGCCCGGACGGGCCGCGGGCCCGATGATGCCGGGCGCCAGCGATCGGACGGTCAACGGCGGAAGCGTGCAGGAGGTCGAGTACCGCGGCGACCGCTGGCGCCATCGTTGGCCCGGCCATGCCGCGCCGCGCCGCTACTATCATTCGCCGCGTTACGGCCACGGGCAGTGGCGCTACCGCAACCACTACGTACCGCGCTACGGCCACCGTTACTGGGGCCACCGCCCCTACTACGCGCCAGGATATCGCTCCTGGAACAGTTACCACAGGCCCCATCGCGGCTATTCCGGCCACTGGCGATGGTAAGGCACTTGCGGCAGCAATCGGGCGGCCCGCGCGTCACGCCTCGACGGGCAAATGCCTCCTGGCCGCCGGCAACCCGGTCCCCGCAAGCACCATTGACTCCTTGAAGCCCGCGAGCAGCGGGCAGGCAACAAGGGAGCTGTCCCATGACGCCGATGAAGAAGATCCTGCTGGCCGGTGCCGGCGCGGCCCTGCTGGCTTTCAGCGCCGCGCCCGTGCTGGCCGCGGGCCCGATGATGTCCACCCAGGGCGATACGGCGGTCGAGAAGGCCGAGTATCGCTGGGACCGCTGGCGCGGCCGCTGGGTGTGGCATGAGCCGCCACGCTACTACTCGCCACGCTATGGCCGCGACTACCTGTTCGACCGCGACGACAACCCGCCGGGTCCGCGCGGTGGTCCGGGCACGAACTGGGAGAATCCGCCCGGCCCGCGCGGCGGTCCGGGCGCCTCGCCTGACCGGCGCTATCCCAGCTACTGGTGGGATCGGCGCACGTATTGATCACACGCGCTGAGCCGAAGGGGTCCCGGCGGGCAATCGCCGGGACCCCTTGCCGATTCAGGCCGCCATCTCGAGGATCGATTTCACGTCCGCCGGCCCGGCGATCTTGCGCGGGTTGGTGTAGGTCCAGCGATCGTGCATGGTGTTCTCGGCCAGCAGGTCGAACTGCTCGGGCCCGACGCCGACCTCCTTCAGGGTGCGCGGCAGGCCGAGCCCGCTGATCAGCTCGTGCAGCGCGTCGCCGGCATCGATGCCGGGCCGGCCCAGCGCCTCGCTGACTACCGCCTGGCGTTCGGCATTCACCAGTTTGTTCCAGCGCATGACGGTGGGCAGCATCACGCACGAGGTGTAGCCGTGCGGCACGCCGGCGGTGCCGCCCAGGATATGGCCGATGGCGTGGCTGGCGCCCTTGTCGACGCCGGCCTGCGATCCCACCACGGAGAGCCACATGCCCATCAGGCAGTCGAGCCGCGCCGCCATGTCGGACTCGTCGGCCTTCACGCCGCGCAGGCCGCGGCTCAGCAGCTTCAGGGCGTGGATGTCGGCGGCCTCGGAGTAGGCGTTGCAGCGCGGCGAGCAGATGTCCTCGGCGGCGTGATCGACGGCGCGGATGCCGCTGGACAGGAACAGCCACAGCGGCGTGTGCACCGTCGCCGCCGGATCGAGGATCACGACGCGCGGCACGTGCAGCGGGTGGAAATACGATTCCTTCTTCCTCGTCGCCGTGTCGGTGCAGCCGGCGCCGGGATTGAACTCGCCGGCCGACAGCGTGGTCGGCACGGCGACCTGGCGCACCGTGGGCGCATTCACCGGCCGGCGCGTCGGCGGGGTGGCATTGGTGATCCGCCTGTAGTCGTCGAGCTGCTCGGGCTTGGTCACGTCGTTGGCGAGGCAGAGCTGGATCATCTTGCCGGCATCGGTCACCGAGCCGCCGCCCACCGTGGCGATCAGGTCGGCGCCGGCCTCGCGCGCGGCGTTGGCGGCGGCGACGCAGTCGGTGCGCGGCGTGTGCGCGGCGATGCGATCCCACGTGCCGGCGTACCGGTTGCCCAGCCTGCCGACCACGTTGCGCACCACATCGGAGGTGCGGTTGAGCGTGCCGCTGGCGACGATGAAGACCTTGCTGGCGCCGATGCGCGCCGTTTCCTCGGCCAGCGCCTCGGCGCACGGCTTGCCGAACACGACCTGGTCCATGTGCGGATAGCGATAGACGCCCATCGTCGCCATGCCTGCCTCCCATTCCTGCACTGGCTGTCATGTATGGACGGCCCCCGTTTCGCAAGGTGTGAGTAGCGACGTTTGGCGAGCAGGTAGGAGCAGTCATGTATGCGACCTGTGTGTGCGGCAGTGAGAGCCGCTGGCCAAGAAGGTATCCGTGGCCGTGATCTCCAATCATCCCGACGCCCTCGAGGGGCGATGACAGCAGGGAGTGTTCCCGGTCCGGTAGGCCTACCGATTTCGCCATCTATCGTTGCTGGCTCCTTGCGAAGGGTTGGCGCCGGCTCGTCGTCTCAGGCGGCGAGCGGAGCGCGATAGGGCTGGTTGTCCCTGAGCATGGCCCACAGGATGCGGGCGGTGCGGGCGGCCTGGGCGACGGCCAGCACCTTCTTCTTGTGCTGGCGCGCCATCAGGCGGCGCAGCCAGGGCGAGGCTTTGTCGGGCTGGCGGGCGACGTGGCGCAGCCAGGCGGTGGCGCCGAGCACGAGCAGGCGGCGCAGGGTGCGGTCGCCTTGCTTGGTGATGGCGCCGAGGCGTTGCTTGTCGCCGCTCGACTGGTCGTGCGGCGTCAGGCCGAGCCAGGCGGCGAAGTCGCGGCCGCTCTTGAACATCGCCGGATCCGGCATGGTGGCGAGCAGGGCATGGGCGGTGAGCGGGCCGACCCCGGGCGCGCTCCCCAACAGCAGCGCCCGGGCGTCGGCCCGCGCTTCAGCCACGATGCTTGCCTGCAGCTCCTCGATCGTCGTCTCGAGCTGGGCATGATGGGCCGCGAGGCTGCGCGCAGACATCAGAGCCGAGCGCGGCAGCCCTGCCGTGTCCTCGCCGATCGCCGCCAGCAGCTGATCCAGGCCGCGCTTGCCGACCGGCGCCACGATGCCGAACTCGCCCAGCAGCGCGCGCAGGGCGTTGGCCGTCTGCGTGCGCTGGCGCACCAGCAGCTCGCGGCTGCGATGCAGCGACAGCGCCGCCTGCTGCTCCACCGTCTTCAGCCGCACGAAGCGCATGTCTGGACGGCTCATCGCCTCGCAGCACGCCTCAGCGTCGCGCCCGTCGTTCTTGTTGCGCTTGACGTAGGGCTTCACGTAGGCCGGCGGCATCAGCCGAACCTCGTGGCCCAGACCCTGAAGCACCCGCCCCCAGTGGTGCGCCGAGCCGCACGCCTCCATGCCGATGGTCGCCTTCGGCAGCCCGGCGAAGAACTCCGCCATCCGCGCCCGCTTCAGGCGACGACGCAACACCACCTTGCCGCTGGCGTCGCGGCCATGCAGCTCGAAGACGTTCTTCGCGATGTCCAGTCCGATCGTGATAGCCTGTTCCATGGACGGTCCCCTTTGACTGGCTGCTTCAACGACACCAGTGTGGCACGCTCGATGCCGTTTGGGGGCCGTCCACCCCATCATCCCGAGCGCAGCGAGGGATCCAGGAGCAGCCTGGATCCCTCGCTGCGCTCGGGATGACGGATCGTGCCTGAGCCTGCGGCGCCGGCATGGTGCGTGCAAGCGAATTGGCATGATTGTTTGGCAGGGCGTCGGCGCCTGCTATCGTGGCGCCGGTTGTTGGTAACGGAGACGGACCATGTCGTTCATCGGGAAGATCGCGAAATCGGCGGCGGCCAGCGCGATGGCGCTTTCGTTCGCGGCCGCGGCGCAGGCGCAGACGACCTTGCGGGTCGTGGCGCATTCGGACCTGAAGATCCTCGATCCGATCTGGACCACCGCCTACATCACGCGCAACCACGGCTACCTGATCTACGACACGCTGCTGGGCCAGGACTCGACCTTGGCGATCCGCCCGCAGATGGCCGAGAAGTGGACGGTGAGCGACGACAAGCTCACCTGGACCTTCACCCTGCGCGACGGCCTGGAGTTCCACGACGGCCAGCCGGTGACCTCCACCGACGTGGTGGCCTCGCTCAAGCGCTGGGCCGAGCGCGATTCGATGGCCCAGCAACTGTGGACGCGGGTGAGCGAGATCACGCCCATCGACGCGAAGAGCTTCAAGCTGGTGCTGAAGGAGCCTTACGGCCTGGTGATCGAGACCCTGGGCAAGCCGAGCTCGCTGGTGCCCTTCATCATGCCGGCGCGGGTCGCGGCGACGCCGTCGAACCAGCAGATCAAGGATTTCACCGGCTCCGGCCCGTTCATCTTCAGCGCCAAGGAGTGGAAGCCCGGCGACAAGGTCATCTACCTCAAGAACCCCAAGTACAAGCCGCGCGGCGAGCCGGCCTCGGGGATGGCCGGCGGCAAGGTGGTCAAGGTCGACCGCGTCGAATGGATCGCCATGCCCGACCCGCTGACCGCGGCCAACGCGCTGCTCGCCGGCGAGATCGACATGATCGAGGCGCCGCCGCCCGACCTGTTCCCGGTCCTGCAGAAGGACAAGAACATCGCGCTCTACGGCTGGAACCCGCTGGGCAGCCAGATCATCGGCCGCTTCAACCACCTGCACCCGCCGTTCAACAACCCCAAGGCGCGGCTGGCGGCATTCTACGCCACGGCACAGAGCGACTATCTCGAGGCCCAGGTCGGCGACAAGGACATCTATTTCGAGTGCAACGCGCCACTGACCTGCGGCAACCCGCACACCAAGACCTATGGCGATCTGCTGCTCAAGCCCAACCTGGAGAAGGCGCGCGCGCTCCTCAAGGAGTCGGGCTATGACGGCACGCCGATCGTGCTGATGCACCAGACCGACCTGCAATCGTCCAACCGCCTGGCGCCGGTGGCCAAGGCGCAGCTCGAGCGGGCCGGCTTCAAGGTCGACATGCACTCGATGGACTGGCAGTCGGTGGTGTCGCGCCGCGCCAAGAAGGATCCGCCGGCACAGGGCGGCTGGAACATGTTCTTCACCACGACGGTGGCGGTCGATGCCGCCAACCCGGTGGCCAACGCCTTCACCAATGGCGGCTGCGAGAAGGCGTGGTTCGGCTGGCCGTGCGATGAGGCGCTGGAGAAGCTGCGCGCCGACTACTCGCGCGCGACCGACGACGCGGCCAAGAAGGATCTCGCCTTCAAGATCCAGGACCGCGTGATGGAGCAGGCGCACTACCTCGTCGTCGGCCAGTACAAGGCCTTCGGCGCCTATCGCAAGGGCGTGGTCGAGGGCTGGCTGCAGGGCCCGGCCGCGGTGTTCTGGAACATCAGCAAGAAGTAGTGCTCTGCTCCCTCTCCCCGCTTGCGGGGAGAGGGTTGGGGTGAGGGGTTGATCCTGGTTGCGCACGGTGGCGGTGCGACGCTTGATGCGGCCCCTCACCCCGACCCTCTCCCCGCGAGCGGGGAGAGGGAGCAAACGGCGCCCTGCTCGCCCATTGCGACGCGCCGCCCATCAAACGCAACTGTCATCCCGAGCGTAGCGAGGGATCCAGCATGTCTTCCTGGGAGCGCCGGCGCTCCCAAAGAGACCCCCCCCTGCACTACAGGGGCCGCGGACGGCCCCGAGGATGACAGGCGCAATTGAGCCCTCAGCTCGCCGCCACGATGAAGCTCATCTGCCTGGCGCCGAAGTCACGCCGTTGCGTGTCGAGCACGTCGAAGCCGGCGCGGCGCACGCAGTCCACGACCTCGGCCTCGGGACGGATGCAATAGATCTCCGCCGGGAAGATGGCACCAAACCGCGAATCCTCGGCGGGACGGAAGCCGAGCACGAAGCGGCCGCCGGGTCTCAGCACGCGATGGATCTCTCCCAGGTGATCCTGCGGCGAGGACCAGAAATAGATGGTGTGGACCGCGTAGGCCTTGTCGAAGGTCCGATCGGCGAAGGGCAGCCGGTCGCTGCGCCCGAGATGGAAGCCGACGCGCCCCTCCCGCACCAGGGCGCGGTGGCGGCGCGTGGCGTGGCGATGCATGACCGGCGAGAAGTCGACTCCCGACAGATCGCCGCGCGGGGCCATGGACGCCGCCTTCGCCAGGGTCGCGCCATGGCCTGATCCGACCTCCAGCACGCGATCGTCGGGTTCGAGCCGCAGAAATTCCAGCGCCCTGTCGTTCTCCGCGGCGGTCTCGCGCGCCATGATGCGGGCCACGAGGCGGCCCAGAAGGCCCTCCGGCCGCCGCCCCTGCCTGGCGATCATCAATGGCTTGCGCATGGTCCCTCCCGGCCCAGGCGCCCATCCCGCCAGAGTCGCGCGATCAAATCTCGCCGAGTTCGAAATCGGCGAGCGATCGCGGCGGCAAACTCAGGAATCGGCAGGGATCAGCTCCGCGCGGCCCAGGCGGGCAGGACCCGGACCAGCGCGGCCGCAAGATCGGCACCGCTCACCCCCGGCATGTCCAGCCCGAGTTCGGCAATGAAGCGGTCGATGCGCGCCGGCAGGTCGGAGGCGTCGAGACGCAGGCCGCACATCGCCGTGGCCAGCTTCGGCGGGCCGTCGATCGGCAGGCAGGTGAAGTCGCCGGCGAGATCGAGATCGACCAGCACGCCGTCGCGCGCCAGCGCCCGAAGGCGCAGCAGGCCACCTGGCGCCTTGTGGTCGGCCTCGACCAGCGCCGCGCCGGCCATCAGCTTCACGCCATCGGCGACTGCGCGCCGCCCGCGCCGGTACGTCCAGTCAGGGTCGAGCAACGAGCCCGCACGCCGGGCGATGGCGACGCGCTCGTCCTTGCGCGGCTCGCCCCGTACTGGCGCGGCATCGAGCGTGCGCGGCAGGCCGTGCAGCAATGTCGCGATCACCTGCTCGCGCGACGGCGGCGTGCCGAGCTCGCGGCGCAGGCTGGTGATGTAATCGGCCAGCGAGGTGCGCAGCTTGTCGCGGAATTTCTCCGACGGCACGCGCAGGGCACACGCCATGCGCTCTGCGTCGAAGTCGAACAGGATCATGCCGGCGAACACGACGGCCTCGCCGATCGCCGCGATCGCCGAGCCGCCGATCTTGCGGCCATCGACGTGGATGTCGTTGAGCGCCCGGTACTCGGCGGCCACGCCCAGCGCGCGATAGGTCTCGACCAGCGGCGCGATGAAGCGCGGATAGAGCGCCGCCGCGCGGCCCGTCGCCAGCCGCCGCGGGTAGACGAAGTGCACGAAGAGATGCGGCGCATCGAGCAGCACGGCGCCGCCGCCGGCCTCGCGGCGGATCACCGGCATGCCCTGGGCGGCGCACCAATCCGCGTCGACCTCCTGCGCCACGTCCTGGTGGAAGCCGACGCAGATGAAGGGCGCGTCGGGGTTCGACAAGGTCATCACGGGATCGTCATCGGCGCCCATGGCGTCGGCGATGCCGTGCCAGATCGCCAGCGACATCACCGGCGGGACGGAGCCGAAATCGAGCACGCGCAGCGCAGACATGCTAGCCTCGCGCCATGAAGAAGCTCGTGATCGTGATGGTCAACACCGATCCGCGCAACGGCGAGGAACTGGGCGCGCCGTTCTACCAGGCCGCCGTGGCCGCGGCGATGGACTACGAGGTCGAGGTGATCTGCACCGCCACCGCCGGCCGGTTGCTCAAGCGCGGCGTGGCCGAGAAGCTGCATGTGAAGGCGGGCGCCAGGACCACGGTCTACGACTTCATCAAGGAAGCGCACGAGAACGGCGCCAAGCTCTACGCCTGCTCCAACAACCTCGAGCTCTTCGACATGACGAAGGAGGAGCTGATCCCGGAATGCGCCGGGCTCGTCGGCGCCGGCTACCTGGTGCAGAAGATCATGGAAGAAGACTGCCGCGTGCTGACCTATTGAGACGTGCTTCACCTGTCATCCCGAACGCAGCGAGGGATCCAGGCGGTTTCCGGGATCCCTCGCTGCGCTCGGGATGACAATCACACTGAAGGGCTTCCATGGCCACCGTGAAGGGCTGCGAGCTGCCCGACGATCTCTGGTACGACGTCGAGAACATGCTGTGGTACCGGCCCGAAGCCGAGGGTCTGGTGCGCGTCGGCCCGACACGCATCGCCGTGGCGATGGGCGGCGAGGTGGTGGGTGCCACGCCCAAGCGGGCCGACCGGCATCTCGAGCCCGGCCAGGCCTGCGCCGTGGTCGAGGCCGGCAAGTATGTCGGCCCGGCCAAGATCGCCTTCGCCTGCCACGTGGTCGAAAGCCACGAGGAGCTGATGGACGATCCCTCGCCGGTGAACCGCGATCCCTATGGCGAGGGCTGGTTCGTGCTGGTGCGGCCCGACGACTGGGCCGCCGCGAGCGCGGCGCTGCTGTATGGGCCAGCAGCGATCGAGCCGTTCCTCGCAAAGATGGCGGCGGAAGAGTTCGAAGGCTGCGATCCCAGTCAATCTCGCATATGACCGATTTGCCTTGGTCTTACCTTCCCCCGGAGGGGGAAGGTGCCCGAAGGGCGGAAGGGGGATGTCGAAGACGGACACCGACTTCGTTGAGACATCCCCCATCCGTCGCGCTTCGCGCGCCACCTTCCCTCTCCGGGGGAAGGGAAGCCCGAGATCCATATGCTATCACCCTGCACTCAAGCCGGGTCGAGCCTCAGCGGCCGGCCCTTGCGGTCGAAGAAGGCGCCTTCGTTGATCGTGGCGTGGTCCTCGATCAGGCGATCCTGCGCCTGCTTCAGGCGAAAGCGCGCCTCGCCGTCAGTCAGCGGGCCGCCGTGCGGCGCAGTGGCGGGAAAGATCGCGACCGCATCCCATTGCAGCTTCGACCTGTCGAGCATGTCGCGGAAGTCGCGCCACGCCATCTCGTTGCCGATGACATTGGCGTAGGACGAGCCCAGCGGCCAGATCGTCGCGCGATCGCGCTTCACCAGGATCAGGAGCGCGGTGAAGCCCCTGGTGCGCGCGAAGGTGTCGCGCAGCCAGGCGTCGAAGGCGGCGGACATCAGAAGTCGACCAGCGGCGTGAGGCTGGGCTCCTCGCGCGCCACCAGCGCGGTGAAGGCGGTCTGGAAGCGCGAGGCATACCACGCCTCGAAGCGGGTAAAGGCCTGCACCACGTCGCCCCCCGCCTCGCCAGGATGCGCCGCGAGCCAGGCCTGGTCGGCAACTGCTGCCATTTGTTCGCGCACCTCCTCGCAGGCGGCGTCATCGGCGGTCCAGCCGGTCATGTCGCACAGCACCCGCACGCCGGCATCGACCGCGGTGGCGCGATCCTCGCCGGCGGCGACGGCGCGCAGCAGCGCGTCGACCAGCTCGACCCGGCGATAGGCGGCGACGCGCGCCTGCTCCAGCGCCGCCAGTCGATCACGCGACTCGAGTCGATAGGCAGCCTCGATCCGCCCCGCCTCCTCCGCGCGCCGCCGCAATTCGTCGACCTGGGCCGGCATGGTGTCTCCTTCACTCTGTTCCCTTCCCCCGGAGGGGGAAGGTGGCGCGCGCAGCGCGACGGAAGGGGGATGTTGAAGTCGGACTCCGGCGTTCGTCTTCGACATCCCCTTCCGCCCTTCGGGCACCTTCCCCCTCCGGGGGAAAGACGTCATCACGCACCATCGCCGGCGGCGATCAGTCGTTCGGCTTCGTCACGCTCGGCGTCGCCCAGCAGCGGGCGCACGCGCGGCAGGAAGCCGGCGGCGACCTCGTTACCACGCCGCTGCGCGCGTGCCAGCCAGCGATAGGCGAGCATCTGGTCCTGCCGCACGCCGAGGCCCAGGTGATAGGCGGCGCCGAGCATCGCCTGCGACTCGCTATCACCCAGCCGTGCCGCCTTCTCGAACCACGCCGCCGCCGCTTCGGGGTCGCGTTCGACACCCTCGGCATTGTGGAAGATCATGCCCAGCCGGCCCATCGCCGAGGCGCTGCCCGCTGCCGCCGCGGTTTGGGCCCAGCGCCGCGCCAGCATCACGTCGCGGTCCATGCCGACGCCTTCGTAGGCCATCCAGCTCAGCATGTTCTGCGCCTCGGTCTCGCCACCCTCGGCGGCGCGCGCGTACCAGTGCGCGGCCTGCGCCAGATCGCCGTCGGTGCCGCGGCCCTCGTAGTACATCAGCGCCAGGTTCTGCTGGGCCACGGCGTCGCCGGCCTCGGCGGCGATGCGGAACCAGCGCGCCGCCTCCGCGTCGTCGCGCCCGACGCCGTTACCGGTGGCGAACAGGCCGCCGAGATTGGCCTGGGCACGCGCCACGCCCCGATGCGCCAGCGCGTGCCAGATGTCGAAGGCGGTGCCGATATCGC
Source organism: Alphaproteobacteria bacterium (assembly GCA_019635875.1). Classification (NCBI taxonomy): domain Bacteria; kingdom Pseudomonadati; phylum Pseudomonadota; class Alphaproteobacteria; species Alphaproteobacteria bacterium. Next base: position 98,166 of record JAHBYP010000008.1, read on the forward strand.
CGGCATCGAAGGCCAAGCGCGCGCGGGCCAGCGCGGCCTCGACCGGCTCGCTGCCGGCCAGCCATCGGCGCAGGGCGCCGATCACGCGTCGGCCGCGCCGTCGGCAGCGCTCAGGGGCTCGGGCGCGTCCTCGCCCTGCGGCATGAGGTACCAGTTCAGCCGCGCGCGCTGCCAGCCAGCCTCGCCGACCAGGATGTCGAGCGCGAGCGTGGCGAGATCGTCGGCCACCGGCTCGGCATCCGGCGCCTCCTCGAGATAGAGCGCCTTGGTGTAGGTGCGGCACTCGTCGCAGGTCTCGGCGCGCACCGCCTTCGAGCCGCCCTCGACATGGTGGTAGGCGATGCCCTTGGTCGAGACGCAATGGGCGCACTGGATGCGGGTGTAGTTCCACTGCGTCTGGCACAGGCCACAGCACAGGAAGCGCGAGCCCTGCCGGCCCGCCGCCGCATCGATCACCGAGGCGAGCGGCGTGGAGCCGCACACCGGGCAGAGATTGCGCGGCTCCAGCGGCACCGGCGCCGCCGGATCGAGCAGCGCGGCCATGCGCGCCCAGTGCAGCTCCAGCGCCGCGGCCGCCAGCGGCACCTCGGCCATGTCCCAGGACTCCTGCTTCTCGCGCAGCAGGCGATCGGCCAGGGCGTCGATCGACTTGTCGTCGCGCGCCGCGAAGGCGGCGAGCGCGTCGATCGCCGGCTTGGGCATCGTCACGTCCTGAAGCGCGCGGGCGACGGCGCGCGCGCCGGCCACGAACGACGCGTCGCGCGCCCAGGTGAGGCGCTCGATCAGCGCGAAGCCGTGCGCCTTGCAGAAGGCGATGTGGTCGTCGCCGGGCAGCGTACCGGCCGGCAGCTCGCCCGCCGCCTTGTGCTGCGCGCGCGCGATTTCGGCGACGAAACGCAGGAACGGCTCGAGCGGATTGCCCGATGCCAGCGCGTCGAGCCGCGCCGCGCGCCGCGCGAAGTGCGTGGCGATGTCGGGCAGGCGAACGAAGGGCGGCGCCGCGATCTGGCCGATATCGACCGGATCGGGGACGACGCGTCCTTTAAGGCTCACTTGCTCTTGCCCACTTCCTCGCGCAGCCACTTGCGGTGATGGCGCCACGCCCAGCCGCCGGTGACCGAGCCGCGGGTCATGCCGCGGATCGTGCCGCGGACCCAGATCGCGGCATAGACATGGGTGATCACGACGATCAGCAGCAGCACGGCGGAAGCGGAATGGACGACGGCCGCCAGCCGCTTCTGCTCGATCGTCGTGTACTCGCCGAGCTGCGAGGCCCACATCGCCAGCCCGCTGGTCAGCAGCAGGATGGTGAGGATCGACATCAGCCAGAACACCAGCTTCTGCCCGGCGTTGTACTTGCCGGCCTCCGGCACCTTGGCCTCGTCGCCCGCGACCACGTGCTTGACGTTGCGCATCCAGGCGCTGTCGTCCTTGTTCCACAGGTTGAAGCGCACGAAGCGGATGAACAGGCCGAGGAAGCTCAGCATCGCCAGCACGCCGATCCAGGGATGGACGATGCGCGCCGTCGGTCCGCCGCCGAACAGCTCCGTAAGAAAGAACAGCGACGGATGGAACAGCGCCATGCCCGAGAGCACCAGGCAGATCATCAGGATCGCGTTGATCCAGTGATTGAGGCGCGCGCCCGACGTATAGCGATCGAAGATGTTGTTCTTGCCGGCCATGGTACGGCCCTCCCTGCACTACCGCGCGAGGCCGGGTATGCCGGCTCCCGCGCTACGCTTCGTGCGCGCCGCCGATCACTCCGCCGACGTGCGCCGTGCCTTGTCGGCGGCTTCCTCGTCCTCCGCCTGGACCTCGTTGGGCCCATGGGTGACGTAGTGGAAGAAGCCGACCAGCGCCGCCAGGCCGACACCCGCCAGCGCCAGCGGCTTGGCGATGCCCTTCCACAGATCGACCAGCGGGCTGATCTTCGGATCCTTGGGCAGGCCGGCATAGATCTCCGGCCTGTCGGCATGCTTGAGCACGTACATCACATGCGTGCCGCCGACGCCCTGCGGATCGTAGAGCCCGGCGCTCTTGTAGCCGCGCTCTTTCAGATCGGCGATGCGCCTGTCGGCCCAGGCGACCATGTCCTTCTTGGTGCCGAAGGAGATCGCCTGCGTCGGACATACCTTGGCGCAGGCCGGTGCCTGGCCCACCGCCACCCGGTCGGAGCACAGGCTGCACTTGTACGCCTTGGCGTCCTTCTTGGAGATACGCGGGATGTTGAAGGGGCAGCCCTTCACGCAGTAGCCGCAGCCGATGCAGTTCTGCGAGATGAAGTCGACGATGCCGTTCTTGTACTGCACGATCGCGCCCGGCGCCGGGCAGGCCTTCAGGCAGCCCGGATCGGCGCAATGCATGCAGCCGTCCTTGCGGATCAGCCATTCGAAGCGGCCGTCGACGTCGATCTCCGTGAAGCGCATCAGCGTCCAGGTGTTCTCCGTCAGGTCGTGCGGGTTGTCGTAGACGCCGACGGTAACGCCGACCTCCTCGCGCAGGTCGTTCCATTCCAGGCACGCGGCCTGGCAGGCCTTGCAACCGATGCAGCGCGAGACGTCGATCAGCTTGGCGACCTCGATCGATTCGCGCTGGCTGGGCGGCTGCGTCGTCGTCGCCGAGCGGCGGCGAAGGTCGAGAGACTGCAGATTGCTCATCGTCGCCTCCCTATGCCGCCGTCGTGCCGAGCTTCTTCACGTCCACCAGGAACGCCTTGTACTCCGGCGTCTCGATGTTCGCGTCACCGACATAGGGCGTCAGCTGGTTGCAGCCGAAGCCCTTCTTGGTCTCGCCCGTGAAGCCCCAGTGCAGCGGGATGCCCACGGTGTGCACCGTCTTGCCGTCGACCTGCAGCGCCTTGATGCGCTTGGTGACCACGGCCACGGCCTTCACGCGGCCGCGGTTCGAGCGCACCTCGATCAGGTCGCCGCTGGCGATGCCCTTCTCCTTGGCCAGCTCCTCGCCGAGCTCGATGAACTCCTGGGGCTGCGTGATCGCGTTGATGCGCACGTGCTTGGACCAGAAGTGGAAGTGCTCGGTGAGGCGATAGGTCGTGGCGACGATCGGGAAATCGCTTGCCTTGCCGAACTGCTCCATGTCGCCCTTGAAGACGCGGGCGACCGGGCTGGGCCCGACCTTGGGATGCAGCGGATTGGCGACCGGCGCCTCGAACGGCTCGTAATGCTCCGGGAAGGGCCCGTCGCGCATCAGCCCACGCGTGAACAGCCGCGCGGTGCCTTCCGGGTTCATGATGAACGGGCCGACGCCGGCCTCCGGCTTCACCAACGGCCCGTAGTCGGGCACGTCATAGCCGGTCCAGCGCTCGCCGTTCCACCAGATCTGCTTCTGCTTTGGATTCCAGGGATCGCCCTTGGCGTCGGCGGAAGCGCGGTTGTAGAGGATGCGGCGATTGGCCGGCCACGACCACGCCCATTTCGGCGTCAGGCCCAGACCGCCCGGATCGCTGTTGTCGCGCCGCGCCATCTGGTTTCCGGCCTCGGTCCAGCAGCCGGAATAGATCCAGCAACCGCCCATGGTGGTGCCGTCGTTGCGCATCTCGCCGAAGCCCGCGAGCTGCTGGCCCTTGCGCAGGAGCAGCTTGGCCGGATCGCGCGGATCGGGCACGTCGGCCAGCGCGCGGCCGTTGAGCTCGCGCGCGAGCTCCTCGGGATTGGGGAAGGCCGGGTTCTCGTAATCCCAGGTCAGGTTGACGATCGGATCGGGGAAGGCGCCGCCTTCCTTGCGATACAGCTCGCGCACCTTGAGGAATATGCGGGCCATGATCTCGATATCGCTGATCGCCTCGCCGGGCGGCTCGGCGCCCTTCCAGTGCCATTGCAGCCAGCGACCCGAGTTCACCAGCGAGCCGTTCTCCTCGGCGAACACCGTGGTCGGCAGGCGGAAGACCTCGGTCTGGATCTTCGCCGGATCGGCCGGATTGTGCTCGCCGTGGTTCTGCCAGAACTCGCTGGTCTCGGTGGCCAGCGGGTCCATCACCACCAGGAACTTCAGCTTCTCCAGCGCCGCCTGCAGCTTGCGCCGGTTGGGGAACGACATCAGCGGGTTGAAGCCCTGGCAGAAGTAGCCGTTCATCTTGCCCTGGTGCATCAGCTCCCAGCCGCGCAGGACGTCGTAGGCGCCGACGTCGAGCTTGGGCAGGTAGTCGTAGGCCCAGTCGTTCTCCTTCGTCGCCGCCGGTCCCCACATGGCCTTCATGAACGAGACAAAGAACTTGTCGTAGTTCTGCCAGAAGCTGGTCTGGCCGGGCCGCAACGGCTTGAAGCCGCGCGTGCGCATGTAGGTCGCGAAGTCGGCCTCGCGATCGGTCGGCAGGGTGAGGTAACCCGGGATCAGGTTGCTCATCAGGCCGATGTCGGTGAGGCCCTGGATGTTGGAGTGGCCGCGCAGGGCGTTCATGCCGCCGCCCGACATGCCGATATTGCCCAGCAGCAGCTGGATCATCGCCATGGTGCGGATGTTCTGCGAGCCCTTGGAGTGCTGCGTCCAGCCCAGCGCATACATCGACGTCATGACCTTGTCGGGTGCCGACGTCTCGGCGATCCACTTGCACGCCTCGAGGAACCTGTCCTTGTTGGCGCCGGTGATGCGCTCGACCATTTCGGGCGTGTAGCGCGAGAAATGCGTCTTCATCACCTGGAAGACGCAGCGCGGATCCTGCAGCATGTCGTCCGACTTCACGAAGCCGTCGTCGCCCAGCTGGTAGTCCCAGCTGGCGCGGTTGTAGTCACGCTTGGCCTCGTCGTAGCCCGAGAACAGGCCGTCCTCGAACTTGAAGTCCTCGCGCAGCAGGTAGGCCGCGTTGGTGTAGGTGCGGACGTACTCCTTCTGGATCTTGTCGTTGTCGAGCAGGTACTTGATGACGCCGCCGAGGAAGGCGATGTCGGTGCCCGGCCGGATCTGGATGAAGAGGTCCGACATCGCCGCCGAGCGGGTGAAGCGCGGATCGACGACGATCAGCTTGGCCTTCTTGTGATGCTTGGCCTCGGTCACCCACTTGAAGCCGCAGGGATGCGCCTCCGCGGCGTTGCCGCCCATGATGACGACGAGATCCGTGTTCTTGATGTCAGCCCACAGGTTCGTCATCGCACCGCGTCCGAAAGTCGGGCCCAAACTGGACACCGTCGGACCGTGTCAAACCCTCGCCTGGTTGTCGAAGACGACCATCCCCATGGAGCGCACCACCTTGTAGGTCGCCCATGCCGTTTCGTTGGTCGTCGCCGAAGCCGCCAGGAAGCCGGTGGTCAGCCAGCGATTCACCGTCTGGCCGTCGGCGTTCCTGGCGATGAGGTTCTTGTCGCGGTCGGCCTTCACATGGCGCGCAATCTTGTCGATCGCCTCGTCCCACGAGATGCGCGTCCACGCCTTGCCGCCGGGCGCGCGGTACTCGGGATACTGCAGGCGGGTGCGAGCGTTGATGAAGTCGATCAGCGCCGCCCCCTTGGGGCAGAGCGTGCCGCGGTTGGTCGGATGGTCGGGATCGCCCTCGATATGGATGATCTTGCCGTGGACGTTCTTCGCGCGATCGCCCATCGAGTACAGGATCACGCCGCAGCCCACCGAGCAGTAAGGACAGGTGTTGCGTGTCTCGGTCGTGCGCTCGAGCTTGAAGGCGCGCACCGCGCCCTGCGCCTGCGCCGGCGAGAAGCCCAGCGCGGTGAGCGTCGAGGCGCCGAGCGTCGCTCCGGTCAGCTTCAGCGCGCCGCGCCTGGTGATGTTCATCGAGCCCATGGCACCTCCTCGACGATCAGGCGCCGGGAGTCGGACGTCGCGGTTCGCCGCGACGGCCCGTCCTGCGTTTGCACTCCCCGGCACCGTGCGTTCGATGCGCACTCTTTCGTCTGTCGAAAGTATCCGTCAGGTCGTTGCGGGAATCAACGCAGAGCGGAATTGAGGTGCAACAAATGTGATCAAGTGACGGGCAATAGAGATGACAATATTGATTCTCATTCGCAAAAAACGGTGATGCCCGCGCACCACCGTTTGTCCGATTGTCGGAAAAAGCCTACGCCGCCTCGGCCAGCTGCGTCCGGCCCGCCTTGTGCCGGCGGGCGATCTCGGCGACGCGCTTGCCCAGCACCTCCATGGTGGCGAAGTCGCTGGCCGCTATGCCCTCGACGCCCTGGTCGCCATTGGCCTGGGCCATGGCGCCGAGGAACGAGCCGACGCGGTTGAGGTCGGCGTCGCTGCCCTTGGAGTGGTTGTTGCCCGGCTTCAGGCCGAGCCCGACCCAGACCATGCCATGCTGCATGGCGAGCGTCATGAGCTGGTTCAGCGTGGCGAGCTTGTCGCCGCTCCACGCCGCGGAGCTGGTGAAGCCCGAGGCGATCTTGTCCTTCCAGGCATCGGCGTACCAGCGCTTGGAGCTCCAGTCCTTGAACTTGGCGAATTCCGCCGACACGCCGCCCATGTAGGTCGGCGAGCCGAAGACGATGGCGTCGGCGCGATCGAGCTCCTCGCCGCGCGCCTCCGCCTCGGCGACCGGGATCAGCGCGACGTTGACGGTGTTGCCGGCCGAGCGGGCGCCGGCAGCAACGGCCTCGGCCAGCGCCTGGGTGTGGCCGAAGCCGGAGTGGTAGACGACAGCGACATTGACCATGGAAGTCTCTCCTTCAGGATGGGATCGGTAACCAGTACCTATCTAGTCACCTTTCGTTACCTGAGGGAGATAGAGGCAGGGGAAACCTTTTTAAAGTAGGTACCTTGACGTAACCAAAGATAATCCCCAGATCAGCCTCACCATGCAATCGGGGCGAGGATTCCGGCGATGATGTTGGGAAAGAACGGCGGCGGCGACGGGACCAGCGCGTCCTGCCCGATGGACTTCATCCTGCGGCTGCTGATGGGGCCGTGGACCACCTACATCCTCTACACCCTGGGCGAGCACGGCCCGCAGCGCTTCGGCGAGCTGAAGCGGCGGGTCACCGGCGTATCGGCCAAGATGCTGACCGAGCGGCTGCGCTCGCTCGAGCAGGCCGGCCTGGTGACGCGCCACTACGAGGCGACCATCCCGCCCAAGGTGACCTACGCGCTGGCCGCGCGCGGCCACGAGCTGCGCGGCGTGCTCGACCAGCTCGCCGGGCTGGGCCGCAAGTGGCTGGTCGAGGACGCCACGGCGCCGGCCGCGCCGCGCCAGGCGGCGGAGTAGCCGCCTACTCCACGTAATCCGTCGCGAGGTGGAAGAGGCAGTCGCCGCGCTCGGTGCGACCGGGCTGGCGCTTGCAGATCACCGTGCCGGCGCGCTGGAAACGCGCCACGACGGGCTCGCGCCACGGCGTGTCGTGCTGGTGCACGCGCGCCGCCGGCTGACCCGCGACCACGTCGTCGCCGAGCTCGACCAGCGGCTCGAACACGCCGCCATCGGGCGCGTAGACGTAGTAGTCCGGCCCTTCGACGCGCATCAGCCGCGTCGGCACCTTCGGCGGCGGCGGAATCTCCAGACCATGCAGCACGCCGATATGCGCCAGCACGCGCAGCAGGCCGTCCTGCGCGATCTTCAGCGCCGCCGGCGTGACCGCGCCGGCGCCGGCCAGCTCGGTGCCCATGTGCTCGACGCCCTGGCGCATCGCCGCCGAAGTCGCGGTGCGCTCGTCGCCCATCGGCGAGGTGCTGACATAGCCGATCGGCGCCCCGAAGGCGCGCATGCGCGCGATCTGCGCCTGCCGCCGCGCCGGATCGGGGTCGAGCCGGCAGAGCGAGCTCGGGATGTATATCAGCGAGCTGCCGCCGGAATGCAGGTCGAAATGGAACTGGCACTTCGGCATCAGCGCATGCTCGATGAAGTAGGCGATCTGCTGCGTGACGGTGCCGTCGGGACTGCCGGGAAACGAGCGGTTGAGGTTGCCCTCGTCGATCGGCGAGGTGCGCATGCCGGCCATCGCCGCCGGGAAGTTCGACGACGGCAGGATGGTGAGCCTGCCGCGCACGTTCCTCGGCTCGAGCGAGCGGATCAACCCGCCCAGCGCCAGCTGGCCTTCCCACTCGTCGCCGTGATTGCCGGCCATCAGCAGCACGCGCGGGCCCTCGCCGTTGTTGATGCAGGCGATCGGCAGCGGCAGCCAGCCATAGGCGGAGCGGTGCACCGAATGCGGGATGCGCACGAAGCCGGTGCGCTTGCCCTCGGCTTCGAGATCGATATCGGGGCTCAGCCGACTGGGCTTGCGGTCGTTCATTGTTCCTCCGTGCTCGGTCGTCCGCCAGTCTGCCGACCGCCACGACCGGCAAGCAAGCCGCGAACCTTGGGTTCGGCCGAACGCCCCTGTATGGTCGAAGGCAGAACGTGGCCATGAGCCGGTTGCGACGTGGCCACGGGGGAGAACGGGATTTGCTGACCACCTTCGATCTGATCGCTCTGCTGCTGACGCTCACCGCCGCCTTTGGCTGGATCAACCACCGCTATATCCGCCTGCCGCACACGATCGGCCTGCTCGTGATGGGCCTGTTCGCCTCGCTGCTGCTGATCGGCATCGAGCTGGCGATCACGCGCACCCAGATCTACGCCGAGGTTGTCGCGGCGATCCGGCAGATCGACTTCTACGAAGCGGTCATGAACGGAATGCTGGCCTTCCTGCTGTTCGCCGGCGCGCTGCACGTGGATTTCGGCGTGCTGCGCAGCCGGGCGCGCGTGGTTGGGCTGATGGCGACGGTCGGCGTGGCGCTGTCGGCGGCGATTGTCGGCACCGCGGTGTGGCTGATCGCCGGCTGGTTCGGCCTCGATCTGCCCTTCGTCTGGGCGCTGGTATTCGGCGCGCTGATCAGCCCGACCGATCCGGTGGCGGTGCTGAGCACGCTGAAGGCGGTGAAGGTGCCGGCCGCGCTCGAGACCGACATGACCGGCGAATCGCTGTTCAACGACGGCGTCGGCGTCGTGCTGTTCACCATCCTGGTGGCGCTCGCCGTGGGCACCGGCGGGGAGATCGGCACGCTGACGGTCACCAAGCTGCTGCTGATCGAGGCGGTGGGCGGGGGCGTGCTCGGGCTGGTGACCGGCTTCCTCGCCTACCGCGCCATGCGCGCGATCGACAATTACTCGATCGAGATCCTGATCTCGCTGGCGCTGGTCGCCGGCACCTACGCGCTGGCGACCAAGCTGCACACCAGCGGACCGATCGCTGTCGTCGTCGCCGGCCTGCTGATCGGCAATCACGGCGCGCTCAATGCCATGAGCGAGCAGACGCGCGAGCACCTGTTCTCGTTCTGGACGCTTCTCGACGAGATCCTGAACTCGCTGTTGTTCCTGCTGATCGGCCTCGAGGTGCTGATCCTGCGTTTCGACCTGTCGCTCGGCGGCTTCGCCCTGGCAGCGATCCCGATCGCCCTGCTTGCGCGCCTGGCCGCCGTCGCCACCCCGGTCACCCTGCTGCGCCTGTTCGGCAAGCGCTTCACGCGCGGCACGACGATGGTGCTGACCTGGGGCGGGTTGCGAGGCGGCATCTCCGTGGCCCTGGCGCTGTCGCTGCCGGAGAACGAGGTCAAACCGGTGATCCTCGCCGCGACCTATGCCGTCGTGCTCTTCAGCATCATCGTGCAGGGATTGACCTTGGCCACGGTTGTGCGGCGCAGCGTGACGGACGAACGCATCTGAAAAGACCGGAGCGTCAGCGCAGGAACCGCTGCTCGCGCGCCTTCATGCCTGATACGTCCTGCAGCTCGAAGATCTCCTCGACCGGGACGATCTCCTTGTCGACCGACTTGATGCCGCCTTCCTCGCGGATGCGCGCGAAGACGCGCTTCATCTCGGTCACGGCGGCGCGGATGGCGTGGTTGCCGTAGATCACCAGCCCGATCTTGCCGGTGGCGCGCATCTTGGCCTCGGTGAGATCGGGATAGGCGGTCGGCACCAGCGCGATCGGCGTCGTCAGATCCCAATGCGCGCAGAACGCCAGCACCTCGTGCGGCGTCTTCTGCTTCGAATGCACCAGGACCAGGTCGGCACCGGCCTCGACATAGGCGCGGCCGCGTTTGTGCGCCTCATCCAGCCCGGCCCCGGCGATCAGCGCCTCGGTGCGCGCGATCACCAGCGGCCCGTCCTGCGAGCGCGCCGCGCAGGCGGCTTCGATCTTGCCCTGGAACTCCTCGACACGGACCAGTTCCTGCCGGCCGCCGGCGAGCAGGCTGGTATCCTTGGGAAACGTCTTGTCCTCGATGACGATGGCGCCGACGCCGGCGCGGTCATAGGCCGCCACGACGTGGCCGACATTGATGGCGTTGCCGTAGCCGGTGTCGATGTCGGCGATGACCGGAATGGCGACCTGCTCGCAGATCGCGCGCGTCATGTCGAGGTGCTGGGTCATCGACAGCAGGCTGGCGTCGGGCACGCCATAGGCCGCCGACAGCTCGAAGCCGCTGGCCCAGATCGCGTGGAAGCCGGCGCGCTCGGCCAGCCTCGCCGACAGCGGGTTGTGCGCGGCCATCGCGTGCGCCAGTCCCTCGCGCGCGATGGCCTGCTTCAGGGTCTGAGAGGCGGTCATGCGTTCACCGTCATTGCGAGCGTCAGCGCGGAATCTCCCGCCAGCGAGGGCCCCGCTTCAAGGAGATTCCGCGCTCCGCCCGGAACGACGGACCAATACCTGTCATTCCGAGCGTAGCAAGGGATCCAGGGTTGCGCCTGGATTCCTCGCTACGCTCGGAATGACGGTCAGAGCGGGACGGTGAGGGCTCAGCCCACCAGCTTCTGGCCGATCACCCGGCGCTTGCGGTTGATCTCGCGCAGGTACTCGATGCCCTCGGCGGCGACGGCGTCGCCGATCATCGAGTCGCCCTCGCCGGCCAGCTCGTCCATGTCGAGCCACGGGCTGTACACGTGCCGGGTGCGCTCGGTGATGATGCCGGCCTTCAGGAGAGTCTTCACCAGCACGCGGAAGATGTTGGTGCTTTCCTTCATCGAGTTCTTGCGGCTGTTGCTGCCGAAGCGCTCGCGGATCGCCTCGCGCACCCATTGCGGATCGAGCCCGAACTCCTCGTAGATATACGGGCGCTGGCTGATGCTGGTGAGGTTGAACAGCAGCGACTCGAAGACGTGCGCCGCCCAGTCCTCGACCTTGTCGTGCTCCTTCGGCGTCAGGTTGGGCAGCGTGCGGTCGGCCCAGATCTTGCCGAACTTGTGGTGGAAGGCCTCGTCGGTCATCACCAGTTGCACCAGCCGCTTCAGAAGCGGATCGCGCGTATAGGCGTGCGTGTCGGCGAAGGCGCCCATGGCGAGGCCCTCGAGCATGATCTGCATGCCGACCAGCTTCTTGTAGACGATCGGGCTGAGCACGATCTCGTTGAGGAACTTCGCCAGCTCCGGGCTGCAGGGATAGGGCGTGCCCCAGCGCGCCTTGATGTAGCGGCCGAAGCCGGCGACGTGGCGGGCTTCCTCGCGCGCCTGGTTGGCGGCGTATTCCTGCGCGCCGGGATCCAGCAGGATGTCGCACAGCGACGCCGACAGCGACAGCGCGCCCTGTTCGCCGTGCAGGATGCCGGACATGCGGAAGCGCGTGATGTTGTTGGCCAGGCGGATCTTCTGGCCCTCGTCCAGCCTGTCGCCCACCGCGCTCTGCAGCTCCGGCACGCGCTCGGGCGGCATGATATATTCCTTCGTCACGTCGAAGGGCGTGGCGTAGTCGAGATAGGCCGGGTTGAACGGATCCCAGAAATGATCGTGCGTCGCGCCGATGATGCCGTCGAAGGCATCCGAGCGCGTATCGTAGCGATCGACCTCGATCATCGCCGGGAAATCGTCGGGGGCCACCACCCGGTAGGCCGGGTCGCGCGTGATGTGCTGGTCGTCTCGGAACGAGCCGCTCATCGCTTCCTCCATGGGTACGCGCCGCTCTCCCGGCGGCTGATGCGGGCAGACTAGACTCGTTTGACGTTAACGTAAACGTAAATCTCACGCCGAAACCAGGACGCCGACAACAGCGCCCCCGCGCACATCCCGCACCGGCTGCAGGCACGCCCTCTTTTTGGTCACGCGACTTCGGAGGTTCCGGCGCTCAAGTATTCTGCGTTGGCAACGGAGATCCCCATGACCAGGCCTCGCGATCAGGTTGAAGCCCGCCGTCGCTTCCTCGCCAGCTGCGGCAGGTTTGCATTGATCACCCCGCCGGCGATGACCGTCCTGCTCTCGAGCACCGCCCAGAACTACGCGGCCGCGCAATCCGGCGGTGCCGGCGGCTCGCTGCCCAGGCAGCAGGGCAACAACGGCTGGGGCAACGGCGGATCCGACGGCGTCCCGGGCAAGTCCGGCAGCAATCCCGGCCCGCAGCAGCCCAGCATGAAGTCCGACACGCAGCGCTGATCAGGCAAGCCGGCGCAGGCGCGCGAGCCCGGCTCCCGCGCCTTTCTTGCCGAGGAAGCGCGCCAGGTGACGGCAGCGCCAGCCGAAGGCGCTGCCGCTTGATCCATGAAGCGCGCGCATGCGATGCCAGGCGAGCGGACCGCTCAGATTGCCCCATGTCACGCCGATCCAGTCGAGCACGGGCGATGCCGCCTGCAGCTCGCAACGCAGGCCATGCAGCCGGCTTCGCAGACCGGGTCTTCGCGACAGCGGCCACGACGGTCCGAACAGCCTGGTGGCGGCCAGCACATAGGCACGCAGCGCAGCGCCCAGCCGATGCGCCTCGAGCCGCGCCTCGATGAACTTCCAGTCGATCGAACCGCCAAAGCTCCGCGCCAGCATCGAGAATTCGTGGAGCTGGGAAACCGGCATCTCCCCGCGATAGTAGTGGCCAAGATGATGAATCTGCGCGTGGAGAAAATTATGCACCACGCGATCCGTCGGCGATGGAACGAAGAAGCGCACGCCGTCCGCTTCGTGCGGCGTTGCCCGCTCGCGCACCTCGGCGGCCCGCAGCAGGTGTCGCGGATCGACCAGCTCGAGGTGCAGGTCGACCGCGGCGGGACTGCCTGACCGGGCGAAATCGCCGAAAGCGTGATGCTCCTCGCCGTAGCCGCGCGCCAGGATGTAGCCCTTGCGGTTCAGCACGGCGATCGCAGTGTCGCGGGCGGCGGCCGGCACCAGCAGGTCGATGTCGCGCATCATGCGCGCGCCGATGTCGGGATAGGGTCCGGCGAACAGGGTCAGCGCCCCCTTGAGAAGCATGGGCTCGATCGCAGCTTCGTTCAGGGCTCCGACCAGCTCGACGATCTGCGCTCGAATCACGTGGTTGCGCTCCCCGTTCAGGCGATGCAGCACCTGCAGGTAGTCCACGACCTCCGGGGGCATGTTCGAGCGCAGCGGCGAGGCATCGAGTGCCGTCCACAGCGCCGGCGTCAGCAGATGTTGATTGGCGAGCCCGAGCAACGGCGTCCAGTCGGCGGGAAGCGCCTGGCCGCGAAGCGCCGAAGCCAGGGCGCGCACCGTGCCGGCCTGCGCCCTTACCGGCACAGCTGACGCACCTCGGCGACCGCGGCGTCGAGCGAAGACAGCGGCAGCTCGTAGCACTCGACCCGACCGATCCAGGCAATCAGCGCATCGAGATTGGCGGCATCGAGCGTGCCGGAGAGGCAGTAGACTTCCGGCAGCAGACGCTCGAGCGCCCGGGCGCGGGACAGCGGAACGAGTCGCGTCTCATGGGCGGGATGGTAGTGGGGAAAGACGAGCCATCGAACCGGGACGATGGGCTCGTCGGCGGCCCACGGCACATCGCGGCCGGGCCTCAGATACTTGGCGACCACGCCATCGGGGCGCGACCATTCCGGCAGCGCCGCAAGCATCGGAAAGCGTGACGCCAGCACGGCATAGGAACCGCGCTTGACGCAAAGCCCGGTCGGCAGGGCCGCCACCCCCGGCGGATCGCCCGTCAGCAGCGTCGTGTCGTCGCTCATCATGTCGAAGCCGCTGGCCGCGAGGCCTGCGGACAGCGTGCTCTTGCCGCTCCCGGCATGTCCCGGCAGCAGCAGGGCGCCGCCGGCGACGGCGAGTGCGCCGGCGTGGACGACGCACAGGCCGCCGCAGTGCTCGACCGCAAGCTGGGTCAGCACGGCTCGCAAGGCGACCGCCGCCTGGGCCGCGCTCGGCGCGCCGCCGATCACGTGGCCAGCCACGACGATTTTCACGCCCTGCGCGCGTTCGACCATCGCGATGTCGATGGCGGGTCCGGGTGCCGTGGCCCAGTTCGACAGCAGGGGTTGCACACTTTCCCTCAGGGCGGCCGAAGCGAAGGCAACGCGAAATCTCACGTCGCGTAACGAATAGTGCTCTCGAACGGCTGAAGAGAGCGCAGGCGCAGCTTCTACCCGAACGGAAGAAATCGCCGCTGCCGTCGCAGGCCGGCGGGTTCGCCATTGCCGGAACACCTCGCCGACAAGGCGCGTGGCCTCCTCGCTTGAAAGGCCGTGCTCGGCACGGAGCCGATGCTTGACGGAGCCCAGGGAACTTTCCTCTTCCAGCAAGCTCCAGACCAGGGCGGCACCGGCATTGAGGCGGTACAGGCGCCGGGCGTCCGGGTCGAGCAGCAGGCCTTCACCCTCGACAAAATGCAGGCTGGGTCGAGCACCAGCGAAGGCTGGCCGGTCTCGTTCGTCAGCCGCGGCTTCGAAGCCCGTCGTGCAAGCCATGCCCAAGGCTGTCGCGAAAACGGGCGGCGGCACCAGCGACAAAAATGAGGCAATTGCGCTTCGCCAGCCAGCCGCTACAGTCGCGCGGACGGGCGCGTGACGCCTCAACAAGGCGCCGGGGGAGAAGCCAGGAGTGGCGACAGTCGCGATCAAGGACGTCCCGGCTGCGCGTCTCTTTCCCCTGTTTCTCGTCTGCCTGGCCTCGATCGCCTACGAGATCTCGCTCACCCGCTTCTTCGCCATCGCCAGCTGGTCGGAGTACGGCTACTGGGTGATCTCCATGACCATGGCCGGGCTGGCGGCCAGCGGCGTGGTCGCCTCGCTGTTCTCGCGCCTGCTGGTGCGCTCGCTGCCGATCCTGCTGCCGGCGCTGCCGATCCTGATGCTGCTGGCGGCGTCGCTGGGCTGGGTCTGGGTCACCATCGTGCCGTTCAACCCGCTGGAGCTGCAGAACAAGCAGCTATGGTACGACCAGCTCTTGAACATCGCGCAGTACTACGCCGCGATCTTCCCGTTCTTCTTCATGGTCGGGCTCTACGTCTCGGCCTATTTCGTGCTCTATAACTACCGCATCGGCCGGGTCTACGCCTTCGACCTGGCCGGCGCCGGGCTGGGCGCGGCGCTCCTGCTGGCGCTGATGTTCGTGGTGCATCCGTTCTGGCTGGTGCCCTGCCTGCTGCCGGTTCTGGCGCTCGCCGCCTGGCTCGAGATCTCGCCGCTCTGGCCGCGAGGAAGAGTACGACTCGCCGCGCTCGCCGCGTTGGCGGTTTCGCTGGCCGCGACCGCGCTGCTGGGCCAGCCGCGCATCAACGAATACAAGGAAGTCTTCGCGCCCATGAACACCCAGGGCGCGCGCGTGCTGGCCACGGTGACCTCGCCCAAGGGCCTGTACCAGCTGCTCGACAATTTCACCGAGCGTCTCGACACCGACATCTCCAACAACCCCGACGTCATGGCCGGCGCCACCATGCCGCGCGCCTATGGCCTGTACTCCGACGGCAACCGCCTGGCCGCGCTGCCGCGCACCAGCGAGGTCGACACGCGCTACTTCGTCGCCGCGCTCGACTCCCTGCCCTACCGCCTGCGCCCGCCCGAAAAGACGCTGCTGCTGGGCGCCGCCGGCGGCTTTCGCATCCACGAGGCGCTGCGCGCCGGCGCCCGGCGCATCGTGACATTGGAGCCCGACGCGGCGTTGCGCGGCGCGCTCGAACGCGGCATCGGTCCGGCACCGCCGTTTCCGGTCGACGAGCGGGTGATCATCCGCGACACCAGCCCGCTGGCGACGCGAGTGGTGGCGCGCGACGGCCCGTTCGACGTCATCGACGTCACGCGCGAGTTCCTCGCGCAGTCCGACACCAACCGCGCCGCGCTGTCGGTCGAGGTGCTCGGCGACTATGTCGGCATGCTCGGACCCGGCGGCACGGTGTCGATCCCGGTGTCGATCCGGGAGTTCACGGTCTATGCCGTGAAGATGTTCGCCACCGCGCGCGGGGCCCTGCGTCGCGCCGGCATCGCCGAGCCCGACCGGCACATCGTCATCTATCGCTCGGCGTGGAACGTGCGCATCCTGCTCAGCGCCACGCCATGGACGGCGGATGCGATCGCGGCGGTCGAGATATTCTGCGACGAGCGCTCCTTCGACGTCGTCTTTCCGCCGGCGCGCGAGGGCGTGAAGCGCACCATCTTCAACGAGCTGCCGGTCGTGTCGTTCGACGTCACCCGGGCGCAGCCCGCCGGTTCGGATCCGCTGAGCGAGGAGGCCGGCGCGGCGGTCGCCGGCCAGGCCTCGCCCTATCACGCCTTCTTCAAGCTGACGCCGCCCAGCCTCGATCGGCCCTACTTCAACGCCGTCCTGCCGCTGACCGAGGTGTCGACCATCCTCGACCGCATCGAGCTCGTGCCACGCGAGGAGCTGGTCTACCTGATCAATCTCGCGGTGCTGGCGCAGGCCCTGGTGATCGCCGCGCTGGTGCTGCTGATGCCGCTGCTGACGCGGCGCGGCGACGCGCTGCCGATCGGCCGCTTCGCCAAGTCGGCGGTCTATTTCGCCGGGCTGGGCCTGGGTTTCCTGACCCTCGAGATCTACCTGATCGAGAAGGCCTCGCAGTACCTGCACGACCGCGTCTTCGCCTTCGGCCTGGTGCTGGCCATGATGCTGGTCTGCTCCGGCGCGGGCAGCCTGCTGGCCGAGCGCGTGCGCGCCAGGCCGCGCACCTGGCTGGGCATCGCCGTCATGACCGTGCTGGTGTGGTGCGAGGTCGCCTTCGTCTGGCTCGACCCGCTGCTGATCGCCACCGCCACCGAGCCGATGGCGGTCAGGATCGCCATCCTGGTGGCGATCGCCCTGCCGGTTTCGGTCGCGCTGGGCATGCCGATGGCGCTGGGGCTGAGCCAGTTCTACGGCAACCGCCTGGCCTTCCTGCCGTGGGCCTGGGCGGTCAACGGCGCCTGCTCGATCATCTCGACGCCGCTGGCCAATCTCCTGGCGATCTCGATCGGGCTCAAGGCGCTGCTGCTGCTCGGCGCCTTCCTCTATTCGGTTGTCGTCTTCACCCTCCCGGCCGACCGCATCCCGGCCAGGTAGCCCGGAGCCTCCCCGATGGTCCCGCTGACCCGCCGCACGCTGATCGCCCAGGGCGCCGCCGCGGCCCTGGCCGCGCCGGCCCTGGCGCAGCCCTTCGGCGGCGGCTGGCACTACGATCGCTATGTCGCGGCGATGCGCGCCAGCGAGCGGCGCATCGGCATGAACAAGCCGACCTTCGACGGCGTCATGCGGCGGCGCGACCAGGCGTTGCGCATCGTCGAGAGCTACCTGCGCGGCAAGTTCGGCGCGGCCGATCCGCACTCCTTGCGCGCCTATGCCGAGGTGCC
This sequence comes from Alphaproteobacteria bacterium, assembly GCA_019635875.1. Classification (NCBI taxonomy): domain Bacteria; kingdom Pseudomonadati; phylum Pseudomonadota; class Alphaproteobacteria; species Alphaproteobacteria bacterium. The sequence goes on from JAHBYP010000008.1 coordinate 115,596, forward strand.
GCGCGAGTACTTCCACTACAACTACGCCGGCCCTTTCGATTTCGGCCACGCCGCCTACGAGGCCAACGCCCATCCCTGGGCGATCGGCTACGGCTCGGCGCTGTCGGACTATCTCGGCCAGATGTACATGACCCAGCTGTCGAGGCCGCTGCCGGGCGAGAGCGCGCTCGAGATCGGTACCGGCTCGGGCTACCAGATCTCCATCCTCTCGCGAATCTGCGCCAAGGCCCGCTCGATCGAGATCATCGAGCCGCTGGGCCGCGCGGTGTCGAAGATCTTCAAGCCGCTGGGCTTCGACAACGTCGCCACCAGGGTGGGCGACGGCTACTTCGGCTGGCCGGAGGAGAAGGACGGCTTCGACATTATCATGGTGACCTGCGTGGCGCAGCACGTGCCGCCGCCGTTGCTCGCCCAGCTCAAGCCCGGCACCGGCCGGCTGATCATCCCGGTAGGCCAGCCCTTCCGCCGCCACCAGGTGCTCTACGTCTACACCAAGGACCGCGATGGCAAGATCCACAGCAGGCGCGACGTCGGCGTGTATTTCATTCCGATGACCGGCCGCATCTCGCAGGGGCGTTAGCGCCTTCTGTCATCCCGAGCAGAGCGAGGGATCCAGGCAGCCCGTAGATCCCTCGCTGCGCTCGGGATGACAGAACGTGCGGGATGACGGCGCGATCGTGCCCTAGGAATCGCACGCGTGAAGCCTTACCCTGACGTCGAATTCTGACCTTCCGGAAGGGGAGACCGGACCGATGACTCTGACCCGACGGCGCGCGTTGGTGACAGCCGCCGGAGCCACCCTGGCGGCGCCGGCGATCGTGCACGCCCAACCCACACCCTGGACCTATGCCGCCTTTGTCGCCGCGATGAAAGCCAGCGGCCGCAACGTCAAGATCTCGGCCGAGGACTGGCAGGTGATGCAGAAGCGCCGGCCCGGCGCGCTCAACACCATCGCCAGCGTGCTGCACCACCATTTCGGCGCCGCCGATCCGGAGATCGTGCGCGCCTTTCGCGAGGTGCCGCGCGAGTACTACCACTACGACTATGCCGCCAACGCCGATTTCGCCGCCGTCGCCTACGAGGCGGAGTCCAAGCCCTGGCGCATCGGCCTGGGCTCGGCGCTGTCGGATTATCGCGGCCAGGCCTACATGACCCAGCTGTGCAGGCCGACCGCCGACAGCGTCGCGCTGGAGATCGGCACCGGCTCTGGCTTCCAGATCTCGATCCTCTCGCGCATCGTCCGCAAGGCCTGCTCGATCGAGATCATCGAGCCGCTGGGCAAGGCGGTGGCGCGCATCTTCGCGCCTTTGGGCTTCGACAAGAACCTCGAGACACGCATCGGCGACGGCTTCTACGGCTGGCCCGAGGAGAAGGACGGCTTCGATCTGATCATGGTCACCTGCGTGGCGCAGTACGTGCCGCCGCCGCTGCTCAAGCAGCTCAAGCCCGGCGGCAGGCTGGTGATCCCGATCGGCCAGCCTTTCAAGCGCGAGCAGTTCCTCTACGTCTTCAGCAAGGACGCCGACGGCAAGGTGCATTCCAAGAAGGATCTCGGCGTCTACTTCATCCCGATGACCGGCGCGATGCAGAAGGAGCCGCCGCCGCCGCCCGAGCCGGCGAAGAAGTAGCGCATGCGCCTGGTCCTGCGGCTCGTCGCGGCGGCGCTGCTGGCGACGCTGGCGCTGTCGGCGCGGGCCGGTGAGACGCGCATCTCGCTGGTGCTGATCTGCGACATCTACAACATGAACGAGGATGCCGGCCGCGGCGGCATGGCCCGCGTCGCGGCGGTGGTGAAGGCCGAAAAGGCGCGCGCGCCGCACGTGCTGGTGGCGCACGCCGGGGACACCTTCTCGCCGTCGCTGATGTCGGGCTTCGACAAGGGCGCCCACATGGTCGACCTGCTCAACATGATGCCGATCGACGTCTTCGTGCCGGGCAACCACGAGTTCGATTTCGGCCCCGACGTCTTCCTCGAGCGCCTGCGCGAGGCACGCTTCCCGGTCTACGCCGCCAATCTGCGCGAGGCCGACGGCTCGGTCATCCCCGGCATCGTCGATTCGCGCATCCACACCTATGGCGAGGTGAAGGTCGGCGTCATCGGGCTGACGGCGGAGGACTCCCACAGGAAGTCGCAACCCGGCCGGCTGAAGATCGCCGGGATGCTGGACACCGCGAGCGAGCAGGCCGCGAAGCTGCGCCGCGAGGGCGCCGACATCATCGTGCTGGTCTCGCACTCCAACCGCGAGATCGACGGGGCCCTGGTCGATGCCGGCATCGCCGACGTGATCCTGTCGGGCGACGACCACGATCTCTACCTGCGCTACAACGGCCAGACGGCGATCGTCGAGGCGGCGATGGACGGCATCTTCGTCGCCGTCGTCGACCTCCAGGTGAGGATCGACACCGCCGCGGGCGGCCGGCGCAAGGTCGCGTGGTGGCCGCGCTTCCGCATCATCGACACCGCCGACGTGGCGCCCGACCCCGATGTCGCGGCGCGCGTCGCGGTCTACGAATCGCGGCTCTCGAAGTCGCTCGACATCGCCATCGGCCGCACCGCCACCGAGCTCGACAGCCGCAACGCCGCGGTACGCGGCGGCGAGGCCGCCATCGGCAACCTGTTCACCGACGCGCTGCGCGCCGCCACCGGCGCCGATGCGGCGCTGCTCAACGGCGGCGGCTTCCGCGGCAACCGCGTCTATCCGGCGGACAGCCAGATCACCGAACGCCACATCCTGGCCGAGCTGCCGTTCCTCAACCGCGCGCTGGTCCTGGAGGTCAGCGGCAAGGCGCTGCGCGCGGCGCTCGAGGCCGGGCTCGCCGGCGCCGAGAACGAGGTCGGCCGCTTCCCGCAGGTCTCCGGCATGACCATCCGCGCCGACCTGACGCGGCCCGACGGCGATCGCATCGTCGCCCTGCTGGTCGGCGGCGCGCCGGTCGAGCCTGACAGGCTCTACAGGCTGGTGACCAACGACTTCCTGGCGCGCGGCGGCGACGGCTACACGGCGCTGGTCGGCGCGCGCATGCTGGTCGGGCCCAACGACGCGCTGCTGGTTTCAAGGCACGTCGTCGAGCACATCCGCAGGCTGGGCACGGTGTCGGCGAAGCTCGAGGGCCGCGTGATCGTCGCCCGCGGGCGCGCGCCGCGCTGACGAAGCGCCAACGAAAAACCCCGGGCGATCGGCCCGGGGTTCGCGCGTCCTGCCATGGACGGAAAGATCAGCGGCTGTAGAACTCGACCACCATCGACGGTTCCATCTGCACCGGGTACGGCACGTCGGAGAGCTTGGGGGCACGCAGATAGGTGCCCTTCATCTCCTTGTGGTCGACCTGCATGTACTCCGGCACGTCGCGCTCGGCGAGCTGGGCGGCCTCCATGACGACGGCGAGGTCCTTGGCCTTGCTGCCGAGCGAGATCACGTCATTGTCGCGCACCTGGTAGGAAGCGATGTTGACGCGCCTGCCGTTGACGCGGACATGGCCGTGGCTCACCAGCTGGCGCGAGGCGAACACCGTGGCGGCGAACTTCATGCGGTAGACGACGGCGTCGAGACGGCGCTCCAGAAGCGCGATCAGGTTCTCGCCGGTGTCGCCGCGGCGGCGCATCGCCTCGGCGTAGTAGCGGCGCATCTGGCGCTCGCTGACATTGCCGTAGTAACCCTTGATGCGCTGCTTGGCCATCAGCTGCGTGCCGAAATCGGTCGGCTTGGTGCGCTTGGCACCATGCTGGCCGGGGCGGCTCTCGCGCTTGTTGATCGGGCTCTTCGGACGGCCCCAGAGGTTGACGCCGAGGCGTCGGTCGATCTTGTACTTCGACGATTCGCGCTTGCTCACGAACGGTTATCCTTCGTCACACGTTTGTCCGGATAGGCCTGGGTCGGGTGCGACGCACCCGGGCGGGATCGACGCCCAGGGGCACCGATCCGCATTCTCCGGAGGAAGGCGCGGACTATACGCATCGCGCGGCCCGAGTCAAACGGCGAAAGATAAAGGAAAATCAGCCATTTAGATCCCGGCCGAGCCAGTTGCCGCTCAGCGCTGGGCGCGGTTGCGCAGGAAAGTCTCGCGGTCGGCGGGCTTGTCGATGTGCCCGGCCAGCCGCTGCCACAGATCCTCGGCGCCGCTCGCCGCCGCCCGCTCGCGGCGCATCAGCAGGGTCGCGATGGGCCCGATGTGGCGCGCCAGCTCGGCCTGGGCGCGATCGAGATCGGCCTGGGCGATGGAGGCTGTCGCTGCGCTGGGCTGCGGCGCGATCAGTGTCGAGGCGATCGTGCCCGAGACGCCGGCGCCGGTCCGCGACGCCTTGAGCGCGTCGCGCAGGAAGGCCTCGCGCTGCTCGGCCTTGTCGATGCTGGTGCTCAGGCTGCGGCAAAGCTCCTCGATCGAGCTGGTGCGACCGCTGGCGCTGCGCACGAGATAGCCGGCGATCGGCCCGACATAGGCCGCCAGCCTGCGCTCGATCTCCTGCAGGTGCGGGCCGATCACCGCCGCCGGCGACGGGGCGACCACCGTGGCGTCCGATGTCCCGGCCGCCGCCGGCGCCTGGCCGCGCAGGGCGTTGCTCAGCGCGGCGTTCATCGCGTCGGCCGACTCGAAGCGCCGCGCCGCATCGCGCGCCAGCGCCCTGGTCATGAAGGCGACGAGTGCCGCCGGCGCCGTCGGCAGATGCTTCGACAGCGGCGCCGGCTCGCCGTAGAGCAGCTGGTAGGTGACCTCGTGGAAGTTGCGCCCGGCGAAGGGCCGCACGCCGGTCAGCAGCTCATAGAACACGGCGGCGGTCGAGAACAGATCGCTGCGCGCGTCGACCTCCTCGCCGCGGCACTGCTCGGGCGACATGTAGTTGGGCGTGCCGATCAGCGCGCCGGTCTGCGTCAGCGACGAGCCGCCGACGCGCGAGATGCCGAAATCGGTCACCTTCACCCGCCCGTCGCCCGTAAGCAGCACGTTGGCCGGCTTGATGTCGCGATGCACGACGCCCTGGCCGTGGGCGCAGGCCAGCGCGTCGAGCATCTGGCGCGCGATCATCGCCGAGGCGTCGATCGGCAGGCGCGCGCCGCCGTCGATCACTTGCGCCAGGCTGCGCCCGGCGACGAACTCCATGGCGATGTAGGGATCGTTGCCGTGCAGCGCGAAATCGTAGATCGCCACGATGTTGCCGTGGGAGCAGCGGCCGGCCGCCTGCGCCTCGCGCTGGAAGCGCTCGACGAACGCGGCGCGGTCGTCGCCCTCGAGCAGGTCGGTGTTCACCAGCTTCAGCGCCACCGGGCGGTTGATCATGGGATCGTGGGCGAGATAGATCACGCCCATGGCACCCTTGCCGATGGTCGATTCGATGACGTAGCGGCCGATCTTCTGCGGCGCCGAAGACGGTGACATCGCTCTTAGCTACCCAGCATCTTCATCGCATTGGCGAGGCTGCGCCGCATGCGGTTGAACGATTCGGCGAGCGAGGCGATCTCGTCGCGGCCCGTCACCTCGACCTCCGGCGCATCCATGTTGCCCAGGCTGACATCGTTGGCGGCCGCCGACATCTGCCGCACCGGCTTGACGACGATGTAGTGCAGCATGACGTTGAGCAGCGCGATCACCACGGCGAACACGGCGGCCAGCGCGCCGACATAGAGCATCAGCATCCGGTCGGCCTGCTTGTCGACGACGGCCATCGGCACCGAGGCGACCTGCGCGCCGATGGTCTCGTTGAGCTTCCAGCCGAAGCCGTTGTTGGGCCCGTAGAGGTCGACCATGGTCTGCGGCGCCTCCTTCGCCGTGGTGTGGCAGATCAGGCAGGCCGGATTGGTGATGCGCAGCGGCTTGGCCAGCACGAGCACCTGTCCGGTGGGCGTGTCGCGCGTCGTGACGACTTCCGTCAGCTTGGGATCGTTGCGGAACCTTTCGATGATGTCGGCTTCCCAATCGACGGCACGATCCGCCGGATTGGTCGGATTGAGCGCGGCTTCCTTGTAGGCATAGTCAGGGAACTGCTTCTGCATGCTGCGCCACACGGTCTGCGCCGACCAGCTCGGCACCGAGTGCGGCAGGAAGCGCGCCTTCATCTGCTCGCGCAGCAGCGGCTCGACCTCGGTCGCGGTGTAGCCGCGCACGGCCTGTGCCTGGGCCATGATCATGCTGGCGTCGCGCAGCACCTGCTGGCGGCCGCTGTCGCGCAACGCCTGGTTGGCGAGGAAGGCCGCCAGCCCCAGCCCGACCAGGAAGGCCACGGCCATCACGATGTTGAACTTGGCCTTGAGTCCCATGACGAAGCGCTCCCCCGACTAGCGGACGGTTGCCAGGCGACTGGCCTGTTGCGGCGTCAGCCGGCCCGTGGGCTCGGCCATGACCTGCATCTGGAAGCGGCGGATCGCCGCCCGCGTCTCGGGCCCGAACACGCCGTCCAGCTGCCCATTGTAGTACCCCAGCAGTTTCAGCGCCTCCTGCATGCGCCGGCGATGCTCGAGCGTCATCAGGTCTTCTTCAGGCATGGTCAATTCGGGCGCGGGCGGCGTCGCGACGGGCGGCGTCGCGACGGGCGGCGTGGCGACGGGCGGCGTCGGCGGTGTGGGCGGTGTCGCCACCACAGGCGGCGCCACCGGCGCGAAGGGGCGGCCGACGATCAGCCCGGCGGTCTTGGGCTGGCGCACCACGGCGATGGCGCTGGCCGAGGTCGAGCCGAGCCGCTCCTGCAGCGCGCTCACGAAGGCGCCGTTCTCGATCATGGTCGCGCTGCCCAGCGTCGCGACCAGCGCCGCCGACATCGGCGTGCCGGCCGGTCCGGGAGAGGCCTCGAACACGGTGATGGCGGCCAGCCCGTCCGACGCCGCGCTCTTCGCCACGGTGTCGAAGCCGGTCGGCCTGGGCCCCGAAGGCGGCATGACATCGAGCGCCACCACCGAGGGGCCGGCCTTGCTGCGCGACAGCGCGTCGTAGACCGCCTTGACCAGAATGCCCTGGGTGAACAGGTCGGTGGGCCGTTCCAGCGTCGCCGAGACCGGCAGCAGGAAGGCCCGGTCGTTGAGGCTGGCGCCGCGCCCGCAGATGTAGACGAAGGCGCCGGCGCCCGGCGCCTTGGTCAGGCGGCCGCTGAAATCGGCCAGCGCCGCGTCGAAGCCGCCGCCGCTGACGTCGTTGCGGTCGACGACGTCATAGCCCGCCGCGCGCAGCCGGTCGGCCACCGCCCGCGCGGCCGGGGGACAGGCCGGCACCGCCGGCTGCACGGTGTAGCCGCCATTGCCCATCACGAGGGCGACCCGCTGCGGGCCCTGGGCGGCGGACGGCTGGATCGCGACCAGCGAGGCCACGACAACCAACGCACCTGCGGTGAGATTGCGGACAGCCAGCGTCATGGCGTGAGCCCCTTGAACGATTTCGATTCTCGGCATGTCACTATGCCTCGTCGACCACGGCATTGCGCAGCGTGCCGACGCCGGAAACCTCGACCTCGATCACGTCGCCCGCCTTCATCCACAACGGCGGCGTACGGCCGGCGCCGACGCCATGCGGCGTGCCGGTGGCGATGACGTCGCCCGGTTCCAGCGGCGTGATGGTCGAGAGGTACTGGATCAGGGTCGGGATCGAATAGATCAATTGATCGACGGTATCGCGCTGCACTTCGGCGCCATTGAGGCGCGTCACGAGGGTGAGCGTCGCCGGGTCGGCAATCTCGTCGGCCGTCGTCATCCACGGCCCGAGCGGGCCGCTGCGCGGGAAGTTCTTGCCGGCGGTGACGGAATGCTTCTGGAAGTCGCGCACCGAGCCGTCGAGGAAGCAGCTGTAGCCGGCCACGTGCTTCAGCGCGTCCTCGGCGCGGATGTGGCGTCCGCCGTTGCCGATGATCACGGCCAGCTCGCCCTCGAAGTCGAGCTGGGTCGAGGCGCGCGGCCGCAGCAGCGTGTCGCCGTGCCCGACCAGGGTGTTGTGCAGGCGGGAGAAGACGCTGGGATGAGCCGGCAGCTCGCGCGCCATCTCGGCGGCGTGGCTGCGGTAGTTCAGGCCGACGCACAGGATCTTGTCCGGTGCCGTGATCACCGGGTCGAAGGCGATGTCCTTGAGCGCGTAGTCCGGCGACGCACCGCGGGCGATGCGATCGAGTTCCCGCAGGGCGCCGCCGGACAGCGCCGCGCGCAGGGTCGGGAATCGGTCGCCCACCCTGTTGGCCAGATCGACCACGCCCTCGCCGGCGACGGCGCCGTACAGCGCGCGGCCCTCGGCCCGGAAGCTCAGCAGTTTCATGTCGCCCTCTTTAGCGCGAACGCCACAGGCCGGGCTGTTCCCTGCGGCACGCCCGGCCGGAGCACATGTGGATCATGCGATTACATTACCATTTTCCCCTCGCCACTGCTGTCTTCTCCCGCCTTCGCGTGGGGCGCGGGGACCCTAACGCGGCGTCCTGCGCCGCCGCTTGCCGACGAGCTCGCTGACGATGCCGTGCAGCGTGCGGATCTCCTGGTCGGTGGCTTCGGCCCGGGAGAACAGCGCACGAATGTTCAGCATCATGCGCGGCTTCTTCTCGGCCACCTTGAAGAAGCCGGCCGCGTCGAGCTCGCCCTCGAGCCGCCGCACGAACTCCTCCAGCTCGGCACGGCTGGCGACGGTCGAATCGTTCGTCGCCAGCCGCGTCTTGCCGGCCGCGCGCACGGCTTGCGACCATTCATAGGCGACCAGCAGCACCGCCTGCGCGAGATTGAGCGAGGAGAAGGCCGGATTGAGCGGGATGGTGACGACCGTGTCGGCGTGCGCCAGGTCCTCGTTGTCCAGCCCGGTGCGTTCCGGCCCGAACATCAGGCCGACCCGCCTGCCCACCGCGACGGCTCGCGCCATGTCGGCGGCGGCGTCGCGCGGCGGCGCGATGCGCTGCGTCAGCTCGCGGCTGCGCGCCGAGGTGGCGTAGACGCGGTGAAGGTCGGCGACCGCGGCAGCGACGTCGTCGAACACCCGCGCGCCCTTCAGCACCTCGTCAGCGCCCGACGCCGCGCGCTCGGCCCTGGCGTTGGGCCATTCGTCGCGCGGCGCCACGAGGCGCAACTCGCCCAGCCCGCAATTGAGCATGGCGCGCGCCGCCATGCCGATGTTCTCGCCGAGCTGCGGGCGCACCAGGATCACGACGGGCGCGGCGCCGGCCGGCCGCGACGCCTTCGACGGCCGTCCCATCAGGCACGCATGCCCGGCACCGGCGGCGGGCGGCGCAGCAGGAGCAGGAGCGGCACGGTGGCGAGCATGAACCACGCCATGGCGCGGAAGTCGTTGAGGTAGGCGATCAGGGTCGCCTGCCTGGTCAGCTCCGCGTCCCACATGGCCAGCGTCGACACGCCGGCCGGCGCGAAGGTGAGGTTGGGATTGAACGGGCTGATGTGGCCGGCGAGCTCGGAGCGGTTCATCTGGATGTTCTGCGACACCATCGCCACCAGCACGGCGATTCCGAGGCTGCCGCCGAGATTGCGCAGGAGCGCGTTGATCGCCGCCGCCTCGGTGCGCAGGGCCGGCGCGATGGTCGCGAACATCAGCACGCTGATCGGCACGAAGACGAAGCCCAGGCCGAAGCCCTGGCCGACGCCGGTCCAGATCACGTCCCAGATGTCGATGTCCATGGTGAAGCCGGTCATCACCCACAGCGAGCCGGCGCCGATCAGAAGGCCCAGCGCCATGATGATGCGCGGATCATACCGCCGCGTCAGCCGTCCGACGATGAGCATGGAGAACATCATGCCGATTCCGCGCGGCGCCATCACCAGGCCGATGGTGATCGCCGGATAGCCGCCGAGATAGGCGAGGAAGGGCGGCATCAGCGCCGCCGAGGCGATGAGCGCCATGCCCGACGTCGCGGTGAACAGCAGGCTGACCGAGAAGTTCGGATCCTCGAACAATCGCAGGTCGAAGAACGGGTAGTCGGCGGTCATGACATGGATCACGAACATGGCGAAGCAGACGCCGGCAACCACCGTCTCGATGACGATCTCGGTCGAGGTGAACCAGTCGAGCAGCTCGCCGCGGTCGAGCACGAGCTGCAGGCAGGCGATGGAGATGCCCAGCAGCGCGAAGCCGGTGAAGTCGAACGGTCGTCGCCGCGATTCCTCGGCCGGCATGAGCGTCGCGATCCCCAGGCACGCCAGGATGCCGACCGGCACGTTGATGTAGAACACCCAGCGCCAGGTGAACTCCTCGGTCAGCCAGCCGCCGAGCGTCGGGCCCATGATCGGTCCGACCATCACGCCCACGCCCCAGAAGCCCATCACCGAGCTGTGCTGCTCCGGCGGATAGATGTCGAGCAGGGTCGATTGCGACAGCGGCACCAGCGCCGCGCCGAAGGCACCCTGCAGGGCGCGGAAGAGCACGATCTGATCCAGCGTCATCGCCGCGCCGCACAGCATCGAGGCCAGGGTGAAGCCGACCACCGCCCAGAAGAAGACGTAGCGGCGGCCGAAGCGGCCGGCCAGGAAGCCGGTCAGCGGCGTCATGATCGCCGAAGCGACGATGTAGGACGTCAGCACCCAGGATATCTGGTTGTGCGTCGCCGACAGCGTGCCCTGCATGTGCGGCAGCGCGACGTTGGCGATGGTGGCGTCGAGCGCGTGCATGATGGTGGCCGCCATCATCGCCAGCGCCAGCAGACCGCGATGTCTGACCTCGACCGCCGCCGCGGTCATTTGCTGCGGGCGGCGCCCGTCTGGGCGTTGGCACCGCCCAGTCCGAAGAGGCGCTCGACGCTGGCCACCAGGTCGCCGAACGAGCGCCGGTAGCCGGTGTCGATGTCGACCGAGGCGCTCATGCCGACGCGCAGCGGCGGATCGCTGTCGGTGGTGCGCACCTCGATGCGCACCGGGATGCGCTGCACCACCTTCACCCAGTTGCCCGAGGCGTTCTGCGGCGGCAGCACGGCGAACTCCGCGCCGGTCGCCTGGCTGATGCTGGTGACGACGCCGTGCCAGGTCCGGCCGGGATAGGTGTCGACATGCAGCGTCACGCGCTGGCCAGGCCGCACACGCGCCAGATCGGTTTCCTTGTAGTTGGCCTCGATCCACAGGCCGGCGTCGGCGACCACGGCCATCATCGCCGTGCCGACCGAGGCATAGGCGCCGACCGTCGGCTTGCGCGCGGCGATGCCGGCGATCGGCGCCTCGATGCGGGTGCGCTTGAGATCGAGGATCGCCTTGTCGCGCATGGCGCGCATCTGGCGCACCTTGGGATGATCCTCGGCCTTGATCTTTGGGTCGCCGGCCAGCTGCGCCTCGATGCGCAGCATCTCCTCCTGCAGCATGGCGATGCGCTGGCGCGCCACGTCGAGGTCGCGCCGCGCCTCGTCCATGCGCATGCCCAGCCCGATCCTGCGCTGGGCCAGGTCGCTCTGCCGCTCGAACTCCTGCTGGGCGAAATGCTCCTGGCTGCGCGACAGCTTCACCTCCTCGCGCTTCTGCCGCCAGCTCGCCCGCAAGCCCTGGATTTCCGCCCGCGCGCTTTCCAGCTCGGCCTCGGCTCTGGTCAGCGCCAGCCTGTAGGGCGAGTCGTCGAGGCGGAACAGCAACTGGCCCCTGGTCACCGGCTGGTTCTCCTGCACCAGCACCTCGACCACGATGCCGGCGATTTCCGGCGCGATCAGAACCCGGTCACCCTTCACATAGGCGTTATCGGTCCCGACGTACCGACCCGACGCGAGATAGCCCCAGATGCCGATGGCGACGGCGGCGACGGGCAGCAGCCACATCACGGCACGCGCCAGCGACCGCCGGGAACGCCGACGCGGCATGGGCGCCGGGGCGGGTTGCTGCTCGCTCATGATGCTACCAACTGAACCCTCGGGATCGGACATGGCCCCTCCCGAGGACCATGTGGACCTCTCTCTATACCACGCCGATACCCGCCCCGCCCGGCCGCGTCAGCCTACTGACCGGCATGGCAGCCTGCGCCTTTTCGCCGGTCCGGTTGCCCTATTCCGTCAGGCGGCCATCCCCGCGTGTGATTGATGGCGTTTGAGAGCGCATTGTAGACGGCGAGGCATCGTTGCCGAGCTGGCATCCGCAGGATTAGGTTTATCGTTGGCACTCGCGGAGGGCCATTGACGGGTGATCAACGCAGGCTGGCGGCGATTCTTGCCGCTGACGTGGTCGGCTACTCGCGGCTCATGGGTCGCGACGAGAGCGGCACGCTTTCGCGCCTGCGCACGCACCGATCGCAGCAGTTGGAGCCCGCCGTGAAGCGGCGCCGCGGGCGGATCGTCAAGTTGACCGGCGATGGTGCGCTTGTGGAGTTTTCGAGCGCCGTCGAGGCCGTGTCGGCGGCCATCGAGATTCAGCAGGAAATGGCTGATGCGAACTGCGACGAAGCGGCGGAGCAGGCCATCGCGTTCCGCATCGGCGTGCATCTGGGCGACCTGATCGTCGATGGCGATGACCTGTACGGCGACGGCGTGAATGTGGCGGCACGGCTGGAAGGCGAAGCGCCCGCCGGCGGCATTGTCATATCGGGCGATGTCCATAACGCCGTCGCGGGCCGGCTGCAGGCCACGTTCGACGATTTGGGCGATCTGGCGCTCAAGAACATCGTACGGCCCCTACGGGCGTATCGCGTCCGGTGGTCAGCCGCCGATTGGCCTGCGCACGTCAGGGCGACGCCGGCACCTGACCCACCGACGACCGCGCCTGATAAGCCGTCGATAGCAGTGCTGCCCTTTACTAACATGAGCGGGAATCCGGAGCAGGAGTATTTCGCCGACGGCGTCACGGAAGACATCATCACGGAACTCGCTCGCTTCCGGTCCCTGCTGGTCATCGCGCGCAACAGCACGTTCACCTACAAAGGCAAAGCGGTCGACGTGCGGACCGTCGGGCGCGACCTGGGTGTTCGCTATGTGCTCGAGGGCAGTGTGCGCCGCTATGGCGATAAAGTGCGAACGACGGCGCAGCTCACCGACGCGACGACCGGTGGTCACATCTGGGCAGAGCGCTACGATCGACCAATGGCCGACGTGTTCGCGCTGCAGGACGAGATGACCAGTCGCATCGTAGCGCAAATCCAGCCTGCACTGACAACGACCGAGATCGAGCGTTCAAGGAAGAAGCCTGCGCGAGACCTAACCGCGTGGGACTTGTACCTGCAGGCGCTGCCGCTCGGCCGCAGCTACGAGCGAAGCCGCGTCGAGGAGGCCGAGAGCCTGCTGAAGCGCGCGATCGACGCGAAGCCGGATTTCGCGGCCGCCTACGCGAAACTGTCCTCGTGTCGGCTCAAGGCTTGCTACAGGGGATGGATGGATCGGGCGACGGCGGAACGGGAGGCGTTTGAACTAGCTGAACGCGCCATTCAGCTCGATGAGGAAGAGGGGCTAGCCCATGACGCGCTGGCATCCGCAGAAATGAGCGTCGGAAGCGTCGTCGAGGCAATATCGACAGCGCGGCGAGCGATCGAACTCTGTCCGGTCCTGATGGCCGCCCACGGTACATTGGTCAGCGCGCTTGCTTTCGCCGGGCGATGCGAAGAGGCCATCGCGGCGTATCACGAAAGCGAGTTTCTTAGTCCGCGCGATCCTGACCGGTCGGGGAGGCTGATGGGCCTCATGCTGGCTCACTTCTTCTCCGGCAACTATCCAGAGGCGGCGCGCCTGGCACGCGAGCACGCGCGTCTGCAGCCGTACTGGCATGCCAACCAAGCCTACCTCGCGGCTGCGCTCGCCCATATGGGCCGCCTCGAAGAGGCCCGTGACGCAATGCGCCGAGTACTCGAGATCATGCCCAGCTACTCTTTGTCTACCATCAAGGCATCATCCGGACAACGCAGCATGATCAAGCGTGAGGAAGACAAGGAGCGATTTCGAGCCGGACTACGGCTAGCCGGCGTGCCGGAGTGATCCCCATGGGTACCATCGACTACTGGTTCTCCGTAGGCTCGACGTACAATTTCCTGTCGTTAATGCGCCTCGACGAAATTGAGAAGAAGTACGGCGTGCAGTTTCGCTGGCGGCCCTTCAGCATGTGGAAGATCCTTCACGAAATGGGCCACGTTCCGTTCGCCGACAAGCCAGCGAAGTTGGCCTATATGTGGCGCGACATCGCCAGGAGGGCAGAGGCTCGCGGCATTAAGGCTAAGCTGCCCGCGCCCTATCCAGCGAAGCGCATCGCCTTCGGCATCCAAGTCGCCTTCCTCGGCATGCGTGAGGGTTGGGGCAAGGAGTTTGTCAAGAACAGCTACACCCGATTGTATTTTCACGGCGAGGAGCCGTACGAGGATCCCGGACTCTCCGACACGCTGAACAGATTGGGACAGGACGTCGCCCGCGTCCTACAGACAGCGGATGGCGAAGACAACCTCCGGCTGCTCGAAGAGGAAACGAACGAAGCACGACGGCTCGGGCTGTTCGGCTCGCCAAGCTTCGTGGTCGACGGCGAAGTGTTTTGGGGAGACGATCGTCTCGAGGACGCGATCGCCTGGCGGCAACACGGAACATTGAAGCGATAGCCGATGTTCCTGCTGGAGATGGCTCAGGCCGCCACCGTCGCGCCGTCGCGAAACAGCTTGTAGGTGATGGCGTCGTAGAGCGCGTTGTAGGCGGCGTCGATGATGTTGGGCGACACGCCGATGGTGGTCCAGCGACGGTCCTCGCCGTCCTCGCTCTCGATCATCACGCGCGTCACCGCCGCGGTGCCGCCGGCGGAGTCGAGGATACGCACCTTGAAGTCCACCAGCGCCATGTCGCCGAGCTCGGCATAGTGCGGCAGCAGCGCCTTGCGCAGCGCCTGGTCGAGCGCGTTGACCGGGCCATTGCCTTCGCCGACCTCCATGAGGTGCCGGCCGGCGACGTCGAGCTTCACCGTCGCCTCGGAGAGTGTGATCAGCTCGCCACGTGCGTTCCAGCGCCGCTCGGCCAGCACGCGGAAGCTCTGCAGCGCGAAATAGTCCGGCACCGTGTGCAGCTCGCGCCGTGCCAGCAGCTCGAAGGAGGCGTCGGCGCCGTCATAGGCGTAGCCGTTGGCTTCGCGCTCCTTGACGATCTCCAGCAGCCTGGAGACATCGGGGCTCTTCGGATCGATCTCCAGCCCGATCTGGCGGAAGCGCGCGACGACATTGGAGCGGCCGGCCTGGTCGGAGACGACGATGATGCGCTGGTTGCCGACGATCTCCGGATCGATGTGCTCGTAGGTGCGCGGATCCTTCTCGACCGCCGAGACGTGCAGGCCGCCCTTGTGCGCGAAGGCGCGCGTGCCGACATAGGCCGCGCTGCGGTTGGGCGCGATGTTGAGCCGCTCGTCGAGCAGGCGCGAGAGGTGCGTGAGCGTGGCGATCTTCTCGCCGTTCATGCCGACGTCGAAGCCCATCTTCAGCGCCAGGTTCGGAATGAGCGCGATCATGTTGGCATTGCCGCAGCGCTCTCCCAGCCCGTTGATCGTGCCCTGCACCTGGCGCACGCCCGCGTTGACCGCGGCCAGCGTGTTGGCCACCGCGTTCTCGGTGTCGTTGTGGGTGTGGATGCCCAGCGACGTGCCGGGAATCTCGCGGGTGACCTCGCCGACGATGCGCTCGATCTCGTGCGGCAGCGTGCCGCCGTTGGTGTCGCAGAGCACGACCCAGCGCGCGCCGGCGGCGTGCGCCTCGCGCACGCAGGTCAGCGCGTAGTCGCGATTGGCCTTGAAGCCGTCGAAGAAATGCTCGGCGTCGAACATCACCTCCTCGGTGCGGCTCTTCGCGAAGGCCACCGAGTCGGCGATCATCTCGACGTATTCGGTGCGGCCCAGCTCGAGCGCGACGTCGACGTGGAAGTCCCAGGTCTTGCCGACCATGCACACAGTACGTGCCTTGGTGCCGACCAGGGCGTTGAGCCCGGGATCGTTCGAGGCGCTGCGCCCGGCACGCCGCGTCATGCCGAAGGCGACGAACTTCGAGCGCCTGAAGTTGGGAGGTGCGGCGAAGAAGCGATCGTCGGTCGGGTTGGCGCCCGGCCAGCCGCCCTCGATGTAGTCGATGCCGATCTCGTCCAGCGCGCGGGCAATGGCGACCTTGTCGGCCACCGAGAAATCGACACCCTGCGTCTGCGCGCCGTCGCGCAACGTGGTGTCGAACAGATAGACGCGCTTGTCGTCGGCCACGTGTCCCGCCCTCCCATTGCCTTCTCCCCGCGAAGGCGGGGAGAAGGTGCCCGAAGGGCGGAAGGGCGGATGAGGGGCCTCTCGGCGTCTCACCAACGGCAAGCGTTGTCGCTACGTGAGAAAGCCCCTCATCCGCCTCGCTTTCGCTCGGCACCTTCTCCCCGCCTGCGCGGGGAGAAGGGGTCGTATCGCACCGCCTCAGGGCATCGTCAACGAAGCCCGACCATGCCACCCTGCGGCGATGCGCACCGCCTCCTACATCCTGCCGGCCGACGACGACTACGCCCTGCATGTCCATCGCTGGCTGCCGGACGGCGAGCCCCGGGCCGTGGTGCAGATCGCCCATGGGCTGGGCGAGCATGCCGGCCGCTACGCCCGCTTCGCCCAGGCGCTGACCGACGCCGGCTGGGCGGTGCACGCCAACGACCATCGCGGGCACGGCCTGACCGCGCCCACGGCTGACGATCTGGGCTTCTTCGCCGAGCACGATGGCTGGCGCCGCGTGCTCGCCGACATGGCGCTGCTGCGCAAGCGCGTCGCGGCCGACCATCCGGGCCTGCCGGTGGCGATCTTCGGCCATTCCATGGGCTCGTTCCTGACTCAGTGGACGATCGCCGAGCGCGGCGCAGACTATGCCGGCGCGGTGCTCTGCGGCTCCAACGGCAAGCCCCCGCCGATCGCCACCCTGGGCAAGCTGATCGCCCGCTTCGAGCGCTGGCGGCTGGGCCCGCGCGGGCGCAGCTCGCTGCTGCTCACGCTGTCCTTCGCCGACTTCAACAAGCGCTTCCGGCCCAACCGCACCGACGCCGACTGGCTGTCGCGCGATACGGCCGAGGTCGACGCCTATGTCGCCGACAGGCTGTGCGGCTTCGTGCCCACCGGCCAGCTCTGGATCGACTTGATCGGCGGCGTCGCGCGACAGACCGACCCGGCGCTGGTCGGCCGGATCCCCAAGGAGCTGCCGATCCTCGTCATCGCCGGCACTGCCGACCCGGTGAGCGATGGCGCGAAAGGCCTGCCGTCACTGCTGATCGCCTATCGCGACGCTGGCCTGCGCAACGTCACGCACCGCTTCTACGACGACGCCCGCCACGAGCTGCTCAACGAGACCAACCGCGACGAGATCACCGCCGATACCCTGCGGTGGCTGCGCGACGTCCTCACGCCAGCACCGCGCGGTTGACGCACAGCGCCGGATCGACCGGCTTGCCGTCGAGCACGCGCAGCAGGTTCTCGGCCGCCGTCGCCGATACCGCGTCGGTGGCGTAGCCGGTATGGGCACCGATATGCGGGCTCAGCACGACATTGGGCAGCCCCAGCAGCGCACAGTCGGGAGCCGGCGGCTCGTCGCGGAAGGTGTCGAGGCCGGCGCCCAGCAGATGGCCGGCGCGCAAGGCCGCCACCAGGGCGCCCTCGTCGACCACCGGGCCACGCGCGGCGTTGAGCAGGACCGCACCCCTGGGCAGCGCGGCGAGCTGCGCGGCGCCGATCATGCCCTCGGTCTCCTCCGTCAGCGGGCAGTGCAGGCTGAGCACCTCGGCGCGCGCCAGCAGATCGCCAAGCGAGGCCACGCGCTCGACACCTTCGATCACGGCGTTGATGTAGGGATCGTAGGCCATCACCTTCAGGCCCAGCCCCGCCGCAGCCCGGGCCACGCGCTTGCCGACGGCACCCAGCCCGACGATGCCCATGGTACGACCGCCGAGCTGCACGCCCGCCGGTCCCTTGATCCACCGTGCGCCACGCAGGTTGGCATCGTGCGTCGGAATGGCGCGCGCCACGGCGATCATCAGGCCGATCGTCAGCTCGGCGACCGACTGGGCGTTGACGCCGGCGGCGACCAACACCGGGATCCGCTTCGCCGTCGCGGCGGGAATGTCGACGCTGTTGTAGCCGGCGCCGTGGCGCGAGATGCAGCGGATCGAATCGCCGGCGCGGATGACATTGCCCGACACGCCGTGCCGCGCGAGGATGCCGTCGATCGTCTCCTTGCGCACCAGGGCCAAGAGCTCAGCATCGCTGCTGTTGTCGGCGACGAAATGCACGCGACAGCCGGCGGCGTTCAGCACGTCGAGGCCGGGCTTGGCCAGATCAGGTCCGGTGATGGCGATGGTCCAGGGCATCAGTACGGCCGCCCGTCCTTGTGGGTGAACTGCCATTTGCCGTCAGCGCCCAGCACCGCCTGGATGTCGTCACGCGGATAGCTGCCCTCGTCGCCGGGCGTGCGGTCGCCGACCTCGAGGATGAAGACATCGTCGCTGGTACGATTGACCAGCTGATGCGCCATGCCCTTGGCCGGGAAGCCGGCGCACATGCCGGGCTCGAGCTGCGTCTCGCCCTTTTCCGTCACCAGGGTCGGCTGGCCCTGCAGGATGTAGATGAACTCGTCCTGCTTGCTGTGGGTGTGCAGCAGCGCCGACTCGCCGCCCGGCGCCAGGCGCGTGAGGTTGACGCCGAAGTTCTTCAGCCCGAACACGTCGCCCAGCTGACGCTTCTCGCGTCGGGCCATGCGGCTGAAGAACGGCTCGGGATAGTTCGAAGGCTTGGTGCGTGGCGCGACCGACGCGGCAATGACGGCGGTCGGTGCTGGCTTCGTGCTGTCGTTCATGGCGTGCGTGCTCCCGGCGGTCGGCGCTCATTCTGCGAAGCATTCGCCGCCTCCGCCAGACGGCGTCTGCCCCGCCGTCGCCATTTTCCTGCCTCGGCGCCGACGTGCGGGTGGTGTAGGGTAATCAGGTTCGCATCAGGGGAGCTTTGGGGCGGATGCTGGCTCGAGGGGGAGTTCGCCGACAGGCCTGGACGGTGGCGTTCGCGCTGTCCGTCCTCGTGGCAGCCATCCCGACCGCGCCGGCGAACGCGGAGCTGCTGGCCCAGCGCGGCCGGGTGGTCACCGAGCCGGAGCCGGCCGATCCCCGCGCCGCCCCGCCGCCACAGCGTCGGCCTGCGCCGCCCGTCAACACTCCGTCGCCACCTTCGCAACCACCGCAGCGCCAGCCGACCAAGCTGGTGACCGAGCCCGAGCCGGCGGGGCCCGGCGGCGGACCGGCATCGCCTGCCCCTTCCTGGGCACCGCCACCCCAGGCTCAGCCGCAGCCCCAGCCCCAGCCCCAGCCTGCCCCGCAACCGGCGCCGAGGCCGTCGCCGGCCAGTGATCCCAGTCCCCGGCCTGACATCAATCCGCCGTCGTCGGAAGCCTGCCGACGGTTCCCCAATCTGTGCTGATCCCGGGAGCGAACCATGTGGACGCGCCGTGAGACGATCTTCGGTGGAGCGTTGAGCATCCTGTGGGGCGTCGGCGCGACCTGCGCGCACGCCAGGATCGGCGGCCATGAGGTGACTGGATGCATGCTGCCTGACCCGGCGGCCAACATCCTGCTCAACCGCAGCGCTCCGCCCTGGCTGTCGCTCAGCGGCAACGAGGAGATGTTCCCGAAATCGGGCGACGCGCAGTTCGACTACGCCCTGGCGCACACCCTGTCGGCGATGTCCGAGCTGCTGCACGTGCTGCCCGGCTTCTGCTACTTCGACGATTCGGAGGCCATGAACGCCTATGCCACCAACCGCGTCAGGCTCAACCGCGGCGACGGCACGGTGCTGTTCGGCCAGCGCCTGCTGCGCCGGCTGATGGGCCAGAAGGAGCATCCCGACGTCAGCGTCGCCGCCGTCTGCGCCCATGAGTTCGGCCATATCCTGCAGTACAAGCGCGGCCTGACCGCCATCGTCGGCGCCGGCCAGCCGACGGTGAAGCGCGTCGAGCTGCAGGCCGATTTCTTCGCCGGCTACTTCGCCGGCGTGCGCAAGCTCTCGCGTCCACAATATCCGGCCGCCGTCTACGCGCTCACGCAGTACAATTTCGGCGACAACATGGTGAACTCGCCCAAGCATCACGGCCGGCCCGACGAGCGCGCCGCCGCCATCGTGCAGGGCTTCGAGACCGGCTTCCGGCAGCGCCGCGGCCTCGACGAAGCGATCGGCATCAGCATCAACTACGTCAAGCAGCTTTGATGCCATCGGCGACGACCATCGCCGCGCTGCGCACGAGCCTGCTGCAGGTGCCCTTCGTCGGCGCGCCGCCGGCCAATGGCATCATGCCGCCGACGCACCGCGAACTCCTGGTGCTGGAGATCGAGACGGCCGGCGGCATCACCGGCACGGGCTACCTGCAGCCGCTGTCGGGCGGGCTGCTCACGCTGGATGCCTGCCTCAGGGAGATGATCGCGCCCAAGGTACTGGGCCGCGACGCCACCGAGATCGAGGGCATCTGGACCACGTTGTGGAAGAGCACCTACTGGCTGGGCCGCGGCGGCATCGCCACCTTCTGCCAGTCGGCCGTCGACATCGCGCTGTGGGACATTCTGGGCAAGAAGGCCGGACTGCCGCTGCATCGCCTGTGGGGCAACGCGCGCGACAGGGTGCCGGCCTATGGCTCGGGTTGCTGGCGCGGGCTGGGCCGCGACGGCATGATCGAACGCGCCAGGTACTTCACCGGAATGGGCCTGACGGCGATCAAGATGCAGGTGGCGCACATCAGGCCGTGGCGCGAAGACGTGAAGAACGTCCACGCCATGCGCGAGGCGCTGGGGCCCGACATCGAGATCATGATCGACGTCAACATGGGCTGGAGTGCCGACACCGCGATCCAGGCCGGCCACCACATCGACGAGGCCGATCCCTACTGGCTCGAGGAGCCGGTGGTCTGCGAGGATTTCGAGGGCTACAAGCGCGTCGCCCAGGCGCTGAAGACTCGCGTGGTCGGCGGCGAGAGCCACTTCACGCGCTACGATTTGCGGCCGTTCTTCGTCAGCCCGCCCAGCACGCCGATCCTGCAGCCCGACCCGATGCGCGGCGGGCTCACCGAACTGCGCAAGATCGCCGCCGTCGCCGAGACCTGGGGCATCGCCATCGCGCCGCATCTCTTCCACGAGCTGACGGTGCACCTGATGGCCTCGATCCCCAACGCCAACTACCTCGAGTACATGGACTGGAACGACGACCTGTGGGTCGAGCCGGCGATCCCGGTCGACGGCTTCCTGGTGCCGCCCGAAGCGCCCGGACACGGTCTGCGCTTCAGGCCCGAGATCCTCAGGGACTGCCGGGTCGGTGGTTTCGAGATCAAGACCTGATGCACAACGCGGCGTTCGCCGACAGGTGATGGACATGCGTGTCCGATCGCTCGAGTTCGAGTCATCGGCGCGCACCCCGTTTCAGGTCCGCAGGGCGATGGCCTCGAGGCCGGAGCTGTGGCGCTCGGTCAGGCGCATGCGCACCACCAGCGGCTTCACGCCGAACAGCTCGCCGAAGGCGGCGATCCAGTCCGGCTCCTCGGCCGCGGTAACGCCGATCACCCAGACGGAGCGGCGCCGCCGCAGCGTGCCCAGCCCGTCGGCGCCCAGCTTGCGGTCCTCGGCGAAGCGCTCGCAGAACTCCTCGAGGGTGATGTAGTCGCGTTCGCCCAGCCCGGGACGGATGTCGTCGATGATCACCAGCTGGGCGCGGCGCCACTGCCAGTAGAGGATGTTCGGCGGGCCGGCATCGGCGGCATCGATCGCCTGCACGCGCTCGATCGGCCCGGCATAGGGGCCGCGCCCATGCGTGGCCCGCTGCGCCAGCGCCGACTGGGCGAGCTTGCTGAACGGCACGTAGCGCACCTTGGCGCCGGCGAAGGCGGCCTCGGTGCCGATCGCCGCGGCGAGGTCGGTCTTGCCGACGCCCAGCGGGCCCAGCAGCAGCAGGGGCCGCTCGGTCGTGCCGCCGTCGACCTTGCTCGCCCCGGCGATGTAGGCCTCGATGGTCGGGCCGGGGTCATCGGACACCGGGGGCGCGGCCGGCGCGAAGGCCACCTCGACGCGCGACAGGCGCGACAGGTAGGGCAGCGCCGCCTTCTGCCAGACGATCTTCTGGCGCAGCCACCACCACGCGCCGCTCAGCGCCAAGGCGCCGATCGCCACGACGATCGCGGTGCGCACCAGCATCGCCGGCGAGATGGCGATGTCGATGCCCAGGATGGTCCAGGTCCACGGCGCCAGCGCCGAGACCAAAGGCAACGGCATTGCCACGACGACACCGATCAGCAGGCCGGCCAGCATGTACAGCGTGGCCGTGGTCGCGTTGCGGATCAGCAGCTTGCGATCTACGGCGAAGTAGCGATTGGCGCCGACGTTGAACTTGTGGAAGTCCTTGACCTCCTTGAGCGCCGGGATGGCGCCGAGCAGCGCCGCGGCGACCAGCCAGTGCCACCACACCGAAAGCGCGCCGAAGATCGAGACCAGCGCCCCGGCGACGGCGGCGATCAGCAGGCCGATGCCGATATGGCCCATCTGGTCAGCCATCCAGAGATAGGAATAGGTCGCCGCGCTCTGGACCTCCTTGTCGATCAGGTCGACCTTGATCTGATGGCGGATGTCGGCCGCCTCGATCACCGGTGGCCCAGGCGTCTCGTCCCGTTCCAGGACGTCGCAGGTGGCGTTGTTGGCCATGACATCCCCCCCGCCGCGACCGCGGCGGTTGAGTATGTCATGGCTTGGTAGCGCGACCTACTTCTTGATCGGCGCGCCCAGCGACCAGACATGGCCGAAGGGATCGCGCAGCTTGGCGTAGCGGTCGCCCCAGAACATGTCCTCGGGCGTCATCAGGCCGGTGGCGCCGGCATCGATCGCCTGCCTGTAGGTCTTGTCGACATCGGGCGCATAGAGATGGATGGTCACGGTGCTCTTGCCCAGCGCCTTCGGATTGCTGGTGCCGCCCATCTCGGCATACTCGGGGAAGCTGTCATGCAGCATGATCACGCCATCGCCGATCCTGATCGATGCGTGCATCAGCCGCTTGCCGTCCTGGGCCGGCATGCGGACCATCTCCACGGCGTCGAACGCCTTCTTGTAGAAGTCGAGCGCCGCAGCAGCGCCATCGACGTCGAGATGCGGCATGACGTGGGGCTGGGGTGCGTCGGCCATGGTCGTTGTCTCCTAGGAAGCGGCCGCGGAAGCCGTGTGCGCGGCCATGATCTCGCGCAGCGCGGGCATGGGATCGGTGGCGCGCACGCTGGCGCGCCCGCCCATGTCGCGCGCCCAGCGCACGATCGAGGGATGGCTGCGGTCGGCGATGGCGGCCAGCTCGGGCGCTTCGGGCACGTAGAACATGATCGGCACCAGGAAGAAATCGGCCAGCGAAGGCTGATCGCCGACGAGATACCGGTTGGCGGCGAGCTCGGCCTCGATCGGCCGCCACAGCTCCGCCACCTGCGCGAGGCTGGCGCGCACGCTCTCTTCCGGCGCCGGACGCAGGCCGAAGCGCGGCAGCAGGATACCGCGCGAGATCGTGCCGTAGAGGTAGTCGCACACCACGCTGATCCACTGGTACATGCGCGCGCGCTTCAGGGGATCGGCCGGGATCAGCGCGGGGCCGCTGCCGATGGCGTCAAACCAGGTGGTGATCGCCAGGGTCTCGTAGACCACCGTGGCCCCCAGGCGCGCCACGGGCATTCGGCGGTAGGGATGTGCCGCCGCGCCGGCCTCCTCCGGCGGCAGCAGGTCGTAGTCCAGGCCCTTCTCGTGCGCCACCAGGCGCGTGGCGCGCACGAAAGTGCTCGGTGCGAAGCCGTGGATCTTGAGCTCGGCCATGCTTGTCCTCCTCAGGCGGTCTTCGGCTCTTGTCCGGCCAGCAGGCGGTCGAGGCACTCAAAACCGCTGTCCCAGCCCTCGGTGTGACTCCTGGTGCCCTCCTCGTCGCGGAACAGGCCCTGAGTGAAGACCATGTCGGTCTCCTCGCCGCGATCGACCAGCTCGACGCTGACGATCGTCTCGTGCTCGCGCGGCGCTGCGGGATCGCCGGACTCGTGCCACGCCCAGGTGAACTCCAGGGTCGAGGGACGCTTCACCTTGAGGAACCGGCCGCTGACCGAATGCATGCGCTGCGGCCCTTTCATGGTCGCCGACCAGGCGCCGCCCTCGCGCACGTCGAGCGCGCAGCGCGTGGTGCGGTAATGATCCGGGCCGAACCACCGGGCGAACGTCGCGCCGTCGGTCCACGCATTGAACACCATCTCGCGCGGCGCCTTGAAGCGCCTGACGATGCGCAATCGCCTGGTGTCAAGCTCGGTGACGCCGTCCATGATCGACCTCTTCCGCGACACGCGGTATGCTGTTATTAACTCCTCGGTTAAGTAAACGTCTCCCTGTCCCGAGTCAAGCGGCCACGTATGGAGGACTCATGACCAGGACCGTCGATCGCGGCGATTGGCTCGACGCCCGCCGCGCGCTGCTGCGCAAGGAGAAGGACCTCACCCGCCTGCGCGACGAGGTCGCGGCGCTGCGTCGCGCCCTGCCGCGCGTGCGCATCGACAAGGACTACGTGTTCGCCGGACCGTCCGGCCCGGTGAGCCTGGGCGCGCTCTTCGCCGGTCGCAGCCAGCTCATCGTCTATCACTTCATGCTCGGGCCGGACTGGAACGAGCCGTGCAAGAGCTGCTCGTTCTGGGCCGAGCATCACGACGCCACGCGCGTGCATCTGGCGCATCGCGATGTCGAGCTGGCCGCGGTGTCGCGTGCGCCTGTCGAGAAGATCGAGCGGTTCAAGCAGCGCTTCGGCTGGCGCTTCCCCTGGGTGTCGTCGCTGGGCAGCGACTTCAACTTCGACTTCGCCGTGTCGTTCCCGCCCGACGACGGCAGGCCGCGCCAGCCCAACTACAATTTCGGCACTCAGACCTTCGGCGGCGGCGAGGCGCCGGGGCTCAGCGTGTTCATGCGCGATGCCGACGGCGCGATCTTCCACACCTACTCGACCTATTCACGCGGCCTGGACGCGCTCAACGGCACCTACCAGCTGCTCGATCTGGTGCCCAAGGGCCGCGACGAAGAAGGGCTGGACTTTCCGATGGCCTGGGTGCGCCTGAAGGATCGCTACGACCCGACGTGAGCGGAGGCTGCCACCGCGCGCCGCGCGACGACGAAGTCGAGGATGTCCGGCACCGCGTGATCGATGGTGAGCTCGGCCGGCTTGTGGCTGCTGGCGCGCAGGCTCGTGCCAAGCCCGTCGCTTTCGGCGCGCCAGCCGGATGCCTGCCACGACAGCCACGGCACGAAGGTGGCGCGGCCGCGCACCGCCGGCTTGCGCCGCGCATTGCCGGTGTTGAACGGCGCCACCGCTGCGCGCACGGCGTGACGCGCCAGCAGCGCCCCGGCGTCGATCGTCAGCACGATCTGCGCCGTGCGCCGGCAGGCGTGCAGGTGCCGCGCGACGCGCTCCTCGTCGAACCAGAAGAAGACCTTGCCGTTGAGCAGCGCGTACCACTGAGTCGGCGTCACGCCGCGCAGGCAGGGCTTCAACGCCGCCGGCGGCATCGGCGACTGATCGCGGATCACCGTGCCGTCGCTCAGCACGGCGCGCACCGGGCGATGCTGCTCGACCGCCGCACGATCCTCCGGCCGCGCACCGGCACGCTCGAACAACGCGCGCGCCGACAGCAGGCCATCGCGCTCGATCGACGGCCAGTTGTCAGCCTCGGCGATGTGATAGACGCGCATCAAACTACCTTCCCCCGGAGGGGGAAGCCGGCGCGGAGCGACGGAAGGGGGATGTTGAAGACGAACGCGGGAGTCCGTCTTTGACATCCCCCATCCACCCTTCGGGCACCTTCCCCCTCCGGGGGAAGGTATCAAAGGTCAGCCCCGCTTCCACACCGTGCCTTTCGGGCCGTCCTCGAGCACCACGCCCTTCGCCGCGAGATCGTCGCGGATGCGGTCGGCCTCGGCGAAGTTCCTCGCCTTGCGCGCCGCCTGCCGCGCGGCGATCGCCGTGTCGATCTCGGCCTCGGTCGGCCCGCTGGTGCCCGCGGGCGTCCAGCGGAACCAGGCCTCGGGATCCTGCTGCAGCACGCCGAGCGCCAGCGCGCCGGCCCGCAGCCGGGCGGAATCGTCGAGCTGGTGGATCGCGCTGATCGCCAGCGGCGTGTTGAGGTCGTCCGACAATGCGTCCTCGACCGAGGACGGCACCGCGTCGAGCACCGCCACCGGCTTGCCGCGCAGCTGACCGTACCAGCGATCGAGCGTCGCCTTGGCCTGCACCAGCCCCTCATGCGTGAAGTCGAGCGGCTGGCGGTAGTGGGCCGACAGCAGCAGCAGGCGGATCGCCTCGCCGGGATACTGCTCGAGCAGCTCGTGCACGGTGAAGAAGTTGCCCAGCGACTTGCTCATCTTCTCGCCCGAGATGTTGAGGAAGCCGTTGTGCATCCAGTACTTCGCCATCAGGCCGTGGCCGAAGGCGCAGCGGCTCTGGGCGATCTCGTTCTCGTGGTGCGGGAAGATCAGGTCGAGGCCGCCGGCATGGATGTCGAAGGTCTCGCCCAGATGCTCGGCGCTCATCGCCGAGCACTCGATGTGCCAGCCCGGGCGGCCGCGGCCCCAGGGGCTGGCCCAGCCCGGCTGGTCCGGCGTCGAGGGCTTCCACAGCACGAAGTCGGCGGGATCCTTCTTGTAGGGCGCGACCTCGACGCGCGCACCGGCCACCAGCTCGTCGCGCGTTCGCCGCGAGAGGCGGCCGTAGTCGTGCATCGAGGGCACGCTGAACAGCACGTGGCCCTCGGCGGCGTAGGCGTGGCCCTTGGCGACCAGGCGCTCGATGATGCCGACCATCTGCGCCACGAACTCGGTGGCGCGCGGCTCGAAGTCCGGCGGCAGCGCGCCGAGCCGCTTCATGTCACCCTGGTAGGCGTCGGCGGTGCGCGTGGTCAGCGCCTCGATGCTCTCGCCGTTGTCGGCGGCGCGCGTCATGATGCGGTCGTCGATGTCGGTGATGTTGCGCACGTAGGTGACGCGTGGATAGCGCCGCCTCAGCAGGCGGTAGAGCACGTCGAAGGCGACGACCGGCCGCGCGTTGCCGATATGCACGTAGTCGTAGACGGTCGGGCCGCAGACATACATGCGCACATGCGAGGGATCGAGCGGCGCGAACGGTTCCTTCTCGCGCGTCAGCGTGTTGTGGATGAGCAGCGACACGGGAAACTCCGGGATTCAAGACGGCAGGACGCGCGCGGCGACGTGATCGCCCGCGTTGATCGAACCCCTCAGGCGGGGCCGCCCTCCCTACATCGCCGTCCGAACGTCACGAGACGTCTCCTCGAAGCCTGGACAGCACCTTAGCACGGCCGATCAGGGGAAGCATCCCCGCCATTTCCGGGCCCTGCTCGCGGCCCGTCAGCGCCAGCCGCAGCGGGTGGAACAGTGCCCGGCCCTTCTTGCCGGCGGCCGCGCCGACGGCGGCACTCCAGGCTTTCCAGGTGCCGCCGTTCCACGGCTCGGGCGGCAGCGACCGGGCCGCGGCGGCCAGCAGCGGCGCGTCCTCGAGCACGGGCGTGATGGGCCCGCGCACGACGTCCGCCCAGATGCGCGCGTCGAAGACGGTGGCGATGTTGCCGCGCACCGCCAGCCAGAAGGCCTCGCCGAAATCGGCGTCCAGCGCCTGCAGCCGCGGCCGCACCGCGTCGTAGGGCAGGCCGTGCACGGTGCGCGCCGAGAGCGTGCGCAGCTCGTCGAGGGAGAAGCGCGCGGCGGCGCGGCCGACATGGCCGAGATCGACGGTCTCGATCAGCGGCGTCAGCGCGCTCACCGGCTCGATGGCGTGGCTGGTGCCCAGCCGCGCCAGCAGCGCGGCGATCGCCAGCGCCTCGATGCCCTGCTCGCGCAACTCCTGCACCGCAAGCGAGCCAGCGCGCTTGGAGAGGCCGCCGCCTTGCGCATCGGTCAGCAGCGGGAAGTGGCCGAAGGCGGGCGGCGTGGCGCCAAGCGCGGTGAAGAGCTGGATCTGCGTGCCGGTGTTGGTGACGTGATCCTCGCCGCGGATCACGTGGCTGACGGCGAAGTCGATGTCGTCGACCACCGAGGGCAGCGTGTAGAGATAGGTCCCGTCGGCGCGGATCAGCACCGGATCGCTCTGGCTCGATTCGTCGATGTGCTGCTCGCCGCGCACCATGTCGGTCCAGCGCACGTCGCCGGGCTCGAGCCTGAAGCGCCAATGCGGCGCGCGGCCCTCGGCCTGCAGGCGGGCGCGATCGGCATCGGTGAGCCGCAACGCGGCGCGGTCGTAGACCGGCGGCCTGCCCTGCGCCATCTGGCGCTTGCGCTTGAACTCCAGCTCCTGCGGGGTCTCGTAGCAGGCGTAAAGCCGGCCGGCGGCGATCAGCAGGTCGCGGGCGCGGTCGTAGCGGGCGAAGCGGGCCGACTGGTGTTCCAGCCGGTCCCAGCCCAGCCCCAGCCAGACGAGGTCATCGGCGATACCCTCGGCGAACTCCCGGGTCGAGCGCTCGCGGTCGGTGTCGTCCAGGCGCAGGATGAAGCACCCGTCATGCCTGCGCGCGAACAGCCAGTTGAGCAGCGCGGCGCGCACGTTGCCGACATGCAGTCGGCCCGTGGGGCTGGGCGCGAAACGGACGATCGGGGCGCTGGCCATGGCGGGCGTGGTTGTGAGCGCTGGCTTGCGAGCGGTCAAGCGCCGCTGACGAGACGGCACGCCGGCAGTCGGGCCGCGCCGCGCCAGCGATGCCCATGATGCGTCGCCGGCGCGACGCGGCCCGAACGGCGCGGAGAACGTCCCGGAGACGGCGAGACTGAGTCAGCTCTTGGGCTGCGGTCCCCAGAGCTGCTCGAGCCTTCGGTCGCGGCCGCAGTTCCAGCGGTAATATGAGTACTTCAGGCTGTTCTTCTTGTAGTAGTCCTGGTGGTAGTCCTCCGCGTCGTAGAACGGCGCCGCCGGCAGGATCTCGGTGACCACCTTGCCGGGCAGCGTGCCGGATTTCTCCAGCGCCGCCTTCGATGCCTCGGCTGCCGTGCGCTGCGCCTCGTCAACCGGGAAGATCGCCGAGCGGTACATCGGGCCCTTGTCGCAGAACTGGCCGCGGGCATCGAGCGGATCGATGTTGCGCCAGAACACCTGCAGCAAGGTTTCGTACGTCACCTTGGCCGGATCGTAGTCGATGCGCACCGCTTCGTAGTGGCCGGTGCGGCCCGAGGTGACCTCCTCGTAGCGCGGATTGGCCTTGGTGCCGCCGGTGTAGCCCGAAGTGGTCGCCACCACGCCCTCGAGCTTGTCGTAGGGCGGCTCCATGCACCAGAAGCAGCCGCCAGCGAAGATCGCCACGGCGAGGCCGGGCTTCGGGGTCGGCGCCTGCGCCAGCGCCGGCAGGGCGAGCAGCGACATTGTCAGCGCGATCAACCAGCGGCGCATGGGCGGGACCCTCAGGCGGCGGACGGGCGGAACTGCAGCGCCACGCCGTTGATGCAGTAGCGCAGGCCGGTGGGCTTGGGGCCGTCGTCGAAGACATGGCCCTGATGGCCGCCGCAGCGCGCGCAATGCACCTCGGTCTGGCGCCCGAATATCGACCATTCGGGCTTGGTGCCGATGGCGGAGGGCTCGATCGGCTGCCAGAAGCTTGGCCAGCCGGTCCGGCTGTCGTACTTGTGCGCCGAGGAGAACAGGGGCTTCTCGCACCCCGCGCAGTGATAGACGCCGGCGCGCTTCTCGCGATCGAGCGGCGAGGTGTAGGCGCGCTCGGTACCGGCCTTGCGCAGCACCCGGTACTGCTCCGGCGTCAGCCGCTTGCGCCATTCCTCGTCCGAGTGGACGACCTCGAACGGTCCCGGCTCCCTGGCCGAACCCGTGCGCCCGGCCACGCCGCCGATCGCCAGCGCGCCCACGCCCAGAACCCAGTGCCGTCTGCTCAGTTCCGCCATGCCATCAGAATAGGCAAGTCGGCCGATCACCGCCGTTCACGATGTCGTCGGGGTGCCGTTTGGACGTTCAGTGCCGTTCTGGACGTTCGTTTGCCTCTTCCCCCTCCCTCTTCTCTGAAAGAAGGGGTGTCGTTTGGACGTCCAGTGCCGTTTTGGACGTTTGTTTGCCTCTTCCTCCCCCTTTCTCTGAAAGAGGAGAAGGGGAGAGGGCAGATAACGGCACAAACGTCCAAAACGGCACTGACGGCACTGATCCGGTGCCGGGTCAGCCCCGGAAGGCGTTGGTAATCGGATACCGCCGGTCCCTGGAGATCGAGCGGGTGGTGATCTTCACCCCCGGCGGCGCCTGGCGACGCTTGTACTCGGCGTTCTCGAGCATGCGCCAGACGCGGGCCACGGTAGCCGCGTCATGGCCCTCGGCGACCAGCTCCTCGGTGGCGAGGTCGCGCTCGATCAGGCCCTCGAGGATGCGGTCGAGCTGGTCGTAGGGCGGCAGCGTGTCCTGGTCCTTCTGGTCGGGCTTGAGCTCGGCCGAGGGCGGCTTGGTGATGATGCGCTCGGGGATCACGCGTCCCTCGGGCCCCAGCGCGCCCTCGGGGCGGTGCTGGTTGCGCCAGTGGCAGAGCTGGAAGACGGTCGTCTTGTAGACGTCCTTCAACGCGTTGTAGCCGCCGCACATGTCGCCGTAGAGCGTCGAGTAGCCGACCGCCATCTCCGACTTGTTGCCGGTGGTCACCACCATGCCGCCGAACTTGTTGGAAATCGCCATCAGGGTGAGCCCGCGGGCGCGCGCCTGGATGTTCTCCTCGGTGACGTCGGCGTTCTTCCCGGCGAAGATCGGCGCCAGCATCGCGCCGAAGGCCTTCATCGCCGGCTCGATCGAGACGATGTCGTAGCGGATGCCCAGCATGTCGGCGCATTGCTGCGCGTCCTCCAGGCTGTCCTTGCTGGTGTAGGGCGAGGGCATCATCACCGTACGCACGCGGTCGGCCCCCAGCGCGTCGGCGGCGACGGCGGCGGTGATCGCCGAGTCGATGCCGCCGGACAGGCCGATTACCACGCCGGGGAACTTGTTCTTGTTCACGTAGTCGCGCAGGCCCAGCACCATGGCCTCGTAGATCGATTCCAGCCGCGAGGGCGTGGGCGCGATCGGGCCGGGCTGGCAGTCCCAGCCGCCATCGGCGGTGCGCAGCCATTTCGTGGTCACGACGGCTTCGCGGAAGCTTGGCAGCACGGTGCGCATCTTGCGATCGGCGCCGATGACGAAGGAGCCGCCGTCGAAGATCAGCTCGTCCTGGCCGCCGACCTGGTTGACGTAGCAGAACGGCAGGCCGCTTTCGACGACGCGCGCGACGCCCAGCTGCAGGCGCATCTCCGGCTTGTTGACGTCGAAGGGCGAGCCGTTGGGCACCAGGATGATCTCGCCGCCGGTCTCGGTGATGCATTCGACGACGTCGGCGGTCCACACGTCCTCGCAGATCGGCACGCCGATGCGTACGCCCCTGAAGACGATCGGGCCGGGCATCGGGCCGGGTGCGAAGACGCGCTTCTCGTCGAACACGCCGTAGTTCGGCAGGTCGACCTTGAAGCGCTTGCCGATGATCTCGCCGCGGTCGAGCGCGATGATGGCATTGTAGAGCTTGTCGTCCTCGCGCCACGGCGTGGTCACCAGCAGGGCCGGGCCGCCGTCGGCGGTGTCGGCGCGCAATTCCTCGACGGCCTGGTGCAGGCGGCGCTGGAAGGCCGGCTTCAGCACCAGGTCCTCCGGCGGATAGCCCGACAGCACCAGCTCGGCGAAGATCACGATGTCGGCGCCCTGCCTGGCCGCCTCGGCGCGCGCGGCGCGTACCTTGGCGGTGTTGCCGGCGACGTCGCCGACGATCGGATTGAGCTGGGCGATGGCGATGGAAAGCTGATCGGTCATGTCACCACTCTAGAGGCGCCCCGCCGCACGGCAAGCCGCGGCGGGCACGTCGCGATCGCTTCGGCGATCGTCTCGGCCTCGACCTCGACGACCGTGTCGCCGCCGCCCAGGCCGGTGGCGCGCCGGCCGGCCTCGGTGACGAGATCGAGCGCGATCAGCATCTCCTCGTCCTTGCGGAAGTTCTGCCGGTAGCCGATCAGGCGCGCGCGCTCGAGCATGTCGCCATTGCCGTAGGGCGACCACAGATCGCGGATGTTGTCGGAGCCGGAGAACACCTCGACGCCGGCCGCGCGCAGCGCCTTCACCGGCGGCATCGGGGCGGCGCCCGGCGCATGGGTCATGATCGCCACGCCGGCTCTCGCGAGATCGTCGGCCACGCGCTTCAGCGCATCGGGCCTGGCGTCACCCAGCGCGAAGGCGTGGCTGATCGCGACCCTGCCGCCCAGCCCGTGCGCCGCCGTGCGCGCGGCGATGTCCTCGATCTGCGCCAGGCCGCCGTCGCCACCGTCGTGCAGGTGGATGTCGACGCCCTTGCCGTGGCGCGAGGCGACGGCGAAGACGACGTCGAGATGACCCTTCGGATCGCGGTCGATCCCGACAGGATCAAGGCCGCCCACCAGATCGGCACCTTCCTTCAACGCGGCGTCAAGCAGATCGGCAACGCCGGGATCGCGCAGGATGCCGGATTGCGGGAAGGCGACGATCTGCATGTCGACACGATCGCGGTTCTGCTCGCGCAATTCGAGGATCGCGTGCAGGTCGTCGAGCTTGCGCGCCGTGTCGATGTCGACATGGGTGCGCAGCGCGGTGGTACCGCAGGCGATCATCTGCTCCAGCAGCGCGCGGCCGCGCTCGATGGTCGGCACCGGCAATGAACCACGCACCGCCCGCTCGGCCTCGATGCGTTCGGCCACGGTGGCGCCGGCGGCATGCGGCCGCCAGGGCATGCCCCACAGCGTCTTGTCGAGATGGCAGTGGCCGTCGACGAAACCCGGCAGCGCGAGCGTCATGACGTCTTTGCTTCTCCCCGCGGAGGCGGGGAGAAGGTGCCGAGCGTCAGCGAGGCGGATGAGGGGCTTCCTCGCGCAACGACGAACGCTGTCATTGTGGAGACTCCGCGAAGCCCTCATCCGCCCTTCGGGCACCTTCTCCCCGCATTCGCGGGGAGAAGGGAAGTGGGCCAAGCCGATTTGCGATAACCCTCGTCATATCAGGGCTGCTTCAGCTCTCCGTTGCCGGCGCGGCGGCGATGGAGGAACTCGCGGCCGACCTTCACGCGCGGCGTGCCGTCGTACTCGACGATGTCGGCGGTGGCGTAGGTCTCGGTCCAGTTGGCCGGCAGGAACGAGCCCGAGCCGACCACGTCGATCGGCGCGCCGGCCTCGGCCATGACGCGGCACTTGGCCGGGCCGAAGCCCGAGGAGGCGACGATCTTCACCCTGGGGAAGCCGGCGGCATCGAGGTTCTCGCGCAGATGGAAGATCGCCGCCGCCGACACGCCGGTGCCGATCAGGTGGCGCAGCTCCTCCTCGGAGCGATAGCCGCGCGTCGCCTCGCGCGCGTGCTTCTCCATCACCGCGTAGGAGCGCGCCGGATCGAGGCCCTCGATGTAGCGGCCGCCGGTCGTATCGAGGCGCAGCGAGAGGTTGCCGGCGGCGGCCAGCTCGGGAAAGCCGCGGCAGACCGCGAGCGAATCGGTGACCTCGTGCGCGAAGTAGTCGACCAGCACGGTCATCGGCTCGCCCGGGAAGGTCGCGGCGAACATCTGCGCGGCGCGCAGGGTCGAGCCGGCATAGCCGATCAGGGCGTGCGGCATGGTGCCCAGCCCCTGCTCGCGGCCGAAGAAATGCGCCGTGGCGTGCGTGGCGTTGCCGATGAAGCCGACGGCGCCGTCCTTGCGCTGGGCGCGCCTGGAGCCGACCGAGGCGGCGTAGGCCATCATCTCGGCCATCTCGGTGCCGGCGCAGTGGCGCGCGTCCATGGCGAGGAAGGCCGTCTTGGGCATCTCCGCGCACATGGTGTAGGCGTTGTAGGCGGCGACGCAGGCGGGACCGAGCTTCTGCAGGAAGATCGTCTCGAGGTCGACGAGATGGAAGAACGAGCCGGTGATGTACAGCATCGGCTCGCCGGCGCCGACCCACTTGCCCTCGGGGTAGCGCAAATCGATCTCGATCTGCGTGCCGCGCGTGGCCATCAGCTCGCGCAGCCAGTCGAGCGCCAGCTTGGGCGCGCAGATCACCGGGCGGCGCATGAAAATCGCGTAGGTCACCCGGCTGTCGCCGAACCTGCCGATCACCGCCTTGGTGCGGTTGAAGTAATGGTCGGTGAACCGGGCGATATCGTTGTCGACCGGATGCATGGGGTCCCCCTCGCCTTTTTCCGCCGCCTCGCGGCGGCGGAAAGCGGACGATCGTTTACTTGCCGGAAGCGGCGGGCCGCTCGCGCGTCAGCCTCTCGGACTTGAGCTGCTCGGCGAGCAGGAAGGCGAGCTCGAGCGCCTGGCTGGCGTTGAGCCTGGGATCGCACTGCGTCTCGTAGCGCGCGGTCAGGCCCTCGACGGTGATGTCGACGGCGCCGCCGACGCATTCCGTGACCTCCTGGCCGGTCATCTCGAAATGCACGCCGCCGGGATGCGTGCCCTCGGCGCGGTGGATGGCGAAGAACTCCCGCACTTCCTGCAGCACGGCGCTGACATGCCGGGTCTTCAGCCCGTTGGCCGCCTTCACCGTGTTGCCGTGCATGGGATCGCACGACCAGACGATCGAGCGGCCCTCGCGCTTGGCGGCGCGGATCAGCGCCGGCAGGTGGTCGCCCACTTTGCCGGCGCCCATGCGGGCGATGACGGTGATGCGGCCCGCGGTGTTGCGCGGGTTCAGCGAATCGAGCAGGCGCAGGAAGTCGTCGGGCCTGGTCGTCGGGCCGGCCTTGAAGCCCAGAGGGTTCTTCACGCCGCGCAGGAACTCGACATGCGCGCCGTCGGGCTGACGCGTGCGATCGCCGATCCACAGCATGTGGGCCGAGCAGTCATACCAGTCGCCCGAGGTCGAATCGACGCGGGTCAGCGCCTGCTCGTACTGCAGCAGCAGCGCCTCGTGGCTGGTGAAGAAATCGGTCTCGGCGATCTGCGGCGTGGTCGACGAGGTCAGACCGCACGCCGCCATGAAGGTCAGCGTCTCGTCCAGCCGCTTGGCGAGATCCTCGTACTGCGCCGAGGCCGGCGAGTTCGACACGAAGTCGAGATTCCAGCGATGGACCTCGTGCAGGTCGGCATAACCGCCCTGCGCGAAGGCGCGCAATAGGTTCAAGGTGGCGGCCGACTGGTTGTAGGCCTGCACCATGCGCTCGGGATCGGGCCGGCGCGCCTGGGGCGTGAACTCGAAGCCGTTGACGTTGTCGCCGCGATAGCTCGGCAGCGTCACGCCGTCGATCTCCTCGACGTCCGAGGAGCGCGGCTTGGCGAACTGGCCGGCCATGCGGCCGACCTTCACCACGGGCACGCCGGCGCCGTAGGTCAGCACCACCGCCATCTGCAGGAGCACGCGGAACGTGTCGCGAATAGTGTTGGCGGTGAAGTCCTGGAAGCTTTCGGCACAATCGCCGCCCTGCAGCAGGAAGGCCTTGCCCTCCGCCACGTTGGCCAGCGCCGCGGTCAGCTTGCGCGCCTCGCCGGCGAAGACCAGCGGCGGGTAGCGGCGCAGGCGCGCCTCGGCGCTCTCCAGAGAGACCTTGTCCTCGTAGACCGGCATCTGCTGGGCGGGAAAGGAGCGCCACGATTCGGGGGACCAGGGAAACGAAGCCGCGCCCGCCGCCCCGAGGGTGGTCGGTTTGCGCTGCGTCGCAGCCTGGATCGCGTTCATGACTTCCTCCATGCATCCGCCGGTCGCGGCGGGCGCAAGGTTCTACGATTTTTCCACAGACGCCGCCAGCGTTGGGGGAGCGCGGCCATTTTTCCTTCCCCCAAGAGGGGGAAGGTGGCGCGAAGCGACGGATGGGGGATGTCTCAACGACACCGCTGTCCGTCTTCGACATCCCCCATCCGCCCTGCGGGCACCTTCCCCTCCGGGGGAAGGTATCGGTATTTCAGTGGCTTAACCTACTCCGCCGCCTTCGCCGCCGGCTTCGGGTCGGGCCGCCTGGTGCGCATGGTGACAAACTCCTCGCCGGCCGTGGGGTGGATGCCCACGGTGGCGTCGAACATCGCCTTGGTCGCCCTGGCCTTCACCGCAATGCCGATGCCCTGGATCAGCTCGGCCGCGTCGTCGCCCACCATGTGTGCACCGACCACCCGGTCGCTCTCGGCGTCGACCAGCAGCTTCATGAAGGTCTTGCCCTTGCGGCCGGTCAGCGTGTGCTTCATCGGCGTGAAGCTCGAGGCGTAGACGTCGAGCCGGGGATAGACCCGCCGCGCCTGCTCCTCGGTCAGGCCCACCGTCGCCATCTGCGGCTGGCTGAACACCGCCGACGGCACATCCTGGTGGTCGGCCTTGCGCGGCTTCTTGCCGAACACGGTGTCGGCGAAGGCGTGGCCTTCCATCAGCGCCACCGGCGTGAGGTTGATGCGGTCGGTCAGGTCGCCGACGGCGTAGATGTTGGGCACCGTGGAGGCCGACCACTCGTCGACCGCGACGGCGCCGGCCTTGTTGAGCGTGACGCCGACCTTGTCCAGGCCCAGCCCGGCGGTGTTTGGCACGCGGCCGGTGGCGTACATCACGCAATCGGTCTCGATCGCCTGGCCGCTCGTCGTGGTCGCGACCAACGCTCCGCCGCGCCGCTCGATCCTCGCCAGCTCGGTCTCGGTCCTGAAGCGCACGCCCTTGTCGGCCATGCCGCTCTGCACGACCTTGCGGCATTCCTCATCGAAGCCGCGCAGCACCAGCTCGCGGCGCGGCACCAGCGTCACCTCGGAGCCCAGCCCGTTGAAGATGCCGGCGAACTCCACCGCGATATAGCCGCCGCCGACGATCAGGATGCGCTTGGGCAGGCTGGGCAGGTGGAAGGCGTCGTCGGAGACGATCGCCAGCTCGGCGCCCGGGATCGAGGGCCGCCACGGCCGCGCGCCGGTCGCCAACAGGATCCTGTCGGCGGTGATCATCTTCTCGCCGACGGCGACGGTATGGGCGTCCATCAGCCGGCCGCGGCCGACCACCAGCTCGACGCCGGCGTTCTTCAGCAGGTTCTTGTAGATGCCGTTGAGCCGCATGACCTCCTTCTGCACGTTGTCGCGCAACGTGGCCCAGTCGAAGCTCGGCGCGGGGATGGTCCAGCCATAGGCGGCCGCGTCCTCGACCTCCTCATGCACGTGGCTGCCGTAGACGAGCAGCTTCTTCGGCACGCATCCGCGGATGACACAGGTGCCGCCCACCAGGTCGTCCTCGCAGATGCCCACCCGCGCGCCGTGGCCGGCGGCGACGCGGCTGGCGCGCACCCCGCCGGAACCGGCGCCGATGACGAACAGGTCGTAGTCATACGCGCTCATGCGACTTCCTCTGTAACGCTTCGCCGCGTTTCCGCCGCGAAACCGTCTCCAACCCGCCTTCGGAAGCCGACTATATCGGTTTCGCCGGCCCGGTTTGAAGTCTGCGGGGATGAATTGCTCTCACGCATCGTAAGGGTCGAAGGAAGGGCGGAGATTGCAACCGCCTTGAACAGGAGTCCCACCGACATGTCCACGATCCGTATCGCCGCCGCCGCCCTGGTCGCCGGCCTCATGGCCCTGCCCGCGCTGGCCCAGGCCGCGCCACCCCCCGCCGATACAGGTGCTCGTCAGGGCCGCGCCCAGGCGGCGTTCGACCGTCTCGACGCCAACAAGGACGGCTTCGTCGACCTCGCCGAGATGCGCGCCAGTCGCGCCGCCCTGTTCGACCGCCTCGACACCAACAAGGACGGCCAGCTCACGACCGAGGAGATGCGCGCCGGCCGTCCGAGCCGGAGTCAGCGCGCCGCCAACGCCCAGCGCACCATCAGCCGCGACGAGTTCGTCGCCCGTGCCGAGAAGTCGCTGGCGCGCCGCGACACCGACAAGGACGGCAAGCTCAGCTTCGCCGAGTTCAGCCAGCGCAAGGCACGCAAGGCCCGCTGACCCTTGGGCAGTCGGGCTGCCAGCCCATGATCCGCTTCAAGGGCACCCCGGCCAAATGAAGGGGCCGCCGGCTCGGCGCCGGCGGCCCCCATCGCCCAGCGGATGCAGGCGTGCGACTCAGGTGCTCTCGGCCGACAGGATGTCGCCGAACAGCTCCCAGGTCTCGCCCTTGAAGCGCTGCAGGCGCACCGCCTGCACCGGGTAGAAGTCGGTCGGGCTGGTGCTGAGCGTGATGCCCGGCAGCAAGAGCGGCACGCGCAGCTTCTTGTGGTTGGCGGCCTGCCTCATCAGGTTGGCGCGGGTCAGGTCGTCGCCGCACTTCTTCAGCGTCTCGTGCATGGTGAACGAGACGGCGTAGGCGTAGCAGTAGTTGACGTCCTGCACGTTGCCCTGCGGGTTGTACTTGGCCATCCACTCGCGCCACGTCTTCATCTCGGCGTGGTCGGCCCACTGCTTGTCGGTGGGATCCATCAGCCAGGCCGCGGTGATGACGCCCTGCACGTTGTCGAAGCCGGCCGGCTTCATCGTCGTCGAGACCTGGCCCGAGACGTTGTTGAGGTACTGCACCGGCTTCCAGCCGATCTCAGCCGCCTTGCGCATCGACTGAGCGGCGAATTTCGGGATCGAGATGTTGAAGAAGACGTTGGCGCCGGAATCCTTCATCTGGATGGTCTGCGAGTCGACCGTCGGATCGGTGACCTCGTAGGTCACGTGCTTGACCACCTTGTTGGCGTCCTTGCCGAGTCCCTCCTTGAAGCCTTCCCAGTAGTCCTTGCCGTAGTCGTCGTTCTGCATCAGCACGGCGATCTTCGGATCCTTGACATTGGCCAGGATGTGCTTGGCGTAGATCACCGCCTCGGTGTGGTAGTCGGGCTGGAAGCCCATGGTCCACGGGAAGTCCTTGGGCTTGCCCCACTTCGAGGCGCCGGTGGCCAGGAAGAGGTGCGGCACCTTCTTCTGGTTCATGTAGCGGTGAATCGCGGTGTTGGTCGGCGTGCCCAGCGTGTTGAACAGCGCGAGAACCTTCTCCTGCTCGACCAGCTGTCGCACCATCTCGACGGTCTTCGGCGGGCTGTAGCCGTCATCGAGGGTCACGAACCTGACCTTGCGGCCGTTGATGCCGCCGTTGTCGTTGACCATCTTCCAGTACGACTCGATGGCCTTGCCGATCACGCCGTACGACGAGGCCGGACCCGAATACGGATTGGTATGACCGATCTTGATCTCGCTGTCGGTCGCGCCGTCATCGTATTTCGCCCCGGCCTTCTGCGCGAATGCGGGTCCAAGGACATAGAGCGCGGGCATGGCCGCCGCGCCGCCCATGAGTAGGCGTCTACTGGTCTTCACGATATCCTCCCTGAATGCCGAAACTTAACGCTCGGTCACCCGGGAAGAATGGGCCAATCGCCTGCCGGAGTCGAATCCCGGAGTCGTGAAAACGCCGCCGGACGGAGCCCGGCGGCGTCGATCTGCGAAATTGCGGTGCGAGGCCCGGGCTCAGGTGCTCTCGGCCGACAGCACGTCGCCGAACAGCTCCCAGGTCTCGCCCTTGAAGCGGGCCAGCCGGATCGCCTGCACGGGGTAGAAATCCGTCGGGCTGGTGCTGACGTTGATGCCCGGCAGGATCAGCGGCACGCGCAGCTTCTGATGGTTGGCGGCCTGCTTCATCACGTTCGCGCGCGTGAGCGTGTCGCCGGCCTTCTTCAGCGTCTCGCGCATCAGCGAGGAGACGGCGTAGGCGTAGATGTAGTTGCCGTCCTCGGTGTTGGCGCCGGGCATGTACTTGGCCATCCACTCGCGCCAGGCCTTCATCTCGGGGTGGTCGTTCCACTGCTTGTCGGTGGGATCCATCAGCCATAGCCCGGTGATGATGCCCTGGCTGTTGTCGTAGCCCGCCGGCTTGAGCGTCGAGGCGACCGAGGACGAGACGTTGTTGAGGTAGTGGATCGGCTTCCAGCCGAGATCGGCCGCCTTGCGGATCGCCTGGGCGGCGAACTTCGGGATGGCGATGTTGAAGAATACGTTGGCGCCCGAGTCCTTGAGCTGGATGATCTGCGAGTCGACCGTGGGATCGGTGACCTCGTAGGTCACGTGCTTGACCACCTTGCCGGTCTCCTTGCCGAGGCCGTCCTTGAAGCCTTCCCAGTAGTCCTTGCCGTAGTCGTCATTCTGCATCAGCACGCCGATCTTGGCGTCCTTGACGTTGGCCAGGATATGCTTGGCGTAGATTGCGCCCTCGGTGTGGTAGTCGGGCTGGAAGCCCATGGTCCAGGGGAAGTCCTTCGGCTTGCCCCACTTCGAGGCACCTGTGGCGACGAAGAGGTGCGGGACCTTCTTCTGGTTCATGTAGCGGTGGATCGCCGTGTTGGTCGGCGTGCCCAGCGTGTTGAACACGCACAGCACCTTCTCCTGCTCGACCAGCTGACGCACCATCTCCACGGTCTTTGGCGGACTGTAGCCATCGTCGAGGGTCACGAACTTGACCTTGCGGCCGTTGATGCCGCCCTGGTCGTTGACCATCTTCCAGTAGCCTTCGATGCCCTTGCCGATCACGCCGTAGGATGACGCGGGGCCGGAATACGGGTTGGTATGGCCGATCTTGATCTCGGTGTCGGTCGCACCGTCGTCGTACTTCTTCTGCGCGAACGCGACGCCACTCGACAGCAACACTGTCGCCGCCGTGCCACCACCCACAAAGCTACGCCTAGTCGTTCCCATCAGGATCCTCCGATTTCCAGGCGGTGTTCTGTGATCCGCCATGGATGGGAGAATGCGCTGCCGGCTTGGGTTTTTCACTCCCCCCGGACCTGCGACCATTCCGCACCGCGGCTGAAATCGCAGATGCGCGGGCGCGCCGGGGCGGTCGCTGGCGTCTTGCCGGCGACCGCCCGAAAAACAGGCAGGTCAGTCGCTCAGGTACTTTCGGCCGACAGCACGTCGCCGAACAGCTCCCACGTCTCACCCTTGAAGCGTGACAGCCGCACTGCCTGGATCGGATAGTAGTCCGTCGGGCTGGTGCTGACGGTGATGCCGGGCTGCAGCAGCGGCACCGCCAGCTTCTTGTGGTTGGCCGCCTGCTTCATGACGTTGGCCCGGGTCAGCTCGTCGCCGCACTTCTTCAGCGTCTCGTGCATCAGGAACGAGACGGCGAAGGCGAAGATGTAGTTGGCGTCCGACGTGTTGGCGCCGGGCATGTACTTGGCCATGAACTCGCGCCAGGCCTTCATGTCGGGCGCCTCGTCCCACTGCTTGTCGGTGGGATCCTTTAGGTACTGTGCGGTGATGATGTCCTGGCTGTTGTCGAAACCCGCCGGCTTGAGCACCGCGCCGACCGACGCCGAGACGTTGTTGAGATAGTGCGCCGGTTTCCAGCCGAGGTCGGCCGCCTTGCGGATCGCCTGCGCCGCGGCCCTGGGCGTGGCGATGTTGAAGAAGACGTTGGCGCCCGAATCCTTGAGCTGGATGACCTGCGAATCGACAGTCGGGTCCGTGACTTCGAAGGTCACGTGCTTGACCACCTTGCCGGTCTCCTTGCCGAGACCGTCCTTGAAACCCTCCCAGTAGTCCTTGCCGTAGTCGTCGTTCTGCATCAGCACGCCGATCCTGGCATCCTTGACGGACTCCAGCACGTGCCTGGCGTAGATCGCGCCCTCGGTGTGGTAGTCGGGCTGGAAGCCCATGGTCCACGGGAAGTCCTTCGGCTTGCCCCACTTCGAGGCGCCGGTGGCGACGAAGAGGTGCGGCACCTTGCGCTGGTTCATGTAGCGATGGATCGCCGTGTTTGTCGGCGTGCCCAGCGTGTTGAAGGTGCACAGCACCTTCTCCTGCTCGACCAGCTGGCGCACCATCTCGACCATCTTGGGCGGGCTGTAGCCGTCGTCGAGGGTGACGAACTTCACCTTGCGGCCGTTGATGCCGCCCTGGTCGTTCACCATCCTCCAATAGGCTTCGATCGCCTTGCCGATCACGCCGTAGGCCGACGCCGGCCCGCTGTACGGCCCGGTGTGGCCGATCCTGATCTCGCCGTCGCTCGCGCCATCGTCGTACTTCTTCTGCGCGAACGCGACGCCACTGCCCAACAACGCCGCGGCGGCCGACGCGCCGCCGACAAAGCTACGCCTACTCGTACGCATACGCACTCACTCCTCCACCAGGACGCACCTCCGTCAGGTGCGCGAACTCAACGCGTGCTCGGGCTCAGCGCTTCAGCCGCCGCCAGGCCATGACGATGCCGCCGGCGATGCCCAGCGGCATGACGTACATCAGGATCAGCAGCAGGATGCCGTAGACGGCGTAGGCCGACAGGTCGAACGGCAGGCCAAGGTCGTTCTTCACGAAGTTCGACAGCGCCTGCGCCGAGTTCTGCACGATCACCGTGAAGACGCCGCCGATGATCGAGCCGGCGAGCGATGCAACGCCGCCGACCACCAGGCCGATCAGCAGCGAGATCGACAGGAAGAAGCCGAAGCTGTCGGGCGCCACGAAGGCGATGGTCGAGGCCGAAAGCGCGCCGGCGATGCCGGTATAGGCCGCGCTGATGCCGAAGGTCACCGTCTTGTACTGGGCGCTGTTGATGCCCATCGTGTCGGCGGCCATGTGGTGGTCGCGGATCGCCATCATCGCGCGCCCGTTGCGGCCGCGCAGGATGTTGAAGGCGATGAAGTACAGCGCCACCATGATGACGAGGATGTAGTAGTAGAGCCACTGATCCTCGCTCAGCGGCAATCCGAAGGGCGGCTCGGGCTTGAGCAGCACGATGCCCTGCACGCCGCCGGTCATGCCTTCGAGCCATCGGTATTTCAGCAGCTGCGGCACGGCGAGCGCCAGCGCGAACGTCGCCAGGGCGAGGTAGTGGCCCTCCAGCCTGAGCGCCGGCAGTCCGAACAGGTAGCCGACGATGAAGCACATCACCGCCGCCGCCGGGATGGTCAGGAAGTAGAAGTCCGGCATCCACGAGATCTTGTCGAGCAGGACGGCCGCGGTGTAGGCGCCGACGGCGTAGAACGCGCCGTGGCCGAGCGAGATCTGGCCGTTGAAGCCGGTCAGCAGGTTGAGGCCGAGAACCGCGATCGCGGCGATCATCATCGTGCTGATGACGAACAGCCGGTAATCGGAGATCACGTTGGGAACGACGAACTTCAGCAGCGGCAGCACGAAGGCCACGGCGACGACGATCCAGACCCAGGGCTTTACCGCGGCAGGAGCCGCCGGCGGCGCCGGGACGGCCACTTCCTGCGGTGCCGCGTCGGCAGTCTCGGTGCTGGCCATGGCTACACCCTCTTCACTTCGTGTCGGCCGAACAGACCGCTCGGCTTCAGGGTCAGCACGGCGATGACGATGATCAGCGCCACCGTCAGCTTCTCACCATTGCCGATGATGTAGACGCCGCTGACCTTCTCGATCAGGTTGCCGAAGAAGGCCACGAGGTTCTCGAGCACGCCGACAATGAAGCCGCCGACGACGGCGCCGCCCGGGCTGGAGATGCCGCCCAGCAGCGCCCCCGCGAAGGCGTACAGCAGAATGCCGCCCATCATGTTGGGGTCGAGATAGACGATGTGCGCGACCATGGTGCCGGCCACGGCGCCGACAGCGGCGGCCAGTCCCCAGCCCAGCGCCAGCATCCAGTCAACGCGCACACCCGCGAGACGCGCGGAGACCGGGTTCTGCGCCGCGGCGCGCATCGCGAGCCCCAGCGGCGTGAAGCGGAAGAACAGGAACAGCAGCGTCAGCACCCCGACCGTGACCAGGACCACGCCGAACTGGTGGGCGCCGATCAGGCCCGACAGGCCGAACTGCTCCTTCGGGAACGGCGAGGGAAACTCCTTGATCAGGTAGCTCCAGATCGTTCCGGCGACCGAGTTGCAGATCGCCAGCAGGCCGATGAAGACCACGACGATCGACAGGATCGGCGCGGAGTGCAGCGACCGCAGCACCGTGCGTTCGATCGCCAGGCCGGCGACGAAGGATACGACGATGGCGGCGAAGAAGGCGGGCCAGAAGCCCAGGCCCCACTGCATCAGCTGCCACGCGATGTAGGTCGAGAACATCGCCATCTCGCCCTGGGCGAAATTGATGCGGTCGGTGGAGACGAAGATCATCACCAGCGCCAGCGCGACACAGGCGTAGATCGCGCCGTTGGCGAGGCCTGAGACGACCTGCTGCAGCAGCTGTTCCATGGCGCGGCCCTCAGTATCCCAGGTACGATTTGCGGATGTTCTCGTCGTTCTTCACGACGTCCGACGCCCCCGACATCACGACTCGGCCGGTCTCCAGCACATAGGCGTGGTCGGCCAGCTCGAGCGCCA
This sequence comes from Alphaproteobacteria bacterium, assembly GCA_019635875.1. Taxonomy (NCBI): domain Bacteria; kingdom Pseudomonadati; phylum Pseudomonadota; class Alphaproteobacteria; species Alphaproteobacteria bacterium. The sequence continues at coordinate 159,680 of JAHBYP010000008.1, forward strand.
GCGCGGCGTTCTGCTCGACCAGCAGCATGCTGCACTTGGCCTCGCTGTTGATGCGCCGCATGATGCGGAATATCTCCTGCACGATCAGCGGCGCGAGACCGAAGGAGGGCTCGTCGAGCAGCATGACGCGCGGCCCGAGCATCAGGGCGCGGCTGATCGCCAGCATCTGCTGCTCGCCGCCGGAAAGCGTGCCGGCCTGCTGCTGGATGCGCTCGCGCAGGCGCGGGAAGTACTCGAACACCATCTCGAGGTCGCGCTTCACGGCGGCCTTGTCGGACCGCGTGTAGGCGGCGATGCGCAGATTCTCGTCGACGGTCAGCGTGGTGAAGGTGCCGCGGCCTTCGGGCACGTGCGCGAAGCCGAGGCGCACGATCGACTCGGTGGCCTGGCCGCGGATCGAGCGGCCCTGGTAGAGAACGTCGCCTTCGGTGCGCACCAGGTTGCAGATGGCCCGCAGCGTCGTCGTCTTGCCGGCGCCGTTGGCGCCCAGCAGCGTGGTGATACCGCCTTGCTCGAGCTCGAAGCTGACGCCGTGCAGTGCCTGGGTCTGGCCATAGTAGGCCTTGAGGTCCTTGACCTCGAGAACCGCCGTCATCTCACGAAGTCCCCAGATAGGCGCGGATCACCTCGGGATCGCGCTGCACTTCCGCCGGCGTGCCGTCGGCGATCTTCTTGCCGAAATCGATGGCCACGACCTTGTCGGACACCGACATCACCAGGCTCATGTGATGCTCGACCAGCAGGACGGTGACGTGCTGCAGGTCGCGCACGCGGCGGATCTGCTCCTTCAGCACCTCGATCTCGTCGTGGTTCAGGCCAGCGGCGGGCTCGTCGAGCAGCAGCAGCTTGGGGCTGGCCGCCAGCGCACGCGCCAGCTCGACGCGCTTGCGGATCGGGAACGGCAGCGGGCCGGCCGGCATGCTGGTGAACGGCTTGAGATCCATGAACTCGATCAGCTCGTGCGCCCGCTCGGTGATACGCCGCTCCTCCTCGCGCACCGAAGGCAGGCGCAGCGCGTTGGCGAAGAAGCTGGCGCTTGTCTGGCTGTGGCAGCCGACCTTGACGTTGTCGATCACCGTCATCTTGTCGAACAGCGCCACGTTCTGGAACGTGCGCCCCAGCCCGATGACCGGGATGTCGTGACGCTGCGAGCCGAGGATCGAGCGGCCCTCGAACAGGATGTCGCCGCTGCTCGGCTGGTAGAGCCGGCTGAGGCAGTTGAACAGCGTGGTCTTGCCGGCGCCGTTGGGCCCGATCAGGCCGGCGATCTGACCGGAGAAGACCTCGAAGCTCACGCCATCGAGCGCGACGATGCCGCCGAAACGAACGGACACGCCTTGGACACTCAATAGTGGGTCGCCGGACGATGGCCGCAGGTCGCGGCTGTTCTCTGCAATGGCCATCATGAGCGTCCGGTTGTCTCCTTCGCGGCTTGTCCCCAACCCCCGCCGGCACGGCTTGTCGCCCGATGGCGTCGCCGTCCCGGTTCACCGAGCGCACGGCGGAGCCGTCGCGTCGCGGATGCTGGAAACGTTCACCGCTCCCTGCCGGTGCGGGCGTGTGCCGCCCGTCGTGGCGGCGCACCTTGTACGATTCGATCTGGCCTTTCAATAGCGGCACCCCGACGCAGCATCGTCCTCGCAATGCGATTCCGCTGAGCGGACACGCCTCAATGGCGACTCAATGCCCCCGCAGGGTTGACAGGCGCCGGCACAGGGACCGATATCTCGCCGCCGCGGGGTGCACGCGGTACGGGACCGCCGCGCTCGATGCATGGCGGGGTGACGGGATGATGAAATTTGTGGCGATCAGCCTGACCGCGGCGCTGACCCTCGTGCCGCCGCTGAGCGCCCTCGCCCAGCAGACGCCACCCGGCCCGCCACGTATCGCCCCCGCGCCTCCAGCGGCGAAACCACCCGGTCCTGCGCCCGCTCCGGCGCCTGCTGCGGCATCCACCGCGCCGCGCGCAGCTCAGCTGCCTGACTGGTTCAAGGAGATCGACACAGCCAACACTGGCGTCGTCACTCGCGAGCAATTCATCGCCCACCGCATGAAGCTCTTCGACCAGCTCGACGCCAACAAGGATGGCGTGCTGGCCAAGGAGGAGTTCCTCAAGCTGGCGGAGCCGCCGTTCACCCCGGAGGGGCCGAATCTCCCGCCGCTGGACCAGCGCAAGTCGGTCTTCGAGAAGCAGTTCGAAGCCATCGACACCGACGCCGACGGCAAGCTGACGCGCGCCGAGGTGCAGGCCTATATCGCGCTGGGCTTTCGCGAGTTCGACATCGATATGGACGGGCGCGCGACGCGCGAGGAGGTCTTGCTGGTGGTCCGCCAGGCGCAGCAGCGACAGGACGAGATCGACAGGGCCATCGCCGAGCGCAACCGGAACAACCCCGACCGCAATGGCGACGGCGTGATCGATCCGGACGAATTCGTCGCGTTCGAGACCGCTCGCATGCTGGAACTCGACACCAACAAGGACGGCAAGATCAACCTGCAGGAGTGGCTGGTGCTCGCCGGCGCGGCGAACCAGAACCCGCCGGGGCAGCCGACCTACCAGCAGCGCCGCGAAGCGCTCACCAGGCGCTTCCAGGAGATCGACACCAACAAGGACGGGCAGCTCGACCAGACCGAGATCCGCGCCATGGCGCTGGCGCTGTTCAAGCGTATCGATCTCGACGGTAACGGCAAGATCACGCCGCAGGAATGGCAGACCGCCAATACGCCGCAGCCGCCTGCGGCAGCGCCGAAGGCGGCACCCAGGCCCGCGCCCGCCGCCCAGCCGCGCCCGGCGCCGGCACCGCGTCCCGCGCCGGCACCCGGCCCGGGCGGGTTGCAGCCTGGCGTGCCGCTGGGCCGCTGAACCACCAGGGAGGACGCAGCTGATCGGACCTACGACGAGGCTTCTGACGGCGATCGCCGCGGCGCTGCCATTGCTGCAATCGCCGGCATCCGGGCAGCAGCCGGCGGAGCAGCGGCGTGCGGTGCAACTGCCGCCCTGGTTCTCGGAGATCGATACCGCCAACGCGGGCGTCGTCTCCCGCGAGCAGTTCATCGCCCATAGACTGAAGGTCTTCGAGCAGCTCGATGTGGACAAGGACGGCCAGCTGAGCCGGTTGGAGTTCATCAAGCTGGCCGAGCCGCCCTTCGCTCCGGCGCCGCCGGACGCCGAAACCCTGGTCGGCCTTCGCGCCGTCTACGATCGGCAGTTCAGCGCCATCGACACCAACGACGACGGCAAGGTGAGCAAGGCGGAGTTCCAGGTCTCCGCGGCGCTGAGCTTCCGCGAAGTCGACCTCGATGGCGACGGCCGGGCCACGCGCGAGGAAGTGATGCTGGTCGAGCGCCTCGCCGAGGATGCGCGGAAGAAGGCGCGGGACGCGCATTGCCGCACGAACGTCGACTGCAACGGCGACGGCGTGATCGATCTCGAGGAGTTCGTCGGCTACGAGACCGCCCGTCTCATGGAGCGGCTCGATCAGGACAATGACGGCAGGATCACCCTGCAATCATTCCTCGCGCTCGCCGGATCGCCGGCCAACGTCCCGGGTCAGCCGACCTACCAGCAGCGGCGCGAGCAGGTGACCCAGCGCTTCAACGAAATCGATGCCGACAAGAACGGCGTGATCGACGCCGGCGAGATCCGCGCCTGGGCAACCGCCGTCTTCAAGCGCCTGGATCTGGATGGCGACGGCAAGCTCAACCCGTCGGAATGGCTGATCGCCAACACGCCGCAGAGCGAGACGCCGCCGCCGCCGAAGCCGCCGGCGACGACTCCCAAGCAGCCGCCCACCGCGGGCAAGCCGCAAGCCAAGCCCGCCCCTGGACCGGTCAGGGCGCCGCCGCCCCCGCCACCACCACCACGTGGCGGCCTGCAACCGGGCACGCCGCTGAAATAGGCCGGCGGCGATCCTGCCGCGGCCGGCCGGCCATCACGTCGCCGATCGTCGGCCGGGCGCTGGGTGGATCCGGAGCCGGGCGCCCAGCTTCACGTTTGCGCGAGCCTCCAGCCCGAGCCATGCCTGCAGCTGCGGCGAGAGCCCGGCGAGCGTTTCCGGCGACAGGCTGACGTTCCAGTTCTGCTGCTGGCGAACGAACGAGCGCGAATAGTAGCCGAACAGCAACGCGCGCTCGCGCGAGCTGGAGACGTTGGCGCCCGAGGTGTGCCAGACACGGCCGTCCATGACGACGATCGACCCCGCCGGCGCCTCGAACGCTACGGTCCTCTCGGCGGCGTTCTCCGGAAGCTCCGACACCGTGCGGATCCGGTGGCTGCCCGGGATGTAGCGCGTGGCGCCGTTTTCCTCGTCGACGTCGTTGAGGCACCAGATGACGTTGACGCTCCAGGGCTGCAGCCATGGCTCCGGCACGACAATGCCCTGGTCGGAGTGCAGCTCCATCGACTTGCTTCCGGGCAGCGCGATATTCGCGGTGAAGTTGGAGATCAGGAAGTCGCTGGTCAGCAGCGCGGTGACGAGCTCGATGGCCGTCGGATGCTGGATGAGCTCGCGGAAGATCGCGTCGCGCTCGAGCAGGTAGAAGACGCGCACATTGTGCTCGTTGGGATCCAGCCCGATCTGGCGCGTCGGCACGCCAAGCCGCTCGCTTTCCTCCGCCGCCTGCCACAGTCTTTCGCGGACCAGATCCGTCTCGGTTGGCGAGAGGACGCCAGGCACGACGCAGAATCCGTTGTCGAGCAGCTCACGCTTCTTGGCTTCGAGGTCCATGTCACCCTCCAAGGCTACTCGACCGTGACGCTCTTGGCGAGGTTGCGCGGCTGGTCGATGTCGGTGCCCTTGGCCAGCGCCGTGTAGTACGCCAGCAACTGCACGGCGACGCTATAGAGGATCGGCGCCACGATCGGATCGATGTCGGGCACGGCGATCGAGGTCTCGGCCTTGGCGCCCAGCCGCGCGACGCCCCGGGCGTCGCTCAGCAGCACCAGCTTGCCGCCGCGCGCGCGCACCTGCTCGAAATTCGAGGCGATCTTGTCGAAGATCGAGTCGCTGGGCGCCACGACCACGACCGGCACGGCATCGTCGATCAGCGCGATCGGCCCGTGCTTCATCTCGCCGCCGGCATAACCCTCGGCGTGGATGTAGCTGAGCTCCTTGAGCTTCAGCGCGCCCTCGAGCGCGACGGGGAAGGACGAGCCGCGGCCGAGATAGAGCACGTCGCGCGCCGCGGCGAGGGTGTTCTCGGCGATGCGGCGGTAGTCGGCCTCCATGTTGAGCGTCTCGTTGATGCGCGCCGGCAGCTCGATCATCGCCAGGGCGAGCTTCTCCTCCTGCTCGCGGTCGAGCCTGCCGCGCGCGCGACCGGCGGCGATCGCGGCGCCGAGCAGCACGACGAGCTGCGTCGTGAAGGCCTTGGTCGAGGCGACGCCGATCTCCGGCCCGGCGAGCGTCGGCAGCACGGCGTGCGAGAGCCGCGCGATGGCGCTTTCCGGCACGTTCACGACCGACAGCAGGATCTGCTTCTGCGATCTGGCGTAGCGCAGCGCCTCGAGCGTGTCGATGGTCTCGCCCGACTGCGAGACGGCGATGCACACGCCGCCCTCCGGCAGCGGCGGCTCGCGATAGCGGAACTCCGAGGCGACCTCGATCTCGACCGGCAGGCGGGCCAGCTTCTCGAACCAGTACTTGGCGATCATGCAGGCGTAGAACGCCGTGCCGCAGGCCGTCATGGTCACGCGACTGACCTTGGTCCAGTCGAGCGGCATCGCCGGCGCGCGCACGGAGCGCGTCGCCGGGTCGAGGTAGGATTGCAGCGTGTCACCGACCACCGCCGGCTGCTCGTAGATCTCCTTCAGCATGAAGTGCTGATGGTTGCCCTTGCCGATCAGCGCCCCCGACAACCCGCTCTTCTTCTCCGGTCGCTCGACCGGCGTCGCGCCCTGGTAGACCGTGCAGCCGGTCGCGTTCAGCACCACCCAGTCGTCGTCCTCAAGATACGTCACGCGGCTGGTGAAGGGTGCCAGCGCCAGGGCGTCGGTGCCGACATACATTTCGCCGTCGCCGTGGCCGACCGCCAGCGAGCTGCCGCGCCGCGCGCCCATCAGGATGTCGTGGCGGCCGCTGAACATGGCGACCAGCGCGAAGGCTCCCTTGAGGCGCTCCATCGCCTTGCCCATCGCCGCCTCGGGCGACATCTGGCGCTCGAGATAGGATGTCAGCAGCTGCGCCACCGCCTCGGTGTCGGTGTCGGTGTCGAAGCGGCGGCCTTCGGCCACCAGCTCGTCCTTGAGCTCCTGGAAGTTCTCGATGATGCCGTTGTGCACGATGGCGACGCGATCGGTGGCGATCGGGTGCGCGTTGCGCTCCGAGGGCTTGCCGTGCGTCGCCCAGCGTGTGTGGCCGATGCCGATCGTGCCGGGCAGCGGCTCGGCCTTCAGCCGCGCCTCGAGGTTCACCAGCTTGCCCTCGGCGCGGCGGCGATCGATGTGGCCGTTGATCAGGGTGGCGACGCCGGCCGAGTCGTAGCCGCGATACTCGAGGCGCTTGAGCGCGTCGAGAAGCAGGGGCGTGACCGGTGCCTTGCCGATGATGCCGATGATGCCGCACATCGTGAGGGGTCCTTTCAGGCCTTGCGGTTCTTCATCGCCGGGTCGGCGGCGCGTGCCTTGAGCTTGGCGCGCATGACCGGGGCGGTGCCCGGCTTGTCGTCCTGGCGTGCACGGCCGAAGGCCACCGTGTCGTCGGCGACGTCGCTCGTGATCACGCTGCCGGCGGCGACGTTGGCGCGATCGCCGACGCGCACGGGCGCGACCAGCGCGGCGTTCGAGCCGACGAAGGCATCGGCGCCGACCACCGTGCGCCACTTGCCGAAGCCGTCGTAGTTCACGCAGATCACGCCGGCGCCGATATTGCTGCGCGCGCCGATGTCGGCGTCGCCGAGATAGGCGAGATGGTTGGCCTTCACGCCCTCGCCCAGGGTGGCGTTCTTGACCTCGACGAAATTGCCGATATGCGCGGCGCGGCCGATCCGGCTGCCCGGCCGCACGCGCGCGTAGGGCCCGACGATGGCGTCGTCGCCGATCTCGGCGCCCTCGATATGGCAGAACGCCTTGATCTCCACCCGATCGCCGACGCGCACGCCCGGGCCGAACACGGCGTTGGGCTCGATGCGCACGTCGCGGCCCAGCACCGTATCGGCGCTCAGCCAGACCGACGACGGGTCGATCATCGTCACGCCGCCCTCCATCGCCCGCCGGCGCAGGCGGTCCTGCATCGCCGCCTCGACTGCCGCCAGCTCGGCGCGCGAGTTGACGCCCAGGACCTCGACCTCCGGCGCCTCGACTGCCACGCAGCGCCTGCCATCGGCGCGGGCGTGCTCGATCAGGTCGGTGACGTAGTACTCGCCCTGCGCATTGGTCGGCCGCAGCCGCTCCAGCAGGCCGGGCAGCGACGCGCCGTCGAAGGCCATCACGCCGGAATTCACCAGGTCGATCTCCAGCTGCTCCGGCGTGCAGTCGCGCGCCTCGACGATCTTCAGCGGCTCACCGGCCGCGTCGCAGACCAGACGTCCGTAAGGTGCCGGATCGGCCGCCCGGAAACCCAGGACGGCGACGGCGGCATTGGCCGCGCGGCGCGCCTCGGCCAGCCGACGCGTCGTGTCGGCGCTCAGCAACGGCGTATCGCCGAGCACCACCAGCACCTCGCCACCGGCGGGCAGCGCCGGCAGGGCCGTCATCACCGCATGGCCGGTGCCCTTGGGCGGATCCTGCACGACGGTCGGGCACGGCGCGACGGCACGGCCGACCGCCTCGTGCCCGGCGCCGACCACGACCACGATGGTCGAGGGCTCCAGGGCGCGCACCGCGGCGACCACGTGATTGATCATCGGCACGCCCGCGACGCGGTGCAGCACCTTGGGCAGGTCCGAGTTCATCCGCTTGCCGGCGCCCGCCGCCAGCACGACGACAGAGAGGGTCAGGGGCATCGATCCCGTGTTGGTTGGCCCGCCGCGGCGGGCGGCGCCCAGACTAGCATGCAGGCGCCCCCTTGCCATCGATCATCCCCTGCCGCAAGAGAAGCGGCGCATGCCGCTGGACCTCGCCACCTTTCCCTTCCGCACCATCGTCTTCGACCTCGACGGCACCCTGATCGACAGCGCCCGCGACGTCGGCGACGCGGTCAATCGCGTGCTGGCCGAGCATGGTCTGGAGCCGCTCGACGAGGCGACCATGCGCTCGCTGATGGGCGAAGGCGGCCGGGTCCGCACCCGCAAGGCTTTCGCGCTGCGCGGCGTGAGCCTCGACGACGCCGCGCTGTCGGCGCGGGTGCGCGACTTCGTGCGCCACTATGGCGAGAGGCCGGTGGTGCATACCCGCGTCTATGACGGGGTCGCCGAAACCCTGGATGCGCTGGCGGCATCCGGCGTCCGCCTGGCGGTGTGCACCAACAAGTACGAGGATTCGGCCCGCGACGTGCTGCGCCGCCTCGGGCTGATGGCGGCGATCAGCGACGTCGCGGGCGCCGACACCTTCGACGTGCGCAAGCCCGACCCCGGCCATATCCTGCAGCTGCTGGCCCGCATGGGCGCCGATCGGGCGGATGCGGCCATGGTCGGCGACTCGGCGCACGACGTGCATGCCGGGCGGCGCGCCGGCCTGCCGACCGTGGCGGTGTCGTGGGGCTACACCGAGACGCCGGCGCATCTTCTGGGCGCCGACGCCGTCGTCGAGCACTTCACCGACATCCCGGCCGCCCTGGCCCGCCTGCGGCCGCCGAAGCCCTAGACAGCGGCCGCCGGGCACCCTATACCGCGCCTCCATCGGGCGCGTAGCTCAGCGGGAGAGCACACCCTTCACACGGGTGGGGTCGTAGGTTCAATCCCTACCGCGCCCACCATTGCCCGGCGCCTCACAGCCTACCGAATCGTGCCTTGCCCATCACCCTGACCGTGTCGCATTCCGAACGCATCGTGATCGCCACCGGCACGGGCGAGGTCACGCTCGCCGACCTGATCGGTTTCGCCAAGGACATCTTCCAGGCCGGCGTCCTGTCCTATCCGCGGATCATCGACCTCTCGCACGCCACGTTGTCGCTGAAGGCCACCGAGATCCGCAACATCGCACAGGGCGTCTCGGCCGCAACCTCGAACGGCACGCTGGGCCAGATCGGCGCGGTCGCCTTTATCGCCAGGTCGGATGAGGTACGCGAGATGACGCTGCTGTTCGCCGACCGGACGGCTCAGTCCGACCGTCCGCTCCGGGTCTGCGCCAGCATGGCGGAGGCGCGCGACTGGATCGCCAGCCTGGAACGCGACAAAGCGTCGTAGTCTAACGCACGACATTCACCTCGCCAGGCACGCGGCTGCCGGTGAAGGGGTTGGCGTTGCGGGCGAAGTCGGCCGAACTGGACGGCAGGCCGATGTCATCCTGCTGCTTGCTCGTGACGGGATAGCTGGGCGCGTCCTTGTAGCGCGAGCCGGCCGGCATGGTCTGGTTGAGCAGCCAGGTGGAGTCGCCCTGGAGCGCGTACGTTCCGGCGAACGCCACGCCTTCCCTGGAACGCAAAGACCCGCCTTGCCGGTCAGGACCGGCGCGGCGGGTCGGAACGGGACGCTACTCGACTGCGCTTGCTGATCCGCTTCGGCGGCGACATCGGCTCGCCGCCGGATGGGCTAGTTCAGGCTGTTGGCGGTGTTGCTCATCATCTCGCTGAGCTTGGTGCCGACCGTCGAGAAGGCGGTGATGGCGGCGACCGAGATCAGCGCGGCGATCAGGCCGTACTCGATGGCGGTGGCGCCGGACTCGTCCTTGATGATCTTGCGAATGACCGAAAACATGAGCTTGGCTCCTATCTGCGTGGCGACAAATGCGAACGGTACGCCGGGACTTGAAACAGCCCGGCTTGCGATCCGGGACGGGCGCATTTGACACGCAGGTAGGTGCAGAGGGAATCACAGAACGGTCCGAGTTGAACCGATCGCGGCCTCAATTCGGAAAGGGCGAGGCGACGTCGTCGAGCGGCCATACCGGCCGGCGCAGCCTGGTATACTTGAACCGCCGCACATCGGGCGAGCACAGCGCACCGGAGTCCACCACCATGATCTCGCCGGCGATGGGCGCGAAGGCTGCGCGGAAGTGCTGCACGCTCTTGACCACCAGAACGCGGCAGCGCGCCGGATCGATGCCCTGGCTCAGGAATACCTGGCGGTCGATGGTCTGCACGCGGTTGGAGATGGCGATCACGTCGATGCCGCCGATGCGCAGCACGGCCGTCGGCCCCATCGAGGTGAAGACACCCTGCTGCATCGGCCCGTCATTGACGAACGCGCCGTTCGACAGCAGGCGCACGGTCGCCGTCACCCGGATCGGCGCACCGAAATCCGCATCGTGGTGGCCCCCGAGATCGACAGTGACGCTGTTGCCGACGCCGGCCGCCATCGCCGCCTGCACGGCCGCCGGGTCGAAGATCGTGCCCACCGCCGCGCCCTGCGCATCGGCGTCGATCAGCGCCTTCAGCACCCGTGTGGCGTCGCCATAGGCGCCCCCGCCAGGGTTGTCGGTGCCGTCGGCGATCACCAGGGGTCCCGGGGCGTCGCCGCGCGACTTCAGCCGCGCCATGGCCTCCTCCATGCTGGCCATGCCGACGGTCTTCTCCGCCTTGCGATCCCAGATCTCCTGGCAGAGCTGGCGGGCGATATCGCGAGCGCGGCCCTCGTGACCCGGCTCGTAGCTCACCGCGATCGACGGGCCGACATTGGGGATGTCGGAAGGCCCGAAGCCGGCCTGCACGCTGACCACGTTGATGCCCGGCTCCGTCTCGAAGGCGTCGGCCCTGGCCAGCAGATCGAGCATCGGGCCGGGTTGCGTGGTTCGCCCGCCATCGGCGCCGGAGATCGTCGCCGGCTGCAACGCCAGGCAGCGCGGTCGCTTGCGGCCCTCCATCGCCGCCTGCACCAGTGCCGCACCCTGCTGCGCGCGCTCGTACTGATCGACATGCGGATAGGTGCGGTAGCTGATCAGCGCGCTGCTGAGCGCCGCCATGCGCTCAGTGACGTTGGCGTGCAGGTCGAGCGTCATGCTGATCGGCACGTCGGGGCCGACGATGGCGCGCAGCCCCTCGAGCAGCTCGCCCTCGGGATCGTCGGAGGTCTCGGCGACCGCCGCGCCGTGGCAGGCGAGGCAGATGCCGTCGATCCTGCCGGCCTGGCGCGCGCCCTCGACGATTCCGTCGCGAATATGTGCCCAGGTCTCGGCCGTCACCTTGCCCGAAGGCGTGGCGTTGGCGGCGATGGACGGCACCAGGTCCCAGCCATACTGCGCCGCCCAGTCGAGCAGCCCGCCGATCTCGGTCCTGGTGCCCCTGAATCTCTCGGCCAGTTCCGACCCTGGCACCAGCCAGCGTCGGCGGTAGTCGTCCAGCGTGGTCGGCAGCTTCGAGAATGTGTTGGTCTCGTGCATGAACTGCGCGATCAGAACGCGATACGCCATGACATCACTCCGCCGGCTTTCGAGCGGGCGGAGCATCGCCCGCGCCGGCGCGCAGGGTCAACGCGGCTATCGCTTCAGGAAGGGATTGAGCAGGCGGCCGAAGAGGCCGGTCAGCACCACCGGTGCCTCGGCGACCACCAGGCAGATGCAGGGCTGATCGGCGTCGGCCACCGGCCTGTGCTCGACCGATGGGTCGGCAACGCAGATGTCGCCGCGGTCGAAGCGGTCGCGGCCATCGGCGAAACCGCCGGCCAGCACCAGCGTGTACTCGCTGCCGGCGTGGCGATGCACCGGCAGGCCGCGGCCGGCGCCGATGCGCATCAGGGTGGCGCGGTAGCTCTTGTCGCCGAGCGGCAGCTCGATCTCCTCGATGCCGCCCAGCGCCGGCCGCCAACGCGCGTCATCGGGCAGATAGCGCCTCAGGGCAGACGGGATCGCCGCGCCGACGACCCGCCGGGCGGCGTCCTGCGGCTTGGCCGCGGGCGCCGGCGTCGGAGCCTGCTCGATACGCGCCAGGGTGCGGGCCAGCGCGTCCTCGTCGAGCGCCTCGGCCGGCATCGATGCGAGCATCTCGCCGGCCGCCGCCTCGAGCACGGCGACATCGGCGCGCGCCTGCCCGCTATAGGCGAGATGCGTCGCGACCAGCAGCGCCGGGCCTTCGGCCAGGCTGCCGCTGGCGTAGTCGAGCAGCAGCTCGGTGGGTGCGGGATGGCGGATCATGGCACGTCGCCCTGCAGCGCTTCGCGCAGGCGCGACAGCGCCAGGCGGATCCGCGACTTCACGGTGCCCAGCGGCAGCTTCATCTCGCGGGCGATGACGGAATGCGACTTGTCCTGGAAGAAGGCCATGCGCAGCACGTCGATCTGATCCGGTGCGAGATGCTGCATCACCGCGGCGATGCGCTCGCGCACCTGGCGGCCGATCGCGGCGCTGTCGGCGCTCTCCGGCGCCTCGGTGGAGAACAGCACGTAATCGTCCGGATCGAAGCCGGCATGGGTGGCGCGACGCAGCAGGTCGATGCGCTTGTTGCGCGCGATGGTGAAGATCCAGGTGGCGGCCCCGGCGCGGGACCGGTCGAAGGTCTCGGCCCGGCGCCAGACCAGCACCATGGTCTCCTGTGCGACTTCCTGGGCGGTGTCCGGGTCGGCGCCGGACCGCATGACGAACGCCTTCACCCGCGGCGCGAAGCGGCGGAACAGCTCGGCGAAAGCAGCGCGATCCCGGTGCCGGGCCACGGCCTCGATGAGGTCGGCTGAGTCATCGGCGCCCGGCGCCGGGGCGGAGACGGCGAGCCGCTCGCTCACGGTCGCCGCCACGGGGCCCCGGCGCGCGGGGAAGAGCAACGCTGGAACGCGGGCCGCGGCGGCGAACATGTCCCATCTACGGGTCCGCCCGCCGATCGGATCATGCCCGGCGCGGCCATCGTCAGCGCGGCCGGCCCTGCTCGCCGAGATCCCAGAACAGCCCGGTCATCAGCCGCAGCCCCTCGCGCGCCACCGGCGCCAGCAGATGCTCGTTGGGCGCATGCTGGCTGCAGGACGCGTAGGAATGCGGCACCCAGACCGTGGGCATGCCGAGGATGTCGACGAAGACCTCGTTGGGCAGCGAGCCGCCGAGATTGGGCAGCACGTCGGGCTTCTTGCCGGTCGTCCGCTCGATCGAGGCGATGGCCAGCTTGGCCCACGGGCTGTCGGGGTCCAGCCGCGTGGCGTTCATCAGCACCTCGCGCATCGAGGCGATCTCGATCGCCTGGAAGCCGTGCCTGTCGAGGTGGCGGCGCAGCGCCGGCAGGATGTCGTGCGGATCGGTGCCGACGACGAAGCGCAGCTGGCACCACGCGATGGCGCTGGGCGGGATGGCGTTGACCACGCGCTCGGGATTGCCGGTCTTGAAGGCCAGCACCTCGAAGCTGTTCCAGCCGAAGACGCGCTCCGGCGGCGTCAGCGACTCCTCGCCCCAGTCCTTGTCGACCTGCGGTCCGTCGGGACCGCCGTCGATCTCCAGCCCGGCCAGCGCATTGCGGATCGAGTTGGTGAGCGTCTTGGGCCGCCACTCCGGCACCTTGATCTGGCCGCGTCCATCGGCGATGCAGGCCAGCGCATGCGCCATGATCAGGCCGGGATTGGCCAGCAGGCCGCCCCAATTGCCGGAGTGATGGCCGCCCTCGCGCAGATCGAGCTTCATGGTGAAGTTGATGGTGCCGCGCGTGCCGCCGAAGATCGCCGGCTTGTGCGGCTGCAGGCGCGGGCCGTCCGAGCCGATCAGCGCGTCGGCCTTCAGGAGCTCCTTGTGGGCGCGGCAGAAATCGGCCAGCCCGGGCGAGCCGGTCTCCTCGCCGGTCTCGATCAGGATGGTCGAGTTGAAGCCCAGCGAGCCGCGTTCCTCGAGCACCGCCTGCAGGGCGGCGATGTTGATGGTGTGCTGGCCCTTGTTGTCGGCCGTGCCGCGGCCGTAGATGCGCTCGCCCTCGACGACGATGTTCCACGGCGACAGCCCGGACCGCCACTGGTCGTCCAGGCCGCGGATCACGTCGCCATGACCGTAGGTCAGCACCGTCGGCCGGGAAGGATCCTCGATGCGCCGCGCCACCATGAAGGGGCCGAACTTGGCCACCGGGTTGTCGATCACCTGGAAGTCGTAGCCCAGCTTGCCAAGGCTCGGGCCCATCTCCTCGGTGAGATAGGCGCGCAGGGCGGGACCGCTGTCGGTCTCCTGGCTGGTGGTCGGGATCGCGACGCGACGCTGCAGTTCCGTCAGGAAACCGCCGTCGTCGAAATACTTCTCGATGCGCGCAATTGCGCCGTCACGCGTGCCGGTCATGGTGCCTTCCGATGGGGTTACGCCGGCCACTGTGGAATAGACGCACGGGCCGTTCAAGCGCCGGAACTTTGTCGCCGCGGCGCCGTTGGCCGATGTCAGCGCCTGTCAGGGAGGAATGTCGTGCAGACACCACCCCATGGTCTGAGACCGATGGCCGAGTTCAATCCCTACGAGCCCGCGATCCTCCACGAGATGCTGAGCGACAGCATCGTCACCTGGGACTGGGAGCAGGCCGAGGACTTCAGGACAACCGCGATCTACGACCCCGTCGGGCGCGTCTGCTGGGCGGGACAGGTCTTCGACGGCTGGGGCAATGTCCTCGGCGGCTGACGCAGGCGCGGTCCGGCCTCTCGACCGATCCTAGTGCTCGTCTTTCTTCTCGGGGATTTCGCGCGCGCGCCAGGCCCGGGCCTCGTGCGCCTGCAGCGCCGCGCGGCCCGCGGCCGCGCGCTCCGCCACCGAACCGGCACTTCCGTCATCCAGCTGCCACATCGCCTTCAGGGCCTGCGGCAGGGCATTCCGCACCTTCTCGCATTGCCCGCGCGGCAAATGCGCGCTCAGCACGGTGAATACGGACGTCACGGCGTCTTGCACGTTGACCGGGCGGGTATCGGTCAGGCCCTCGCCGACATGGGCAAGGAACTCATCCGGGTCGCGGATCCGGCTGGGCCTGGCACCCGGCCTGAAGCCGTCGTAGTAGGCGCCGCGGACCAGCAAGGGCAGCTGGGCGCCCAGATGGGCCGCCAATTCCGGCGGAATCCGGTCGCGTAACGCGCGCAGCACGGCGCCCAGCACATGCCAGGCTACCTGCCGGTCGGGGCCGACATCCGCCATGACCTCATCGAGCCAGATATTCGTCGTCTGCACGGTCTTGTCGAAGACCTCGAGGCCGGTGGCGCTCATGTCGCACTCCATGCGTCGGTGATCTCAACGCTGGAACACCCCGGAATGCGCGGGGTTGCCTGAGCGCGCCTTCAGTTGGCGCGACCTTTGCGCCGGGCCACGACCTCCGACAGCAGGCAGAGGATCTCCCACATCATCGTCGCCCCGACGAGCGCGGTGTTGCCCGACGGATCGAAGGGCGGCGAGACCTCGACCACGTCGCCGCCGACCAGGTCGAGCCCGCGCAGGCCGCGCAGCATGCGCTGCGCCTCGTGCGTGTTGAAGCCGCCCACCTCGGGCGTGCCGGTGCCGGGGGCATAGACCGGATCGAGGCCGTCGACATCGAAGCTGACATAGGCCGGCTTCTCGCCGACGACGCGGCGCGCCTCGGCGATCACCTTCTCGACGCCGAGGTCGTAGTACTCCTCGATGCTGATCACGCGGATGCCCTGATCGTAGGCCCAGCGCATGTCGTCGTCGTTGTAGAGCGAGCCGCGGATGCCGATCTGCACGAAGCGCCGGGGATCGAGCAGGCCCTCCTCGACGGCGCGGCGGAACGGCGTGCCATGGGTGTACTTGTAGCCGCCGAAATAGGTGTCCCAGGTGTCGCTGTGGGCGTCGAAATGCACCATGCCCAGCGGACCGTCGGTGGCGATGGCGCGCAGGATCGGCAGGGTGATCAGGTGATCGCCGCCGGCCGACAGCGGCACCGTGCCCGCGGCATGCACCTTGTCGTAGAACGCCTTGATGCGTTCCATGCTGTCGTCGACGCTGGCCGGGTTGACCGGCGTGTCGCCGAGGTCGCCGCAGCGCGCCAGGCGGTACGGCGCGACGCCGGTGACGTGGTGCACGCGACGCATCAGCGTCGACTGATCGCGCATCTGGCGCGGGCCGTGGCGCGCGCCCGGCCGATTGGTGGTGCCGCCGTCCCACGGCACGCCGATCAGGCCGATCTCGACCTCGGCCGGATCGCGAAACAGCGGCAGGCGCATGAAGGTCGCGATGTCGCCGAAGCGCGGCACGACCATGCCCGACATCGGCTGCGGAAACTTCCCGGACTCACTCATGCCGTTCCCTCTTCGGAAGCGCCGGCGTCCCGCCGGCGCTTCCACTAACGCCTCTTGTAGATGGTGTAGCGATCGACATCCATGAAGTGCTGATAGCGCTCGAACGCCTGGGCAAAGCGCGCGTTGCGCTGGAAATACTCCAGATAGCTGAAGGACAGGCCCTGGCATTGCGGGATGCCGGGGATGCGGTCGATGATCAGCAGGTCGGGCTTCTCGCGGTCGAAATCCTCCGACACCGATTCGTAGACGAAGCGCTCGACGTCCTGCATGTCCTCGGGCGCGGTGTAGAGCGTGGCGAACTCCTCGCAGTCGGCGTAGATGCCCTGCAGCACCCACATGGTCTGAAAGCGCATCGCCATGCGCGCGTGCGCGTAGTTGATCATCGGGTAGTGGGGATAGATGCCGGGCGACAGGATCAGCAGCGTCCGGTTGGGCGCGTTGCGCTCGACGATGTGCAGCAGCACGCCGGCCATGCTGTCCTGGAAATCGCGCTGCTTGTGGAACGGCGTCATCGACAGCGCCGCCTGGAAGTACAGCAGGATCAGGAAGGTCGCGCCGATCGCCGCCACCGGCAGGCGATGCGCTTCGCGGCTGAGCGGCAGGTAGCGGTCGACCATCTGCGACAGCGTCACGGAGGCGAGCAGAATGGCCGAACCGAGCGCCGGCATGACGTGATAGGGCCAGCCCTTCGCCTGTGCCGCCGCCGCCAGCGCCGCGCCCACGCCGTAGGCGACGATCACGCGCGCCGCCACGGTGCGCGACAGGAAGATCGCCAGGGCGCCGAGCATCAGCATCGCCAGCAGCGTCGGCAGCACCGTAGGCCCCAGCAGCACCTCCCGCCAGCTCGTGCCGCCCATCACGGCATACGAGTCGAGCATGATCGGCAGCACGAAGCGGGCGTAGTTCGGCGCCAGCAGGACGACGTAGGCGAGATGCGCTGCCGCGATCGCGCCGATGAGCCACGGCACCGCATCGCGCAGCATGGGCCGCAGACCGCGATGCGCCAGCACGTAGGACTCCACCGCCAGCGGGATCAGCATGAAATGCGGCTTCTGCGCCAGCGCGATACCCGCCGAGATCGCCACGCCCCAGACGAGGGCCCGCGACAGCCGACCTTCGGCACCCTCGGCGCGGGCGCTGGCGAGCAGCACGTAAGGCGCCATGGCGATCATCAGCAGATGCTCGCGCTGCCCGAAATTCTCGTTGGGCAGGACGATGAACAGGAACAGCAGGGTCGGCGGCACCACCGCCTCGGTCAGCGGATGCGCCAGCGAGGGCACGACCTGCACCAGCCTGCGCGAAGCCAGAAAGGAGGCGGCGATGGCGGCGTAGAAGCAGATCGTCAGCCACGTCATCGCCGTCCAGCCGAGGAATCGCGTGGCGCGCGACAGCAGCTCGGGGATGGCGTGCAGCGCGAAAACCAGCGGCAGATTCACGTCGATGATGTCGACATAGAGCCGCTCGCCATTGACCCAGCGATGGGCGATCTCGAGCAGGCAGCCGACGTCGTGATTGATCGGCGGAAACAGGTAGCCGATCGCCCAGCCTGCGGGCACCAGGATCAGCATCAGCTTGATCAGTCGCTCGGTCGTGTCCGACAGCGCGTCGCCGCGACCCGGCCTGGTCGCCCACCAGCGCGGCCGTTCGGCGGCGGCGGGCTTCGGCGGATCGGGATCGGGCAGATGAGTGTCCACGAGGGGAGGCGGATTGTCCGGTGGGGTCACAAGGTACCAGAGGCCATCCGACGCTGCCATCGTGGCCGGGCCGTGGCATGGTGGAAGGATGGAGCGCCGCGAATACGAGCTGATGGCCACCGTCGAGGACCGCCTGTGGTGGTATCGCGGCCTGCGCGCGCTCGCCGCGGAGTTGTTCGCGCGCTACGCCGGTTCGCGGCCGGCGCCGATCTTGGATGCCGGCTGCGGCACGGGCGGGCTGCTGGCCCGCCTTGCCGCAGCGGGGCTGCAGCCCGCGCCGGTCGGCCTCGAATACGACCCCACGGCCGCCGGCGTGGCCATCGCCAAGAGCGGCCGGCCGGTGGCGGTGGGGTCGGTCAACGAGATGCCGTTCGCCGACCGGGTGCTGTCAGGCATGTTCAGCCTCGACGTGCTGTGCCACCGCATGGTCGAGCCCGAGCGCGCCCTCGCCGAGGCCCATCGCTGCCTCGAAAGCGGCGGAATCCTGCTGCTTAACCTGCCGGCCTATCGCTGGCTGGCTTCAGCGCACGATTTGCGGGTGCACAATGCGCGGCGCTTCGGGCGCAACGAGGCGGTCGGGCTGCTGGAGGCGGCCGGCTTCCGCGTCAGGCGTGCGACGCACTGGAACTGCCTGCTGTTTCCGCTCATGGTGCTGCGTCGCCTGCTGTCGCGGGAGGACGGCGGCAGTGACGTGCGGCCATTTCCGGCGTCGCTCGACGCGCTGTTCGGCGCCGTCGTCGCGCTCGAGCGGCGGCTGATTGGTTGGGGTCTCGATCTGCCCTTCGGCGGGTCGATCATGCTGGTCGCGGAGAAGAGATGAACGCGCCGTTTGCGCTCAGCGTCGTGATCCCGGTCTACCAGGGCGCCGCCAGCATCGGCGAGCTGGTCGAGGCGCTGCGCGCGCTCGACATCGAGGGCGGGCTGGAGATCGTGCTCGTGGTCGACGGCAGCCCCGACGACAGCTTCGCGGTCTGCCGGCACCTGATGCAGCTTCCCGGCGCGCCGATCACGGTGGTCAACCTCAGTCGCAATTTCGGCGAACACAACGCCGTCATGGCCGGGCTGGCGCAGGCGCGCGGCGGCTGGATCATCACCATGGACGACGACCTGCAGAACCCGCCGGAGGAAGTGAAGCGTTTGTTCGAGCACACGCGAGATGGCGGCTACGACCTGGTCTACACCTTCTACGCCAGCAAGCAGCACGCGGCCTGGCGCAACCTCGGCAGCGCCTTCACCAACTGGTGTGCCGACCGGCTGGTCGACAAGCCCAAGGGTCTCTATCTGTCGAGCTTCCGCTGCATGAACGCCTTCGTGTGCACGCAGATCGTGCCCTACAGGGGCCCCTACCCCTATGTCGACGGTCTCCTGATGCAGGTGACCCAGAACATCGGCCGCCTGCAGGTCAGGCACCTGCCGCGCGCCGCCGGGCGCACCAACTACACGCTGCGCCGGCTGGTGCGGCTGTGGCTGTCGATGTTCCTGAACTTCTCGGTGATGCCGCTGCGCCTGGCCAGCCTCACCGGCATCGGGCTGTCGGCCCTGGGCTTCCTCGGCTTCGTCGTCATCCTGGTCGAGGCGCTGATCAACCACGACCTGCCCACCGGCTGGGCCTCTACCATGTCGGCCGTCGTGCTGCTGGCCGGCGTGCAGCTCTTGATCCTGGGCGTCATGGGCGAGTATCTCGGCCGCATGTTCCTCGCCGCCAACCAGAAGCCGCAGTACATCGTGCGCGAGGTGCTGCGCGCCGACGGCGCGGCCCAAGGCGCGCCCGACCCGTCGCGGGCGTCGCCCAACCTGACCGCCGTGCGCTAGGAAGAGCCGACCATGTGGCCCTATTACGCCGCGCTCGCCGGCGGCATCGTCACCGGCATCGGCGGCCAGATGCTGCTGAAGGTCGGCGCCAGCGCCGACAACCTGCTGGCCCAGCTGCTACGGCCATCGACCATCGTCGGCCTGTTCCTCTACGGCGTCGCCGCCTTCCTCTACATCATCGCGCTGCGCAAACTACCTGTTTCGGTGGCCTTCCCCAGCGTCTCGCTGAGCTACGCCATCGTCGCCGTGATGGGCCATTGGCTGTTCAGCGAGCCCTTCGGCTGGCAGCAGATCGCCGGCATCGTGCTGATCATGGGCGGCGTGTTCCTGGTCAACCAGCACTAGGGTTTCGCGCTACGGACCGGCGGCCTTCCGCCTCCACCGCCGTCGCGCTAAGCGTGGCGCAGAAAGCGGGTGGAGGATGGTCATGGACTACGAGCAGATCCGGTACGCGGTGCAGGACCAGATCCTCACCATCACGCTGAACCGCCCCGACAAGCTCAACGCCTTCACCGGCCGTATGCTCTCGGAGCTGCTCGACGCGCTCGACCGCGCCGACCGCGACGACAACGTGCGCGCCGTCGTCTTCACCGGCGCCGGCCGCGGCTTCTGCGCCGGCGCCGATCTCTCCGGCGGCGCCAACACCTTCGACGCGCAGAATCGCGGGCCGGTCGATCCCGGCCTCGACGGCCACCGCGACGGCGGCGGCCTGCTGACCCTGCGCCTCTACGACAGCCTCAAGCCGACCATCGCCGCCTGCAACGGACCGGCGGTGGGCGTCGGCGTCACCATGCAGCTCGCCATGGACGTGCGGCTGGCCTCCGAGGCGGCGCGCTACGGCTTCGTCTTCACGCGGCGCGCCATCGTCATGGAGGCCTGCTCGAGCTGGTTCCTGCCGCGCCTCGTCGGACCGCAGCAGGCCCTGGAATGGGTGATGACCGGCCGCGTCTTCGCCGCCGACGAGGCGCTCAACGGCCGCCTGGTGCGCTCGGTCCACAGGCCCGCGGCGCTGCTGCCGGCGGCCTACGCCCTGGCGCGCGAGATCGCCGACAACACCGCGCCGGTCTCGGTGGCGCTCAACCGCCAGATGATCTGGAAGATGCTGGGCGCCGACCACCCGATGGAGGCGCACAAGGTCGACTCCAAGGGCATCTACGCGCGCGGCAAGTCGGCCGACGTCAAGGAAGGCGTGGTCGCCTTCCTCGAGAAGCGCCCGGCGCGCTTCCCGATGAAGGTCAGCGACGGCATGCCGAGCTACTTCCCGTGGTGGACGGAGCGGACCTTCACCTAGACGCGCCGCCTGCCGTCGGCGAAGACCTGGCGCCACTCCAGGACGCGCACCGAGCGGCGCAGCCCCGTCGGCCACAACGGATCCGCGCGGTAGAGCGCCTCGACGGATCGCAGGCCGTCGGCCTCGACCAGCCAGAGGCCGCCGGCCGGCGCGCCGTCGGCGGCATCGCGCAACGGGCCGGCGGCGAGGATCGTGCCGGCGTGCCGTTCCAGCCAGGCGAGATGCTCGGGCATCAGGCGCTGGCGCGCCTCGGCGCGCTCGGCATCGTCTTCGAACACAATGGCGTAGAGCATGGCACCCTCCTGTCGGCCGCCAGGAGGTAGTCGCGCAACACCGCGCTGGAAATCAGCGTCTGCGCAGCCATAGTCTGCGAAAATGCAGGACTGGGATGATCTGCGCTATGCGCTGGCGATCGCACGCACCGGCACCCTTTCAGGCGCCGCCCGCCGGCTGCGCGTGCACGAGACCACCGTCGCGCGTCGGCTGGCGGCGGTCGAGGCCAGGCTGGGCACGCGGCTGTTCGAGCGGATCGGCGGCGGGCTGCGGCCGACCTCGGCCGGCGCCATCGCCATCGCCCGCGCCGGGCGCATCGAACGCGACGTGGTGGCGGCGCAGGCGGCGATCAGCGGGGCAGATACCGAAGTGGCCGGGATCGTCCGCCTCACTGCGGTGCCGATCCTCGCCAACCGCGTGCTGGTGCCGACCGTCGCGAGCCTGCACCGGGCTCATCCCCGGCTGCGGCTGGAACTGATCGCCGAGCCACGCGACGTCAGCCTGACCGGCCGCGATGCCGATATCGCCCTGCGCCTGGCCCGCCCGCGCGGTCACAGCGCGGTCAGGACCCGCCGCGTCGGCCGCCTCGACTACGCGGCCTATGCCGCGCGCGATTTTCCGCCCGAGTGGCTGCCGTGGATCGGCTACGAGGACGCCATGGGCGGGCTGCCGCAGGCGAAATGGCTGTCGGCGGCGATGCGGCGGTCGAGACGGCGATCGCCGCTGGCGATCAACGACGCCGAAGGGCTGCTGCAGGCCGTCTGCGCCGGTCTCGGCAAGTCGCTGCTGCCCTGCGCCATCGCCGATCGCGAGCCGCGACTGCGGCGGATCGGCAAGACGCCCGTGCTGTCGCGCGAATTGTGGCTCCTGGTGCACGCCGACATGCGGCCCCTGGCCAGGATCGCCGCCGTCATCGAGTGGGCGGAACGGACCCTGCGGGCCGCCGGCATCAGCGTCCGGTGAAGTTCGGCGCGCGCTTCTCCACGTAGTGCGCGACGCCTTCCTTGAAGTCGTCGGTGGCGAAGCTCAGCTCCATCTCGTGGTTGGCCTCCACCGTGGCCTCGGCCAGGGTCTGGAACTGCGCCTCCCAGATCTGGCGCTTCATCACCGCCAGCGAGCGCGGCGAGACGGTCTCGGCCAGCAGCCTGGCATAGGTCTTCGTCTCCTTCATGAGATCGGCGTCGGCGATCACGCGGTTGACCATGCCCAGCGACAGGGCCTCGGGCGCGCGGAACTTGCGCGCCGAGAGCAGCAGGTCCATGGCCGCAGGCAGGCCGACGAAATGCGGCAGCAGCCACGACACGCCGTGCTCGGCGATCAGGCCGCGGGCGGCGAAGGCGGTGGTGAAGACCGCGTTCTCGGCGGCATAGCGCATGTCGCAGTAGAGCGAGATGATCAGCCCCAGCCCGGCACAGGGGCCGTTGATCGCCGCGATGATCGGCTTGGGAATCGAGGGGAAATAGGAATAGTTCATGCGGAAATCGGCGGCGCCGCTGCCGCCGGGCGGGATGTCCAGGGCCTTGGTCGAACGGTCGGCGACCGCGCCCGAGGCGCCGATCGCCTGCAGCCCGCCCATGTCGGCGCCGGCACAGAAGCCGCGGCCCGCCCCGGTCAGGATGATCACCCGCACCTGCGGGTCGGCGCCAGCCTCGTGCATCGCCTGCTTCAGCTCATTGTGCATCTTGCCGGTCCAGGCGTTGAGCCGGTCCGGGCGGTTGAGCGTGATGGTGCGGACGCGATCGGCGGTCTCGACGAGAATCTGCTCGTAGGCCATGGGCGTTCCCTCTGGTATGGGCGCGTTGCGCTGATGTCTGTTGATTCGCGGCGCCGTCCATTGTGAGGTGGGCCAAAGCGGCGGACAAGCCGCGCCGACCGCCATACGGGACGCCGTGACAGATCTGGATCTCGATGCGCCGCCTGGGCGCCCGAACGCCGCCCCAATCCGCCCCCATGGATGCTATCGATGGCATGAGCCGGTTTCGTTTGCGCGACCGGCCCCGGCCGCATTACGCGCAAGATTCTGAGGAGAGGGAGGCAAGCATGGCGAAGCGAACCGTCGAGAGCCCGCAGGCGATGAAGGCGCTGGTCGGCCAGGAGCTGGGTGTCAGCGACTGGCTGGAGATCACCCAGGAGCGCGTCAACACGTTCGCCGACGCCACCGGCGACCACCAGTGGATCCATGTCGACGTCGAGCGCTGCAAGAAGGACATGCCGGATGGCAAGCCAATTGCACACGGCTACCTGACCCTGTCGCTGATTCCCTGGTTCAGCCACAACGTCCTGCAGGTCAACAACGTGCGCAACGGCATCAACTACGGCTCGAACAAGGTGCGCTTCACCAACCCGGTGCAGGTCGGCGCGCGGGTGCGCGGACGGCAGAAGCTGGTCGCCGCCGACGACATGCCCAACAACGGCGTGCGCATGACCTACGAGTGGACCATCGAGATCGAGGGCAAGGAGCGCCCGGCCTGCGTCGCGGAGACCATGGGCATCGCCTACGCCAAGACATGAGCGAACCCGCTCCGCCGTCGAAGGACAAGCCCACAATCTGGGGCAATACCGGCCAGCCGCTGGTACGCGAGGAACTGACGGCGGAGCGCATCGAGCAGCTGGCCGAGGAAGCGCGCAAGCTCGGCTTCGACTACTTCCTGCCGCGCGAGGACCGCGACCAGCGGCTCACCGACTGCCTGGCCGGCTGGACCGAGGGCACCGATGCCTGGGTCTTCGGCTACGGCTCACTGATGTGGAACCCGGCGTTCGACTATGTCGAGCGCCGGCCGGCGCGGCTCGAGGGCTGGCGCCGCTCCTTCTGCTTCTGGACGCCGCTGGGCCGCGGCACGCCGGAGCGGCCCGGCCTGATGCTGGGCGTGGAGAAAGGCGGCGCCTGCGACGGTATCGCCTATCGCATCACCGCCTCGCAGGTCGAGACCGAGATCTCGATCCTGTTCAACCGCGAGATGCTGAGCGGCATCTATGATGCGGTGTGGGTCGACTGCACCGACCAGGAGGGCGGCCGGATCCGCGCGCTGACCTTCGTGATCAATCCGCAGCATCCGCAGTACTGCGGCGGCATGGCGGTGACCCGGAAGGCCGAGAGCATGGCATTCGCCGAGGGCCGCCGCGGCACTTGCCGCTCCTACCTGTTCGAATGCGCCGACCAGCTGCGCGCCATCGGCGTCACCGACCCCTATATCGAGTCGCTGGAGGGTGAAGTGCTGCGCCTGCGCGGCGGCCAGCGATGAAGGCGCTTAAGGCCTGGTGGGCGGCACAGCCCGGCAATCTGCGCGGCATCATCCTGGTCGGCATCTCCGGCGTGCTGTTCTCGGCGCTCAACGTCGCCACCTACTATCCGGCGCAGGAGCTCAACTCCTACATGATGGCGTTCTGCCGCTATCTGTTCGGCGCCGTCTTCCTGCTGCACGTCTTCTGGCGCCATGGTCTGTTCAAGCCCTTCCACACCAAGCGTCTGGGTGTGCATGCCATCCGCGGGGCCTTCCACAGCGCCGGCATGCAGCTGTGGTTCGTCGCCTTGCCGCTGATCACGCTGGCCGACCTCACGGCGCTGGGCTTCACCGGCCCGATCTTCGTCACCATCGGCGCCGCCCTGTTCCTCGGCGAGGACGTGCGCCTGCGGCGCTGGGCGGCGGTCGCCGTGGGCTTCATCGGCGCCATGATCATCATCCGGCCGGGCTTCGAGGTGATCAGCATCGGCGCGATCTGCGCGCTGGCATCGACGCCGCTGTTCTCGGCCTCGAACCTGATGGCCAAGGCGCTGGCGCGCACCGATCGCGCCGACACCATCGTGATCTACCAGTCGGTCTTCATCGTGCTCTGCGCCGCGCCCTTCGCGATCTGGCACTGGCAGCCGCTCAGCTGGACACATGTCGGCTGGTTCCTGCTCGCCGGCTTCTTCGGCACATCGGGTCACCTGATCATGCAGCGCGGCTACCAGGTGGCGGAGATTTCCGCCCTGCAGCCGATCGGCTTCCTGTCGCTGATCTGGAACACGCTGTTCGGCTTCCTGCTGTTCACGCAGCAGCCCGGCGTCTGGACCTTTGTCGGCGCCGCCGTGATCTTCGCCAGCGCGCTCTACATCTCGCACCGCGAGGCCATTCGCCGCGCCCAGGTGCGCAGCGCCGACGCAAGGCCGCCGGCGGCGCCGTGACGCCGGCTGGCGCCGTGGCATTCGGCGCCGTTCGGGCCGCGTCGCTCCAGCGACGCATCATGAGCGCCGCTGGAGCGGCGCGGCCCGAACGCAGGTCCGCATGGCAGGGTTCCGCGGTCGCCAGTAGTGCGGGGCGAACGCCCGACTATAGTCCGGCCCCGTGCTTCAGGGTCTGCCAGCCGCGCTGCGCGGCATGCTGTGGATGGCCGCCAGCGGTGCGCTGTTCGCGGCGCTCAACACCATCATGAAGTGGCTGGCGCACGACCTCGACCCGTGGGTGGTCGGCTTCCTGCGCTATTTCTTCGGCTTCGTGGTGCTGCTGCCGGTGGCGATACGTCTGGGCATGGGCCGCATGCGCACCCGCGCGCCCGGCCTGCAGGTGCTGCGCGGATTGTTCCATGTCGGCGGCCTGCTGCTGTGGTTCCTCGCTTTGCCGCTGGTCAGCATGGCCGAGATGACGGCACTGGGCTTCACCGGCCCGATCTTCATGTGCCTGGGCGCCGTGCTGGTGCTGGGCGAGAAGATGAGCGCGGTGCGCTGGGCGGCGGTGCTCGTCGGCTTCATCGGCACGCTGATCGTCGTCCATCCCTGGACGGCGCCCGGCTTCAGCGGCGTGACCTGGGGCAATGGGCTCCTGCTGCTCGCCGCGCCGACCTTCGCCGCCTCCTTCATCGTCGCCAAGCTGCTGACGCGCCACGACTCGCCCGAGGCCATCGTGATCTGGCAGCACGGCCTGGTGGCGCTCTTCGCGCTGCCCTTCGCGCTGTGGGACTGGACCACGCCGTCGGCCTGGCAGTGGGGCTGGTTCGTGCTGTGTGGCCTGCTCGGCGCCGCGGGCCATTACTGTGTGACACAGGCCCTGCGCATCGCCGATATCTCGGCCACCCAGCCGATCCGCTTCCTTGACCTGCTGTGGGCCTCGCTCGGCGGCTTCATCGCCTTCGCCGCGGTGCCCGAGAGCTGGACTGTCGCCGGCGGCGTGGTGATCTTCGCCGCCACGCTGTGGCTGGCGCGGCACGAGGCGCGCATCGCCCGCGCCGCCAGGGCCAGAGCCATGGCGGCGGCGCAGCCGGCGCCGGCGCAATAACGTGCCGGCGGTCGATCGCCTGCCCGACCTGCTCGAGCGGCTGGTGCCCTCGCGCGCCGCGCGTGCCTTCTCGTTCGCCATCCTCGCCGGCATCTTCTTCCAGGCGCTCAACGCCACGGTGCGCCACCTGACGCAGGAGCTGCCGCCGCTCGAGGTGTCGTGGGGCCGCTGGATCGCCGGCCTGCTGTTCACCGCGCCCTTCCTGATCCGCGGCGGGCTCTCCTCGATGCGCACCACGCAGCTGCCGCGCCACCTGCTGCGCGGTGTGTTCCACACCGCGGGCTATGGCCTGTGGTACTGGGCGATCGCGGCGATCCCGCTGGCCCAGGCGGCGGCGCTGGGCTTCACCGGGCCGATCTTCGTCACCCTGGGCGCCGCGCTGTTCCTCGGCGAGCGCGTCCACTGGCGGCGCTGGCTGGCGGTGCTGCTGGGCTTCGCCGGCGTGCTGCTGATCGTGCAGCCGTGGGACGCCGGCCTCAATCCCTTCGCGCTGATCATGCTGGCCGCGGTGCCGTTGACCGCCGCCTCCAACCTGGTCGCCAAGGTGATCTCCGCGCACGAGAAGCCGGAGGTCATCGTCTTCTGGCAGAGCGCGCTGGCCGTGGTGTTCTTCGCGCCGCTGGGGCTGTGGGACTTCCGCATGCCCACGCCCGAGCAGCTCGGCTGGATCGCGGTGGCCGGCATCACCGGCACCATGGGCTATTTCCTGATGACCTGGGCCTTCCGGCTGGCCGACATCTCCTCGGTGCAGACCGTGGGCTTCCTCGGGATCGTCTGGGCCACCCTGTTCGACCTCGCGGTGTTCGGCCATACCGCCGATCTGTGGACCTTCGCCGGCGCCGCGGTGATCGTCGCCGCCACCAGCTATATCGCACACCGGGAAAGCGTCGCCGCGCGTACTGGCGCGGCCCGCCCCGGTGCCGTTTAATCGCCGTCCCACGGATCACCGGAGCGGCCAGCCATGTCGCGCAACGCCACCATCGCCGTCGTCATCGGCGCCATCGTCGTCGCCGTGCTCGGCGGCTGGCTGGCCGTGCGCCTGCTGGGCGGCGTTTCCGAGGCCGAGTACGCGCGGAACTTCACCAAGGGCTGCGAGGATTCGGCGCGTCAGGCGCTGGTGAAGGACGGCAAGCCGGCGCAGGAGGCACAGGCCACGGCCCAGGCCTATTGCGCCTGTGCCCTGGGAATCGTCGCGCCGATGTCGGTGGCCGACAAGCGCGAGCTCGAGAAAGGCGGCGGGCCGCGCGCGCAGCAGATCGCCGCCGAAGTGCGGACGAAGTGCCTGAAGTGATCTGGGGGAACGGGACATGGCAGGACGTCTGGACGGCAAGGTGGCGCTGATCACCGGTGGCGCATCGGGGCTGGGCGAATGCGGCGCGGAGCTGATGGCGCGCGAGGGCGCCAGGGTGATGATCGCCGACATCGCCGAGGAGCGCGGCCGCGCCGTGGCGGCGAGGATCGGCGCGGCGGCCGACTTCGTGCGGCTCGACGTCACCAGCGAAGATCAGTGGAAGGCGGCAATCACCGCCACGGTAGCGAAGTTCGGCGCGCTGCACGTGCTGCTGAACTCCGCCGGCATCGGGCTCAGCAAGACGGTCGAGGACATCGAGCTCGAGGAATGGCGCAAGGTGCACGCCATCGACCTCGACGGCGTCTTCCTCGGCTGCAAGCACGGCGTGAAGGAGATCAGGAAGCATACCGCCACCCTGGGCGGCTCGATCATCAACATCTCCTCGATCTCGGGCATCATCGCCGGCGCCAACATGGCGGCCTACAATTCGGCCAAGGCGGGCGTGCGCCTGCTCAGCAAGTCGGTGGCGCTGCACTGCGCCAAGTCCGGCTACAACATCCGCTGCAACTCGGTGCATCCGACCTTCATCGACACGCCGATCCTCGACAAGTACCGCGACCGCTTCGGCAACGAGGTGATGCAGCAGAAGCTCGGCCGCCAGGTGCCGATCGGCCGTCTCGGCAAGCCCGAGGAAGTCGGCTGGGCGCTGGTCTTCCTCGCGTCCGACGAATCCGCGTTCATGACCGGCTCCGAGGTCGTGATCGACGGCGGCATCAGCGCCATGTGATCTCGGGAGGGAACAACCATGTTGCTCAACATCGACAACCGCCGCATCTATTACGACCTGACGGGTGACGCGGGCGCCGCGACCATCACCATCACCCATTCGCTGTCGTCGGACGGCGGCATGTGGGCGGAGCAGATGCCGGCGCTGCTGGCGGCCGGCTTCCGCGTGCTGCGGCTGGACATGCGCGGCCATGGCGGCAGCGATCCGGTTGCCGGCGACTACACCATGGCGATCCTCGCCGAGGACGTGATCAAGGCGCTCGACGCGCTGAGCATCGCCAGGACGCACTACATGGGCCTGTCGATCGGCGGCATGATCGGCCAGGCGCTGCTGCTCGACCACGGTTCGCGACTGTATTCGGCGATCCTCTGCGACACGCAGCCCAGCACGCCGCCGGGCTCGGCGGCGTCGTGGGACGAGCGCAAGGCGGCGGTGCGCGCCAATAACGGCCTTTCGACCCTGGCCGACGCCACCATGGACCGCTGGTTCACGCCCGCATTCAAGGATGCCAATCCGGCGCGCTACGGGCAGATCCACGCCACCATCGCCGGCACCACGGCCCAGGGCTTCCTCGGCTGTGCTTCGGCGATCCAGAACTTCAATTTCGAGGACAGGCTGCATACCGTCACAACGCCGACGCTGGTGATCTGCGGCGACGAGGATCCCGGCACGCCGCCCGACCGCAACCAGCTGATCGCCGGCAAGATCCCCGGCGGCCGCTATGTCGGCATCGCCAACGCGCGCCACCTGCCCAACGTCGAACGGCCCGAGCCTTTCAACAAGGCGATGATGTCGTTCCTCTGGGCGCAGCGCTGAGTCGTGCCTTCCCCCCTCTCCCCGCCTGCGGGGAGAGGGCCGGGGTGAGGGGCTGTCGCAAGTGACGCACGCTCCACCTCGCGCAACCTGAGCCAACCCCTCCCACCCCGACCCTCTCCCCGCGCGCGGGGAGAGGGAGTGAAGAGCCGGAGAGAGTTCCATGGATTTCGCCTTCACCGACGACCAGCTCGCGATCCGCGACAGCGTCGAGAAGCTGTGCGCGCGCTTCGACGACGCCTACTGGCTGAAGAAGGACAAGGAAGGCGGCTTCCCGAGCGACTTCTACGCCGCGATGGCCGACTCCGGCTGGCTCGGCATCGCCATGCCCGAGGAGTATGGCGGCGCCGGGCTGGGCATCACCGAGGCGGCGCTGCTGATGCAGACCGTATCAGGCTCGGGCGCCGGCTTCAGCGGCGCCTCGGCGATCCATCTCAACATCTTCGGGCCCAACCCGATCGTGGTGTTCGGCACCAGGGAGCAGAAGCAGCGCATACTGCCCGACATCATCCAGGGCAGGGTCAAGGGCTGCTTCGCCGTGACCGAGCCCAATGCCGGGCTCAACACCACGGCGCTGGAAACCAAGGCCGAGCGCGACGGCAACCAGTACGTCGTGCACGGCAAGAAGGTGTGGACCACGACGGCGCAGATCGCCGACAAGATGCTGCTGATCGCCCGCACCACGCCGCGCGAGCAGTGTCGCAAGGCGACCGACGGCCTGTCGCTGTTCTACACCGACTTCGATCGGTCGAAGATCGAGGTGCGCGAGATCGACAAGATGGGCCGCAAGGCGATCGACACCAACCAGATCTTCATCGACGGGCTGAAGGTGCCGCTCGAGGACCGCATCGGCGAGGAAGGCAAGGGCTTCCACTATCTGCTGCACGGGCTGAACCCGGAGCGCGTACTGATCGCCGCCGAGGCAGTGGGGCTGGGTCGGCTGGCGCTGCAGAAGGCCACGCAATACGCCAAGGAGCGCGTCGTCTTCGGCCGGCCGATCGGCAAGAACCAGGCGATCCAGCATCCCCTGGCCAGGAACTGGATGGAGCTCGAGGCCGCCGACCTGCTGACCTTCAAGGCCGCCTCGCTCTACGACAGCGGCAAGGAGTGCGGTGCGGAGGCCAATGCGGCAAAGTACATGGCGGCCGAGGCGGCGTTCCACGCCTGCGAGCGCGCGGTGCTGACCCATGGCGGCTACGGCTACGCCAAGGAGTTCCACGTCGAGCGCTACATGCGCGAGATCATGATCGCGCGCATCGCGCCGGTCAGCGCCGAGCTGATCCTGTGCTACATCGCCGAACGCGCGCTGGGGCTGCCGAAATCGTACTAACCTGTCATCCCGAGCGCAGCGAGGGATCCAGGGCGGCCGTAGATCCCTCGCTGCGCTCGGGATGACAGGGCGGCGCCGAATTCGGGCTCGTCGCTCTAGAGTCACCTGGATCCTTCGCTGCGCTCGGGATGACAGTAGCATCAGATGATGTTGTGCTCGACGATCGGGCGGTTGGCGGCGATGCGCTCGAAGCCGAAAGGCGTGAGGTCGAGGCTGACAAAGCGGCCGTGCGCGATCAGCTCGGCCACCGCGCGGCCGGTCGCCGGCGATTGCTGGATGCCGTGACCGCTGAAGCCGGTGGCGAAGATCAGGTTCGAGATCGTCGGATGTGGCCCGACGATGCCGTTATGGTCGAAGGTGTTGTACTCATAGTAGCCGGCCCAGGCGCTCACCACCTTCACCGACTCGAAAGCCGGCACGCGAGCCGCCAAGGGCGACCAGATCAGCTCGTCCCACTCGCTGTGGTCGACCTCCAGCGGCAGTTCATGGACGTCGTTCTGCGGCAACGGCGGCGCGCCCGCCAGCCAGTAGCGGCCCTCCGGACGGAACCAGATGCCCGAGGCATCGATGGTCAGCGGCGCGCCCTCGAAGCGCTCGCGGCAGTCGAAAACAAAGACGCAGCGCCGCCGCGCCTCGACCGGCAGGCTTGCGCCGGCCATCGCCGCCACCGATGCCGACCATGGACCACCGGCATTGACCACGACACCGGCGGCGATCGACTCGCCGGAGCGCAGCCGCAGGCTCGTCACGCGGCTCCCGGCGAGCTCCATGCCGACGACCTCGTCGTGCAGGTAGACCGTACCCTGCGATCGCGCCTTGCGGCGGAACGCCTGCATCAGCGCCGGTCCGTCGAACCAGCCTTCGTTGGCCGTGCCGAGCGAGGCCAGCGCGATGCCATCCAGATCCATCCACGGATAGCGCGCCACGACCTCATCGGGCTCGAGCAGCGCCACGTCGCAGCCTTCGGCGCACTGGATGGCATGGTTGTCGCGCAGCACCGGCACGCCGGCGGGCGTGGCGAGGAACAGGTAGCCGGGCTCGCGCAGGCCGAGCTCGACCGGCGGCTCGCCCTCGACGCCCAGATGCGCATTCACGTCGCGCAGGAAGCCGATCCCGAAGCGCGACAGCGCGATATTGAGCGGCGTGGAGAATTGCTGGCGGATCGAGCTGGCGCTGAGCGCCGACGATGCGCGGGCGTAGGCCGGATCGCGCTCGATCACGACGACACGCCCCTTCCATCCGCGATCGCGCGTCAGCCAATAGGCGATCGAGCTGCCGACGGCGCCGCCGCCGACGATCGCCACGTCGCACGAGCCGCTCATGACAGGACGCGCGGCAACCACAGGGCGATATCGGGGAACAGGGCGATCGTCATGGTGAACAGCACCATGATGATCAGGTAGGGCATCGTGACGCGCGCGATGTAGCCCAGCCCGTCCTGGGTGAGGCCCTGGATCACGAACAGGTTGAAGCCCACCGGCGGCGTGATCTGCGACATCTCGACCACCAGCACGAGGAAGACGCCGAACCAGATCTCGTCGAAGCCGGCGGCCTTAACGATCGGCAGCACGATCGGCAGGGTCATGACGATCATGCTGAAGCCGTCGAGAAAGCAGCCCAGCACGATGTAGAACAACGTCAACGCGAGGATCAGCAGGAGGGGCGCAAGGCCGAGGCTGCTGACGAAGCCGGCGATGGCCGCGGGAATGCCGAGGAAGGCCGCGGCGTTGCCGAGGATCGAGGCGCCCAGCACGATCATCGCGATCATGCTGCAGGTCAGCACCGAGCCGAGCGCCACGTCGCGCAGCGTGCGCAGGGTGAGCCCGCCCTGGGCGCGCGCGACGAAGATCGCGCCCAGCACGCCCACCGCGGCGGCCTGCGAGGGCGTCGCCAGGCCGCCATACATCGAGCCCAGCACGCAGAGGATCAGAAAGATCGCCGGCGCCAGGTCGCGCAGCGCGGCGAAACGCTGCGGCCATGGCATCGAGCGCATCGCGTGCTCCGACGCCGGCACCAGCGACGGCTTGATCGTGGTGTGCAGCATGACCCAGGCCATGAAGCACGCCGCCAGCAGCACGCCGGGGATGAAGCCGGCGGTGAACAGCTTCAGAACCGAGACGTCGCCCAGCACGCCGTAGATGATCATGATGTTCGACGGCGGGATCAGGAAGCCCAGCGTGCCGGCGCCGGCCAGGCTGCCGACGGCGATGTCCCTGGAGTAGCCGCGTCGCGTCAGCTCGTCGAGCGAGATGCGGCCCACGACCTGCGTCGTCGCCGCCGAGGAGCCGGAGATCGCGGCGAAGATCGAGCAGCCCACGACGTTGACGTGCACCAGCCGCCCGGGCAGCAGGGCGGCCCAGGGCGCGAGGCCGCCGAACAGCTTGCGCGAGAGCTGGGTGCGGAACAGCAGCTCGCCCATGACGATGAACAGCGGCAGCGCCAGCAGTTCCTGTGTGGTCAGGATGTTCCAGGCGTATTGCGGCAGCAGGCGCTCGAGCGGGATGTCGCGGAACACGTAGAGCAGGACGACGCCGGTCAGGCCGAGCGTCAGGCCGATCCAGATGCCGCCGGCGAGCGCGCTGAACAGCACGGCGAACATCGTCGAGACGGCGGAGAACATCGTCTACTCCGACGCCGAGGTGAGGCGCAGCCGCGGGTCCTCGAGCTGCAGGCCGCAGACCGCCTGCAGGAAGCGGGTGACGAACTGCAGGGCGAGCAGCGCGATGCCGAAGGTGATCAGCGCCTGCGGTACCCACACCGGCGTGTCGCTGCTGATCGACGTCGCGCCGCGCATGTAGGAGCCCCAGGTGAACAGCATCATCGAATAGGCGAGGAAGCCCGACATCACCAGGCCGGCGAGCGCGGCGACGATCTCGAGCAGACGTCGCCGCCCCGGCGAAAGCCGCGCCAGCAGCAGGGTGACGCGGATATGGCCGCCGGCGCGCAGGGTCATGGCCGCGCCGAAGGTGAAGCTCGCGGCCATCAGGTAGGAGCTGTACTCCCAGGCGTTGGGCACGCTGGCCGGCAGCTCCGCCGGCAGCCAGTCGAGACCCTTGGCGCGCAGCCAGTAGACGCTGTT
Source organism: Alphaproteobacteria bacterium (assembly GCA_019635875.1). NCBI lineage: Bacteria > Pseudomonadati > Pseudomonadota > Alphaproteobacteria > Alphaproteobacteria bacterium. The sequence goes on from JAHBYP010000008.1 coordinate 193,514, forward strand.
GGCGACGCCGCTGACGACCACCTCGCAGATCATCAGCGTCGTCAGCGCCAGCAGGCAGCCGCCGGCGATCCAGCCGTCGAGCCGGCAGAGCCGGTCGACGGCGTCGAGCACCGGGCGCAGGAACGCGGGCGCGCCCTCGTTGAGGCTCGACGCGCGAGCCCCCGCCATTTCCGTCACCGGCCGGGACCTTGCCGGATCAGGCGCGCTTGACCTCGGCGAGATAGGCCTTGATCGGCTTCTCCGAGGCGCCGACACGCTTCATGTAGGCCTCGAGCAGGCTTGCCGTGCGCTTGCGCAGGTCGGCCATCATGGCGGCCGACGGCACGACCATCTCCATGCCGCCCTCGGTCAGCCGCTTGGAGCTGTCGGTGTCGGCCTTCTGGCTGGTCGCCCAGAACTGCGGTTCCATCTTGGCCGCCAGCTCGACGATGGCCTTCTGGTGCGCGGCCGACAGCTTCTTCCACGAGTCGTTGTTGACCGTGACGATCTGCGAGGACCACTGGTGATTGGTCTGGTGGAAGAACTTCAGGAACTCCCAGAACTTGCCGTCGACGCCCGACACCGACGAGGTCGAGACGCCCGCGACCGCGCCGGACGCGAGCGCCGGGATGGTCTCGCCCCAGGGGATCAGCGCCGGCGCCATGCCGATCGCCGCCGTCAGGTCCTGCGAGTTCTTGTCCGGCACGCGGATCTTGATGCCCTTCAGCGCGTCGACGGTCTCCGCCTTGACCTTCAGGTGCAGGTACTGCGTCGGCCACGGCACCATGTAGAGGATCTTCTGGTTGTTGCGTGCCGCGACCTTCTCGTACTCCGGCCGCAGGTGCTTGTGCAGCACCTTGAGCTCGTCGGCGCTGCCGACCAGGAACGGCACGCCCTCGGTGCCGAGCAGCGGCTCGTCGCCGACCTGCTGGACGTTGAGCACGTCGGCCATCGGCACCAGGCCGTCGCGCACCGCGCGCAGATGCTCCGGTCCCTTGAAGCCGAGCTGCCCGCCGGCCTTGACCGTGATGTCGAGCGCGCCGCCGGTGGCGGTCTTCACCGCCTCGGCGAACAGCTTGCAGTTCTGGGTGTGGAAATTGCCGTCCGGCCACACCGTCGACAGATCCCATTTCAGGGTCGACTGGGCGCGCGCCGCCCAGGGCGCCGCCAGGGTCACCGCCGCTGCGCCCGCACCGATCCGGAATACCTGCCTGCGTGAAGTGGTCATCGTCTGCCCCCTGTTGTTGGTCATTCCGCCGCCTTCAACGGCAGCCCGTAGACACGTTCGGCCGTCTCGCGCGAGACCAGCCCTTCCTCGACATCGTGCGCGATCGCCCCGGGGTCGCGCGACCGGGGATCGCCGATCCCGGCGCCGCCCGGCGTCATGATCACCAGCCGCTCGCCCGGCGCGATCTGCTGGAAGCCTTTGCCCTTGAGCTTCTGCCCTGTCGTCAGGCCGACATAGCCGGCCGCGCCGTCGACGCCGCCGTCGCGCCCGCGTGGCGGATAATCGATGCGGTCGTAGGCGGCCAGCAGGTCGAACGGCATGTCGACGCCGGAGGAGACCTCGATGATCTGCCCCATGCCGCCGCGCGTGCGCCCGGCGCCGCCGCTCTCGGGCCGCAGCTCCTTCTTCCAGAAGATCAGCGGCGTGATCGATTCGGCGATCTCCACCGGCGTGCCGCGCACGCCCGAGGGATAGGCGGTCGCCGACAGGCCGTCGGCCGCCGGCCGCGCGCCGGTGCCGCCGTTGCTGGTGATGGCGACGGAGAAGCCGTAATTGCCGCCGTCACCGTCCTTCACCATGCCGCGCACGTTGATGTTCCACAGGCACGAGGTGCCTTCGGCCGGCACGCGATCGGGAATCGCCTGGCGCATGCAGCCGAACACCATGTCAGGCAGCATCTGGCCGATGACGTGGCGTGACAGCACCGGCGCCGGCTTCAGCGCGTTGAGGATGCTGCCCTCGGGCGCCGAGACGGTGAGCGGCTCGAGCGAGCCGGCGTTGTTGGGGATGCGGGCGCTGACGATGCAGCCCAGGCCGAACACGGTGTAGGCCGTGGTGTAGGCATGCGGCACGTTGATGCCGCGCGCGGCCTGCGGGTCGGTGCCGGTGTAGTCGACGTGGATGCCGGTTTCGCTGACTGTGGCCGTGGCCACCAGCCTGATCGGCTGGTCGTAGCCGTCGACGATCATCTCGTTGCGCCACGAGCCCTTGGGCAATCTGGCGATCTCCGCCAGCACGGCGGCACGGCTGTTGTCGATGATGAAGGTGGCGAGCTCGTCGAGATCGTCGAGATTGAACTCCTCCATCATCTCGACCAGGCGGCGGCAGCCGACATCGTTGCAGCCGGCCAGCGAGTAGACGTCGCCCTCGGTGTCGACCGGCGTGCGCGTGTTGGCGCGGATCATCGCCAGCAGGGTCTCGTTCATCTTCCCCTGCTCGGCGAGCTTGAGCATGGGGATGTAGAGCCCCTCCATGAACACGTCGGTGGCATCCGGGCCGAAGCCGATGCCGCCGATGTCCATGATGTGGCTGGTGCAGGAGAACAGCGCGACCAGCCTGCCGTTCCTGAAGCAGGGCGTGGTCAGCACGAAATCGTTTGTGTGGCCGGTGCCCATCCAAGGGTCGTTGGTGACGTAGATGTCGCCGGCCTTCATGGTCTCGACCGGGAAGTGCCGGATGAAATGCTTCACCGACTCGGCCATCGAGTTCACGTGGCCCGGTGTGCCGGTGACCGCCTGCGCCAGCATGCGGCCCTTGAGGTCGAAGACGCCGGCCGACAGATCGCCGGCCTCGCGCACGATCGAGCTGAACGCCGTGCGCATCAGGGTCTGGGCCTGCTCCTCGACCACCGCGATCAGGCGGTTCCACATGATCTGCAGGTCGATCTGGCCAAGGCTGTTGGACGCCATAATCTGTGAGCTCTCCTCGACGCGGAGCGACGCAAACTCCGTGCCGCGGAACTTAGGCGTTTGCGGCGCGCGCCGCCAGAGAAGTCGTGCGGATGGCTGCGACGAATGCGCCGACGGACAGGGCCGCGGCGACGCCGAATACCACCATCACGGCAAGGATCACGTCGTCCTGCGTCGTGGCACGTGTGAAGCCTGCGAGATTGGCGACCAGGCCGGTCACGGCGCCGCCCACCGCGTAGCCGGCGGATTGCACGGTCGGCAGCAGCCCCGAAGCGCGGTCGCGCTCGGCGTCGCCGGCCGCCACCATCACGGTCTGGTTGAGGAACGCCCAGGTGACCCCGAAGCCGGAGCCGACCGCGACCTGGGCCGCGACAAGCACCACCAGCAGGTCATGGCGGAACGCCAGCATCGTGCCGACGAAGCCCAGCGTCAGCAGCGCGGGGCCGGCGCACACCGCCAGCCGCCTGCGTCTTGCGCTCACGACATTGGCGATCGGGATCGCGGCGCCGCTCCACGACAGCGCCATGATCGCGCCGATGGCGCCGGCCAAGGTCGGCGTGAATCCCCAGAGCGTCTGCAGCAGCAACACGAGATAGACGGTGGACGCCGCGTTCGCCATCGGCATGAGCAGCACGACCCACAGGCCGTTGCCGACGATCGTGCGCGGCGAGAAGGCATCGCGCGGCATCAGCCGCGTGCGGCCGCGACGATCGAGCAGCACGGCGCAAGCCAGCAGGACCGCGGCCCCCAGCAGCAGGGCGGCCGAGACACTGACCTCGTGCGCGATGCTGGCGAGCGATACCAGCATGATGCCGACGCCGATGATGGCCAGCCGGGTCAGAGGCAGCGAGAATCGGCCGGGCTCCGGCGCCGCGCGCGGTACCACCCACAGGACGAGGGCGATGAAGATCGCCGCCAGCGGCACGTTGACGAGGAACGCCGCGCGCCAGGAGATGTGCTGCGTAAGCAAGCCGGCGAGGACCGGCCCGCCGAAGCCCGCGACCGCCCAGACCACTGCCTGGATGCCGAAGACCTTGGGCACCAGCCGCAGCGGATAGAGCTGGATGGTCAGCAAGGAGACCAGCGCGGCGACGACGCCCTGGCCGATGCCCTGCAGGGCGCGGCCGACCAGCACCTGCGGCATGGTGACGGCGACGCTGGCGACGACCGAGCCCAGCAGGAAGACCACCGCGGCGGCGGTCAGCGCCAGCTGCGCGCTGAACCGGCGCTGGAGCAGCGCGGCGGACGCACCGCTCATGATGGCGAAGACCAGGTAGACCGTGAGCGACCACGAGATCAGCGCCAGCCCATCCAGCTCCTGCACCGCCGTGGGCAGCGCCGTCGCCACCAAGAAGGTGTTGAAGGCGTAGAGCGCCACGCCCAGGCACAACGTCACCGTCGTCGCCGTGTAGGGCGTGCGCAGAATCTCGCCCCAGCTCCCCTTCTCCTCTGTCATGCCGCATGCCTACAGGCCGGTCATTTAGAAAGCAATAGATTGTTAAATTGTCGCCTGCTAGAGTTCGCGCGATGGATCGCACGGCGGAGCGCCTGCTCTACGCGTTGAAGGCCACGGGGGCGCAGACCGCCGCCGCGCTGGCGAAGCGGCTCGGCGTCACGCCGGTCGCGATACGCCAGATGCTGGCGCGGTTCCAGGCCGAAGGGCTGGTGGGCTTCGAGGATCGTCGCACCACCGTCGGGCGCCCCAAACGCCACTGGACCCTGAGCGAGAAGGGACACGGCCGCTTCCCCGACAGCCATGCCGGGCTGACGCTCGAGCTGTTGAACGCGACCGAAGCGGTGTTCGGTGCCGATGGCCTGGAACGCCTGATCGCGCACCGCGAAGCATCGACCCTCGCCACCTATCGCAAGCGCCTCGCCGATGCCGGCTCGCTTGCCGAGCGGGTTAGTCGGCTGGCGAGGATCAGGACGGCCGAGGGCTACATGGCCGAGGCGCGGCGCGACGGCGACGGCATGATGCTGATCGAGAACCACTGCCCGATCTGCGCCGCGGCCAGGCGATGCCAGTCGCTCTGCCGCTCGGAGCTGCAGGTGTTCCAGGCGGCGCTTGGTCCCGATGTCGCGGTCGAGCGTCTCGACCACATCGTCACTGGCGCGCGCCGCTGCGCCTATCGCATCAGGCCCGCCGCCGCTCCAGCGTGATGCCGCCGGCATTGTCGAGCCAGGCGTCGAAGATCGCCGAGACGAAGGTCGAGGTCTCGTCCTCGGCGATGATCGCCGGACCGGGTACGACGCCGCCGGGCTTCAGGTCGCCGCGCCAGTACACCGGCACGTCGACGCGCTTCGACAGGCGCGCGTCGTAGAAGGCGCGGCTGCCGATCGGCCTGGGTCCACCGGCGCGCGACGGATCGGAGACCGCCGCCGGCTGCGTCGCCTCGGTCGAGACCGTGACCGACCAGCTGAGCACCTCGATGACGGCGTTGGGGATGAAGCGCTCGAAGAGCTGCGCATACTCCTTCTCGTAGGCCTCGCGCATTGCGTCGGCGTCGCTGTCGGTCAACGGCCGCTGCGGCAACTGCACGACGATCTCGTGGCCCTGGCCGAGATAGCGCATGTAGGCGACGCGGGTCTCGAACACCGGCCGGCCCGCGGCGCCGGGCGCCACCAGCGCCTGCGCCTCGGCGCTCATTGCCTCGATCACCGCGTTGGCGGCAGCGGCGTCGAAACGGTCGAGTCGCATGTAGCGGCTGCGCACCAGCTCATAGGCCACCGGCGCGCGCAGGAAGCCCACCGCCGAGCCGACGCCGGCATTGGCCGGCACGACGACACGCGCGATGCCGAGCTTCTCGGCCAGGCGCGAGGCATGCAACGGTGCGGCGCCGCCGAAGGCGATCAAGGTGTGCTCACCGATCACCGCGCCGCGCTCGACGGCGTGCACGCGCGCGGCGTTGGCCATGTTCTCGTCGACGATCTCGCCCACGCCATAGGCCGCCGTCTCGCTGCCCAGCGACAGCGGCTGGCCGACCGCGCGCTCGACCGCGCCGCGCGCGGCCTCGACGTCGAGCGCGATGGTGCCGCCGGCGAAGCGCGCCGGATCGATCTTGCCCAGCACGACGTCAGAATCGGTCACGGTCGGCATGGTGCCGCCGCGGCCGTAGCTCGCCGGGCCCGGCTCGGAGCCGGCGCTGTCGGGGCCGACGGTGATGCGCCGCAACTCGTCGACTCGCGCGATCGAGCCGCCGCCGGCGCCGATCTCGACCATCTCGATCACCGGCACGCGTACCGGCAGGCCGCTGCCCTTCAGGAACCGCGCCGCGCGGTCGACCTCGAATGTGCGCGACTTGAACGGCGTGTAGTCCTGGATCAGGCAGATCTTGGCCGTCGTGCCGCCCATGTCGAAGGACAGCACCTTGCGCTCGCCGCGCTCGGCCGCGACGTTGGCGGCAAGGATCGCACCGCCAGCGGGTCCTGACTCGACGAGACGGATGGGAAAGCGCCGCGCCGTCTCCAGCGCCGTCAGCCCGCCGCCCGAGGTCATCAGGTAGACCATGCCCTTGAAGCCTTCGGCGGCGAAGCCATCGCGCAGCCGCGCCAGGTAGCCGGCCATCAGCGGCTGGATGTAGGCGTTGGCGATGGTCGTCGAGGTGCGGTCGTACTCGCGCACCTCCGGGCAGACCTCGCTGCTCAAGGTCACCGAGAGCGACGGCAGCATCTCGCGCAGGATGTCGCGCGTGCGCCGCTCGTGCGCCTCGTTGGCGTAGGAATGCAGGTAGGCGACCGCGACGGATTCGACGCCGGCTTCGGTGAGCTTCGGCGCCAACGCGCGCACCGCCTGCTCGTCGAGCGCCAGGCGCACGGCGCCGTGCACGTCGACGCGCTCGGGCACGGTGAAGCGCAGCGCGCGCGGCACCAGCTGGCGCGGCTTCTCGATGAAGACGTCGTACTGGTCGTAGCGGCTCTCGTAGGCGATCTCGATCGTGTCGCGGAAGCCCTCGGTGGCGATCAGCGCCGTCTTCGCTCCCTTGCGCTCGATGATGGCGTTGGTCGCCAAGGTCGTGCCGTGCACGAAGACATCGATGTCGGCGAAGCCGATGCCGGCATCGGCGAGGATCGCGCGGGTGCCCTCCAGCACGCCTTCCTCGGGCGCGCGCGGCGTTGTCAGAACCTTGCGCGTGAAGCGCCTGCCGCCCTGCCCCGCCTCGCCGATTTCCAGAACCATGTCGGTGAACGTGCCGCCGATATCGACGGCCAGACGCGTGGATTGCGCCACCCCGGAACCCCTTTTTCAATGCAACGCCGTGTCAGGGCGGCGACACTAGTGAGGTCGGCGCACCGCGGCAACCCGCGGCGATCCCTCCCGCCATCGTGACGCAGTTTGACTGGTGGACAGCGTGAGACAGGGTAAGACAACGACCGCCCGAGATACCAGGGACGATAGGACATGTTCCGCGCACTGCTCATCACTGCCGTTTCGATCGCCATGCTCGGCGCCTGCACGCAGCATGCCAGCTACGATGCGAGCCGCGACTCGAGCTACCGGCACGGGGGCGTTGGGCCTACTTTCTCGACCCGCATCCTCCCTTAGGTCAATTGCGGCGGCCGGAAGGCAGGTGTGGCATCCCGTAACATTTCGCCGCCGATTGACCGCGATTTTGTCCAGCGGATGACGCGGTCCGACACCACCTTTGAGCTGCCGGGTGCCGTGCGCGCCCGCCAGGTTATCAAGGAGGCTGCAATGTTCCGTGCTCTTATGATCGCTGCCGGCGCCGCGATGGTGCTCGGCGCGTGCACCGTGACCACCGTGTCCAACGATCCGTACTACAGCCGCGGCTCCTACTACAACCCGCCGGGCTGGGTCGACTACAACCGCAACGGCATCGACGACCGCGTCGAGCGGCGCGACCGCTACTACTCGGGCTACCGGGGCGGCTACTACGACCGCTGGGGCAACTGGCACAGCTACCGCTGACGCCAGCCGGCCGACCAGCAGGAGGGGCGCCGCTCGCGGCGCCCCTTCCTCATTTCAGCCCAGCGCTTCCTCGTAGGTGCGCAGTCGCGGCACGGCCGACCACAGGATGGTCAGCAGCTGGACGCCGAAGCCCGCCGCCGCCGCCCAGATTGCCGCTTCGACTCCCCAGGCCTCGCCGATCACGCCGCCCAGCATCGCGCCGACGAAGCGCGAGCCGTACTGGATCAGGAACTGGATGGCGATCACCTGGCCCAGGATCGCGGGCGGCGTCACCGTCTGGCGCAGGGTCGTCTGGCCCACGGTCCAGTACATCGGCCCGAGTCCGAGCAGGAACATCGCCAGCGCCGCCTGCACCGCGCCGGCGCCGAACAGCGGCGTGACGATCAGCACGCCTGCCACCGAGATCGCCGGCCCGCTGGCAATGAACAGGCCCGCCGGCACCCGGCGGCCGACCGCGCCCGCGCTCAGCGCCGCGACGATCATGCCCGTGCCGTTGGCGGCCAGCATGATGCCGATCGCCGCCGCCGACAGGCCGAGCGAACGGCTGGCGTAGAGCACCAGCACGGTCACCAGGATCGACCAGCTCGTCGCCCAGCCCATGGCGGTGATGGCGATCGGCCGGAGGTGGCGGTCCTGTATGACAAATTTCAGGCATGTGCCGAGTTCGCGCCAGCGCGGCAGGCGCTTGCCCGCGGATGCGACTGCGACGCGGGCGCGGACGACCAGCCGCGCGGCCATCGCCGACAGCGCGCCGGAGATCAGCAGGGCCGCCACCGGCGTGACCAGCGACAGCAGAATGCCGGCGAGCGCCGGTCCCGCCGCCGTGGCGCCGGCGCGGGCCAGCTCCATGCGGGCGTTGGCGGCGGCCAGGCCATCGCGCGGCACGACGGCGGGCACATGCGCCTGGGCCGCGACGCTGAAGACGCAGGTCGTGGCCGCCAGGGCGAAGCCCAGGGCACCCAGCAGCGGCAGGCTCAGCAGCCCCGCCCAAGCGAGGCCGGCGCCGAGCACGAGCAGCGCCGCGCGCGTCGCCTCCGACGCCGCCATCACCCGCGCGCGGTCGAGCCGGTCGACCAGCACGCCCACGGGCAGTGCCAGCAGCAGCCAGGGCAGCGTCTGCAGCATGTTCAGCCCGCCCATGTCGGCGGCGTCGGCGCCGAGCAGCAGCACGGCGGCCAGCGGAATCGCGGCGAAGGCGATCTGGTCGGCGCCATGCGCAAGCGCCGCCGACATCCACAGCGGTGCGAAGGGTGCGGCGGGACGGGCGGCGGCGGAGAAGGTCGTGTCGCTCATGCGCGCGACTTAGCGTCGTCGGCCCAATCGCGACCATCCGCCATCCGGCGGCGAACTCCCTCAGCGATGCCGCCCGGCGTAGCGCGCCAGCAGGATCATGGCGAGCAGGCAGCCCAGCGCCATCGCCAGCCCGACCCACGACATCAGCTCGGGTCCCTGGCGCTGCAGCAGGGCGGCGAACAGCACCGGCGAGGCGGCGAAGACCAGGTTCTGCGGCGTCGTCAGCCGGCCGGTCCAGGTGCCGTACTCGCCGCGTCCGAACAGCGCCAGTGGGATGGTGGCGCGCGCCAGGGTCATCAGCCCGTTGCTGATGCCGTAGCACACGACGAACGTCACCGCCGCCCACACCGCGCCGCCGCCGACCAGCACGCCGACGAAGCCCAGCGGCATCACCGCCGCCGACACCAGCCCGGTGACGGTCGCCGGATAGCGGCCGCCGAACATGAATTCGACGATGCGCGCCGAGGCCTGGATCGGCGCGGCCAGCGTGGCGATGAACACCGCCGTGCCCGGCGCCAGCCCGCCGGCCTTCAGCAGCTCGATGATGTTGAGCGCCACGCCCCAGGAGATCATGCCGGCGAAGGACAGCATCGCCGCCAGCAGCCAGAAGGCGCCGCGCCGCGCCTGCGACGGCAGGCCATCCTCCATCGGCACGCCGCTTGCCGCGATGCGCACCGGGATGCGCCGGCCGAGCACGGCGAGGTGGATCGGCACGCAGATCACGAGGTGCATGGCGGCGAACAGGAGCGCGGTCTGCCGCCAGCCGATCATCGGCTCGAGCCAGCTCGCCAGCGGCCAGAAGAAGAAGGACGGCAGGCCGGTGAAGAACAGCAGCACCGACACGGCGCGCCGCGCGCCCGGTCCGGCGACCTGCGCCAGCGAGGCCTGCGTGCCGACCCCCAGCGTCATCGGCGTAGCGCAGCCGATCAGCGCCCAGCCGAGGAAATAGAGCATCGGCCCGTGCGCCAGCGCGATCAGCACCAGGGCCAGCGCCAGCAGCACCGAGCCGCCGACCATGATGGCGCGGCCGCCGCGCCGGTCGATGCGCCGGCCGATGCGCGGCGCGACCAGCGCGCTGGCCAGCAGCTGCATCGAGATGCCGCCGAACAGCAGCTCCATCGAGATGCCGATCGACGGCGCCATCACCGAGCCGAGCACCGCCGGCAGATGGAAGGTCGTGCCCCAGCCGATGATCTGCGTCACCGCCAGCCCGGCGACGGCGCGGCGCGACACGCCGTCGAGACGCTGCGGATCGGAAATCGAGTTCATGCGGCCACTGTCATTCCGAGCGAAGCGAGGAATCCAGAAACCGCCTGGATTCCTCGCTTCGCTCGGAATGACAGGTGACAGGGTCGCCGCCGCCCGGACTCTAGCGCAGCAGCGCCCAGGTCAGCTCGTGCTTGTTGTGATGCAGGTGGAATAGCCGACTCCCGGAAATGGCGGAGAAGGCCGCCGCCGTTTCGTGGTCGGTCTCGCCCTGGAACTTGATGGTGCAGACGAAGTTGCGCACGCGGCCCTGCTCCATCCAGCGCCGCACCAGCGCCAGCAGTCGCGCCGGGTAGCAGATGATGTCGCTGAACAGCCAGTCGATCGGGCCGACGCTTTGCGGATCGAGCCCGAAGGCGCTCTCGCCGCGCCACGCGACGCCGGACATGGCCGCGACCCTGGGTTCGAGCGGCGCCTTGTCGATCGCCAGCACCTCGGCGCCGAGCGACGCCAGCACCCAGGTCCAGCCGCCGGGCGTGGCACCGAGATCGAGGCAGCGCGCGCCTGGTCCCGGCCGTGTGCCCAGTCGGGTCAGCGCTTCCCAAAGCTTCAGATAGGCACGGCTCGGCGGTCCTTCACGATCCTCGACGAACGCGATCACGCCGTTGGGAAACGGCGACGAGCAGCGCGCCGCACACAGCAGGCGATCCGGCGCCAGCAGCGTCCACGATCCCAACGGCGCCGTCGGCGCCCCGGTCGGAAACACCAGCGGCCTGGCCGAGACGTGCGGCAGCCGCTCCTGGATCAAGGTCGCGCGCCGCGCATGAACCGGCGCGTACAGCGCCCAGTTGCGCTGGATCGCGCGCAGCGTCGAGGCCGCATCGCCGATCGAGGCGATGGCGATCTCCGCGACGTCGAGCCAGGTGTTCGCGGCCCAGGCGGGCGCTGCCGTCGCGTCCTCGCACACGAACAGCCGGCCGTGCTCCATGCGGACCCCGACGCCAAGCAGGCGCAGCTCCTCGCGGAGCTGCGCCTCGAAGCCTTCGGCGGCGAGATGGGCGCTCGTCATCGCCGCCGGTGTGGCGGCGATGACGGGTCTCGTCCAGTGCCTTCTTACGCCGCCTGGGCCACCGCGCGCGCCCGATCGAACAGCGCGCGGTTGAACGGGCTGGTCGGCTTGACCTCTCGCCGTTCGGCAGTGAGCGCCCGGGCCAGGGCGACATCGCCGCCGCGCTGTGCCGCCTCGATCAGGGTCAGGTCGAGCAGGTCGCGCTGGGCGTGACTGCCGCCGAAGCGGCCGGCTATGCCGATCACCGGCTTGAGCAGGCAGGCGGCGCGCTTGTAGTCGCCGTCGCCGAAGGCCTTGAGCGCCAGGCTCACCGGCCGGCCGACATCGCGCGTGAACATCGCGTTGTCGTCGTTGCGCGCCATCGCCTGCTCCTGCGCCTCCAGCACCTGCACCATCTCCGCCGTGCGCCCGGTGGCGATGAAGGCCATCATGGCGTGCGCGTCGTTGAAGGCGTAGTTGCCGGCCGTGGCGAAGGAAGCCCAGCGCTCGGCCAAGGGCTGCCAGCGCTGGCCGACATCGACGCCGCGCAGCATCAGCCGCCACAGCAGCGCCGAGTGGTCGACCAGCTCGATCGCCAGCGAGGAGCCGCCGCCATTGATCGGCCCGTCGTACAGCTTCAGCACCTCATCGATCTCGCCAAGGTCGAGGTGGTAGAGCGCCAGGTGCCACCAATTGTGCACGGCAAAGAAGCTGTCGCGCGTCCAGTTGTCCGGCGCCGCGCGCATCCAGGCGATGCCGTCGGCCTGGCGGCCCTGCATCTCCATGACATGCGCCACCGCGTGCTGCGCCCAGGAATCGCGCGGGTCGAGCTCGACCGCGCGCTTGCCCTGGCGCTCGGCACTGGCGTAGTCGCCGCACTCCTCCAGGCCGAAGGCGTGCATGCCGAGCAGCGCATGGTAGCCCGGCATGCGGGGATCCCACTCGGGCAGGGCGCGCGCGATGCGGTCGCGCAGCATGCGCGCATTGCCGGTGAAGAAGTCGATCGAGTGACCGACCTGCAGCGCCAGCGCGTCGTGCGGATTGTCGACCGCAACCTGCGCCATGGTGCGCGACGCGTCCCACCAGCGATTCTCGATCATCTGGCCGATCGCCGCGACATGGCCGCGCTCGCGCGCCGTGCCCGCCGTCGCGCTCGCCGCCTCGCAGGCCGCCCGCGCCGGCTCGAAGCCGGAAGGCTCGGTGCCGAGCAGGAACATCCAGGCCTTCAGCGCATGCGCCATGGCGAAGCCGGGGCTGTCGGCGATGGCGGCTTCCGTCGCCGCCATCGGGTCATTGCGATAGACCCGCATCAGGTCCAGCGCCGTCTCGTAGTGCTCGCGCGCCACACCCGAGGCGCCGGTCAGCACGTTTCCGTGGGTATCTCTCGTGGTCATTGCTCTCTCCAGACGGTTATGCGGCGGCGACATGCCCCAACGCACGCCGTCGCTGCTTCGATGGCGACCGAAGTATCCCGGATCGCCATCCACCTCTGTTCCCCACGTCACACCACCCTTTTTCTTTGGCGCGCCACCTTCCCCCACCAGCGCGGGAATGTGGCGCGCCATATGCGATGCCCTGCCGCCACGGCGTGGTGAAGGAATGACGCCTGCGAAGATTCCATTGCGCGCCGGCCCGGCCGGTTTGCTAACGTCGCGCCAAATCGAGGAGTTCGCCATGGCCAAATTCGGAATCGGTCAAGCCGTGCGTCGCGTCGAGGATCCGCGCCTGTTGACCGGCGGCGGGCGCTACACCGACGACACCAAGGCCGGCGTCGGCGTGGCGCGCGGCTATGTGCTGCGCAGCCCGCACGCGCACGCGAAGATCCGCGGCATCGATGTTTCGGCGGCGAGGACAGCGGCGGGCGTGCTCGCGATCTTCACCTATGCCGACGTCAAGGCGGCGGATTACGGTGATCTGCCGTGCCTGGTGCCGATCACCAACCGCGACGGCACCGAGCGCGCCGAGACGCCGCGGCCGATGCTGGCCAACGGCGTGGTGCGCCATGTCGGCGATCCGGTGGCCTTCGTCGTCGCCGAGAGCCTGGAACAGGCCAAGGACGCGGCCGAGCTGATCGAGGTCGACTATGAGCCGCTGCCGCATTCGGTCGACACCCATGGCGCCGCGCAGAAGGGCGCGCCGCTGGTCTGGCCGCACATCAAGGACAACCTGATCTTCGACTGGGAGATGGGCGACCGCGCGGCCACCGACAAGGCATTCTCGGCCGCCAAGCGCGTGGTCAAGCTGCAACTCGTCAACCAGCGCCTGATCGTGAACTCGATGGAGCCGCGCGGCGCGATCTGCGAGTACGACGCGGACAAGGACCGCTCGACGCTGTGGGTGTCGTCGCAGGGTGTCAGCGTCATCCGTCCGGTGCTGGCCGAGATGGTGCTGAAGATCGGCCAGGACAAGCTGCGCGTGCGCACCGGCGATGTCGGCGGCGGCTTCGGCATGAAGATCTTCATGCACCCCGAATACCCGCTGGTGGTCTGGGCCTCGCGCCTGCTGAAGCGCACGGTGAAGTGGATCCCCGATCGGCAGGAGGCGTTCCAGTCCGACGTGCAGGGACGTGATCACGTGTCTTTCGCCGAGATGGCGCTCGACAGCGAGCACCGCTTCCTCGGCCTGCGCGTCACCACCTACGCCGCGCTCGGCGCCTATCTCTCGCATTTCGGCGCCTTCATCCCGACCATGGCGGGCTCCAGCATGCTGGCCGGCCTGTACCAGACGCCGGCGATCTACGTGAACATCAAGGGCATGGCGACCAACACCGTGCCGACCGACGCCTATCGCGGCGCCGGCCGTCCCGAGGCCGCCTACCTGCTGGAGCGCTTCGTCGATCACATCGCGCGCGAGGTCGGCGTCTCGCCCGACGAGATCCGCGCCCGCAACCTGATCCGGCCCAATCAGCTGCCCTACAGCACGGCGCTGGGCGACGTGTACGATTCCGGCGACTTCGAGACCGTGATGCGCAAGGCGATGCAGCAGGCCTCGTGGAACGGCTTCGAGTCGCGGCGCGCCGAGGCGAAGAAGCGCGGCAGGCTGCGCGGCATCGGCATGGCGACCTATGTCGAGAAATGCAGCGCCGCGCCGCAGGAAACGGCGATCGCCAAGTTCAACGACGACGACACGATCACGATCTATCTCGGCGTGCAGACCAACGGCCAGGGCCACGAGACGGCCTTCACGCAGATCATGTCGGATCGCCTGGGCATCGACGCCGAACGCATCCGCATCGTGCAGGGCGACAGCGACGTGACGCCCGAGGGCATGACCGGCGGCTCGCGCTCGATCCCGGTCGCCGGCGCGGCGGTCTATGGCGTGTCCGACACGATCATCGCCAAGGGCAAGCCGGTCGCGGCCAGCATGCTCGAGGCGTCGGCGGCGGACGTCGAGTACAAGGACGGCGATTTCCGCATCGTCGGCACCGACCGCCGGGTCTCGCTGTTCGACGTCGCCCGCGCGGCGAAGGATCCCAGGCACGGCGGCAAGCCGCTCGACGACGAATTCACCCGCGTGCCCGACGCAGCGACCTTCCCCAATGGCTGCCACATCTGCGAAATCGAGATCGACCCCGATACCGGCACGCCGACGATCGTCAACTACACCATCGTCGACGATTTCGGCGGCGTGATGAATCCGCTGCTGCTGCAGGGCCAGGTGCATGGCGGCGTCGGCCAGGGCGTCGGCCAGGCGCTGACCGAGCGCACGGTCTATGACGACGAGAGCGGCCAGCTGCTGTCGGGCTCGTTCATGGACTACGCCCTGCCGCGCGCCGACATCGTGCCGCACGTGCATTTCGACACGCACCATTCGCGCTGCACGACCAATCCGCTGGGCCTGAAGGGTGCCGGCGAGGCGGGCGCCATCGGCTCGCCGCCGGCGGTGATCAATGCCATCGTCGACGCGCTCAAGCCGGTGACCGGCCTGAAGCACATCGACATGCCGGCGACCCCGCGCGCCATCTGGGAGGCGCTGCACGGCGCGGCGATGAAAGTCGCGGCGGAATAGCCGCCTCGCTGTCATTCCGAGCGCAGCGAGGGATCCAATCGATCTGCCGGGATCCCTCGCTACGCTCGCGATGACAGGTGGTGGGAATTCGGCTCGCGCAGCTCCCCCAGCGCCAGACGCGCCACCTGCCAGGCGCCCCACAGCGCCAGGCTGGCCATGATCGCGGCGACGGCGATGTCGGGCCAGCCGGTGCCGGTGCCGAACACGCCGACCGCCGCGGCCATCACCGCGATATTGCCGATGGCGTCGTTGCGCGAGCAGATCCACACCGAGCGCATGTTGGAATCGCCGTCGCGGTGGCGGAACAGCAGCAGCGCGACCAGCAGATTGACGCCCAGTGCCAGCGCGCCGATCGTGCCCATGGTGATGGCCTGCGGCACAATTCCGGTGAGCGCGCTCCAGACCGCCTCGCCCGCCACCCACAGCCCGAACGCGCCCATGCTGGCGGCCTTCAGCAGCGCCGCGCGCGCGCGCCAGGCCAGCGCCGCGCCGAGCACGAAGAGAGTCACGGCGTAGTTCGCCGCGTCGCCGAGGAAGTCGAGCGCGTCGGCCAGCAGCGAGACCGAGCCCGACACGACGCCGGCGCCGATCTCGACCGCGAACATCACCGCGTTCAGCACCAACGCGATCCACAGGATCGAGCGGTACGGGCCGTGGACGTTGGAACCGTGCCCGTGATCGTGACCACGGCAACAACCGGCGCTCATGTCAGTCCGCTTCCTCGGCGATGTGCTCGAGCATGTCGGTGATCATCCCGCGCACGTGGTGATCGGCGACCTGGTAGAAGATCTGCTTGCCCTCGCGCAGCCCGCGCACCAGGCGCGCTGCGCGCAACAGCCGCAGATGATGGCTGACCAGCGACAGCGACAGGCCCAGCCCTTCGGCGATGGCGCTCACCGCCACCGGCGCGTCGAGGCAGGCGATGACGATGCGCAGCCGGCTGGCATCGCCCAGCAGGCGGAACAGATCCGCCAGCTCCGGCGCACGGTCGTCGTCGGCCTTCTTCGGTCGCTTGCGAGGCTTTCTCATACAATTGAATATCTATTCAAGTGTATGCGAGAGTCAAGCCATGCCCTTCCCCTGGAGGGGGAAGGAAAACGGCTCTATCGCCCCTGCAGCGCGCGGCCGTCCATGTCGTCGGCCGGCAGGCCGAGATGGGCGAGCGCCGTGGGCGCGATGTCGACGATGCAGCTTGGCTCGGCGCAGGTGGTGCCGGGCGCGAAGCCGGCGCCCTCGACGATCAGGAACGGCGCCTGCTCGAAGCGGCCGGTGCCGCCGTGCTGGCCCAGCCCGAGCTTCTCGCCGGCGCTCGCCCGGGCGACGATCAGGCTGCCGCCGGGGCAGCCGTGGCGGTTGGGCGCGTCGGTCTTGGCCATGCTGAACGCCATGTGCAAGTGACCTTCGGGCGCCATGCCGAGCTCCGCCAGCCCTTCGCCGGCGAAGACGCCGTCGGCCCAGTCCTGCGCGCGCACGAAGGCCTCGATGGCCGCGCGCCGCGATGCAGCGCGCGGCGCGACGTAGATCAGGCCGGACGTGCCCTGCGACGCGACGGCAACCTCGGTCGAGTCCAACGAGTCCTTGAGTCCGGCCTCGACCAGCAGGCGGTCGACCTCGACCGCGCCGGTGACGGTCTCCTGGCCGTGGTCGGAGCCGACGATCAGCAGGATGTCCTCGCCTGCCCGGCGCAATGCGTCGACGGTGCCGCGCACCCGCGCGACGCAGGTATCGGCCGAGGCGATGGCCTGGAGATGCGCCGGCCCGCCCAGTTCGCTGGCGTGCATGGTGGCGTCGGGATCGCTCAGCCACAGCACGGCGAGCGGCGGGCGTCGCTCGTGCAACACCTCGACGCAAAACCGTGCTGCCATCGCATGATCACCGGTCGCGTCCTTGGCGATGTCGAGCCCATCCGCACCGTCGATCGGCACCAGGCCGGGCGCGAATGAGCCGGCGCGGTGATAGACGTGGCCGTGACCATCGGGATCCTGGAAATAGGCCGCGCCGGGCGAGACGTTGGAGAACACGATCGAACCACCGGCGTCGCGCAGGCGCTCGGCCAGGGTCGGCGTCTTCAGCGTGCGGCCCAGCGCCCGGCGCATGGCGTCGCGGAATTGCGGCGGGCCGACATCGTGCACCACGACGCCGTCGCCCTCGGGCAGGCCCATGGTGTTGCCGTGCAGGCCGTGCCGCGCCGGATGGCAGCCGGTGGCGATCGACGCCGAGGAGGCGCGCGTCACCGAGGGGAAGACGCCGCGATGATTGTCGTAGCGCCGGCCGGTGCGGGCGAGATCGACGATCGACGGGCAAAGCTCCGGCCGCACGAAATCGCGGCGATGCCCGTCGCAGATCACCAGCACGACGCGTCGAACGGCCATGTGTCACCCGTGAGCATGGCGGGAAGACACCACAACCTGGCGTTCCTGTCATCCCGAGCGTCCGCGAGGGATCCAGGCTGCCCTCCTGGTTCCCTCGCCGAGGCTCGCGATGACAGCTTCGTTACGCGTCCTGCTTCTGGCGCTCGCGCGACTTGCGGCGGATCATGAAGATGATCGCCATGACCAGCACCGGCAGCGAGGCGAGGCCGCCCAGCGAGGGCGCCGGCTGGGCATGGCCGTGCAGTCCCGGCTCGCTGGTGAGCTGCTTCACGGTGGCCTGGACCTGCGAGCTGTCGATCGACTTGCCGAGCTCCTTCATGATCTTCTCGATGCCCTTGATCATGTCGGCTTCGGTCGGCTTCTGGCCGCGGCCGTACAGATCCTGCAGGTCGCCGGCGATCTCCAGCGCCAGGTCCATCACGTTCCGCACGTTGCGCTGGCGGTCGCGCACCGACTGCCTGGCGCTGTAGCGATAGGCGAGCGGTGCGAAGCGCGCGCCCTCGGCCTGGGCCTCGAGCGAATGCGCCATCGAGCCGAGGTTGCGCATCATCAGCGCCAGCTGGTCGGCGTACTTCTCGAGATCGGCCCAGAACTGCGGGGTCTTCACATCGCCCGCCTGCGGCGTGGTGCCCTTGGCCATCAGGTCGAGATGCTTCTGGCGGATCTTCACCCGAAGCTTCTCGAGCACGTAGCACATGCCGTTCAGCTGGCTCATCCTGGTCCTCCACTCGAACGAGGCTGCTCACTGATCATTGAAGTGAGCGGACGATCATTTCCACTACCTTATCTCACGGAAGCGACCGTTCTGCTAACGTCCGCGCCGCCATGCCACACATAACCCTGCGCGACGGCGCGACGCTGTTCCTTGAGACACACGGCTCCGGCCCGCCGCTGATGCTGGTCGCCGGCCTGGGCGGCGTCGCCACCTTCTGGGAGCCGCATGTCGCGGCCTTCGCGCGCCACTTCACCGTGATCCTGCACGACCACCGCGGCTGCGGCCGCTCGGCACTGTCGCGCATCGACTACACGGTCGAGCAGATGGCCGACGACGCGCTGCAGCTGATGGACGCGCTGGGCATCAGGCGGGCGCACTGGGTGGGCCACTCGACCGGCGGCGCGATGGGCCAGGCGATCGCCATCGACCATCCCGAGCGAATCGAGAAGCTGGTGCTGTGCGGCACCTGGGCGAAGACCGACGCCTATTTCCGCCGCCTCTTCGAGCTGCGCGCCACGGTGCTGCGCGAGCTCGGCCCGGTGGCCTACAGCAAGGCCAGCGGCCTGGCGCTGCACGCGCCGTTCTGGATCCGCGACCACGACGACGTGCTGGCGGCCAACGAGGCGCGCGCGCACGAGACCATCCCGGTGCCCGAGATCCTGCTGTCGCGCATCGCTGCCATCGTCGCCCACGACCGGCGCGACCAGCTGCATCGCGTCACGGCCCCGACCCTGGCGATCGGCGCGCGCGACGATGCGGTGACGCCGGCCTATTTCACCGAGGAGCTCGGTCGCCTGGTGCCGGACTGCCGCACTGTGGTGCTACCCCAGGGCGGGCATTTCTTCCCCAACGTCGTGCCCGACATCTACCAGCGCATCCTGCTGGATTTCCTTCTCGGCAGGGCAGCTTCCGCGTCTTGAGGGATGCATCGCGCCGCGCCCCATGACAGGCTGCGGCGCGAATCGAGGGAGAGGACCGGACATGGCCACCAACATGAAGCGCATCCTGATGCCGATGGGGATGCATCCCGCCGGCATGGCGCTGGTCGAGGCGCGCGACGATGTCGAGGCGGTGGTCCTCAACAACTTCACCACGGCGCAGTTCCACGAGGCGCTGAAGGACGCGCATGGCGTGACGCTGGGCCTCACGCCGCTGGGCGAGCCCGAGCTGCAGGTCGCATCGAAGCTGATGTGCGCCGCGCGCATCGGCGTCGGCTACGACACGGTCGACGTGCCGGCGCTCACCAGGCGCGGCCTGCCGCTGATGATCGCCGGCGTCGCCAACTCGGTCTCGGTCGCCGAGCACGCGATGTTCCTGATGATGGCGGTGGCCAAGCGCGCGCTCGACTACGACAAGATGGTGCGCGAGAACCGCTGGCAGGATCGCCGCCACGACATGCCGGTCGACCTCTGGCAGAAGACCCTGCTGATCATCGGTTTCGGCCGCATCGGCACGCGCACCGCCAAGCGCGCGCTGGGCATGGAGATGACCGTGCTGGTCTACGATCCCTACGTGAAGGCCGAGACCATCAAGGCCGCCGGCTGCGAGCCGGTCAGCGACCTGAAGGCCGGCCTGGCGCGTGCCGACTTCGTCACGGTGCACTGCCCGAAGAACAAGGAGACGATCGACCTGATCGGCGCCGGCGAGCTCGCGGCGATGAAGAAGACGGCCTACATCGTCAACACCGCGCGCGGCGGCATCATCAACGAGGACGCGCTGTACGATGCGCTCAAGGGCGGCGTGATCAAGGCCGCCGGCATCGACGTGCTCGACAAGGAGCCGCCGACCGAGATCCACAAGCTCTGCTCGCTGCCCAACATCATCATGGCGCCGCACATGGCCGGCGTCACCATCGAGTCCTCCGCCCGCATGGCCCAGGCCACGGTGCAGAACGTGCTCGACGTCTTCGACGGCAAGCCCGATCCGAACAACGTCGTGAACAAGGAAGTGCTGAAGGGCCGGTAGGCGCTGCGCCGGTTCGCGGGCTATCCTCGCAGACATGCCCGCGACCGAGCCACCTTGTCTCTACCACGCCGCGTCGTCGTACTACTCGATGATCGCGCGGCTGGCGCTGATCGAGGCCGGCCGGTCCTTCACGCCCGTCAAGCTCGACATCCATCGGCGCATGGCGCAGTTCGAGCCGGCCTATGCGCGGCTCAATCCCAACATGACGGTGCCGACCCTGACGCCGGAGGGCGGCCGGTTGAGCGACAGCCGGCTGATCCTGTTCCACGCCTTCGGCCGCAGCGAGGAGCAGGCCGACGACGCGACACGCCGGCTGGTGACGCTGCAGTACGACTTCCCGATCGACGAGCTGACCTTCTCGTGGCTGCTGCGCTGGAATCCCCTCGCACGCCGTTTCGTGCCGGGAAAGCTGGCGGCGGCGGAGCGGCGCCTGCGCGCGCTGGCCGATTCCCACCCCGATCTCGCTGATCTTTACCGCAGCCGCGCCGAGGTCTTCGCCGGCCGCCGGCGCACCTTCGATCCGCACGAAGTGGCGGCGCTGCACGAGGAGCGCCGCGCCGCAGCCCTGTCGCGGCTCGACGCGATCGAGGGCGAGCTGGGCGACGGCCGCGCCGTGCTGGTGCCGCCGGCCTACGGCCCGGCCGATGTGGTGTGGACGGTGTTCCTTGCGCGCATGCGTTTCATCCGCCAGCACGCCGAGCTGGCGCGCCGCCCGGCGATCGCGCGCTACTACGCCGCGATGGCCGCCCGCCCGAGCTTCACCGCCGCCGACATCTGGCCCAGCCTCAACCCGCTGAAGCTGATCCGGCAGATGTTCTGAACCGCTCTGTCATTCCGAACGCAGCGAGGAATGTCAGAGGGAGGTCCACACCCTTTAGTCGAACGCGCTCCTGACGTAGTTCGTCACGCTCCAGCCGCCATCGACGGCCAGCACGTGGCCGTTGATGAACGAGGCCTCGTCGGACAGCAGGAAGGCGATGGCGCTGGCGATGTCCTCGGGCTGGCCCCAGCGCGGGAACGGCGTGGTCTCCAGCATCAGCTTGCGATAGCGCAGATCGCCGTGCAGGCGCTCGCGCGTCATGCCCGTCTCGATCAGGCCCGGCGCCACGGCGTTGACGCGGATGCCCTTCGGACCATAGTCGGCGGCCATCTGGTGGGTGAGGCCGACCACCGCCGCCTTGGCCGTCGAATAGGCCGCCGAGCCGGGATAGCCGATCAGGCCGAAGACCGAGGCGAGATGCACGATGGCGCCGCGTCCCGGCCGCATCACGCCGAGCGCCTGGCGCGAGAAGCGAAAGACGCTGCGCAGGTTGGTCTGCATGAAGCGGTCCCAGTCGGCGTCCTGGGTCTCGGCGACATTGGTCGAGCGGCCGATGCCGGCGTTGTTCACCAGCCAGTCCAGCCCGCCGAAGCCCTCGACCGCCGTGCGCACCGCATCGGCGGGCGCGGTCTCATCGGTGACGTCCTGCACCAGCGTGCGCAGGCGATCGCCCGCGGCCGCCATGCTCGCCGTCTCGGCCAGCCCCGACGCGTCGCGATCGGTGGCGACGACGCGCGCGCCATTGGCCAGCAGCTTGCGCGCCGTGGCGCGGCCGATGCCCGAGCCCGCACCGGTGACCAGCGCGACGCGATCCTGTGCCATGCGTTCCTCCCTGCCGCTTGCGCGTGACCCTGCCATGCGGCGTGGCGGATGGCGATGAATTGAAGGCGGGCGGGCGGGCCTCTACGATCCGGCGCGCGACATCAAGGGGAGGAAGGACCATGGCCGAGCTGCGCAACTCCGCGCGCGAGCGCATGAACAAGGGCGAGCCGGCGCTGGGCTGCGGCATCCGCCAGGCGCGCACCGTCGACATCGCGCCGGCGATGAAGACCGCCGGCTTCGACTGGCTGTTCATCGACTGCGAGCACAACTCGATGACGCTCGACATGGCGGTGCAGATCTCGGTCGCCGCCAACGGCTACGGCATTGCGCCGATCGTTCGCGTGCCGGAGTTCCAGCTCGACATGGCCACGCGCGTGCTCGACGGCGGCGCCATGGGCATCGTCATGCCGCATGTCGACACGCCCGAGCAGGCAAGGGCGATCGCCGATCGCCTGCGCTATCCGCCGGTCGGCCACCGCTCTGTCGCCGGCGCCGCGCCGCAGATGGCTTTCGAGGCCCTGTCGCAGGCCGAAACCACGAAGATGGTCAATGACGCGATCCTGGTCACCGTCATGCTCGAGACACCGCAGGCGATCGCCAACGCCGAGGCCATCGCCGCCGTGCCCGGCATCGACGTGCTGATGATCGGCACCAGCGACCTGACCATGGAGAAGGGCATCCCCGGCCAGATCGACCACGCCGACGTCGTGAAGGCCTACGAGACGGTGATCGCCGCCTGCCGCAAGCACGGCAAGCAGCCCGGCATGGGCGGCGTCTACAATCCGCCGATCATGGAGCGCTACATCAGGATGGGCGTGCGCATGCTGCTGGC
Organism: Alphaproteobacteria bacterium; assembly: GCA_019635875.1. Classification (NCBI taxonomy): domain Bacteria; kingdom Pseudomonadati; phylum Pseudomonadota; class Alphaproteobacteria; species Alphaproteobacteria bacterium. Next base: position 216,417 of record JAHBYP010000008.1, read on the forward strand.
GGGCAACGACTTTGCCTTCCTGATGGAAGCGGCGCGCGCGCGCACCGGCTTCCTGCGCGGCATCAAGCTGCAGTGACGGGAGCCGCTGCACCGGATCTGCACGACCGCTCCGGAACGTGGCGGTTTTCCGGCCGCTGCCGCGGGCGCGCACGCATGACTCGTGCGACGCTTCGGCCGTTGTCGGACTGAGTCGCCGCGACTACAAGGGCAGACCTTCTCCGCACCGGTGTGCCAACGTGCGTAGCCTGATCTTCATCCTCTCGCTCCTGCTGATCGCCCTGCCCGCCCACGCGCAGCAGGCGGCGTCGCCGCCGCCGCTGGTCATCCCGCTTGTCGAGCCGTCGCCGCCGCCGACCACGGCCGACTTCGCGACACCGCCGCCGGGCAGTGCCTGGCCGCCCCACGCGAGCGCCGCCGCCGGCCCGCCGCCGGCCAAGGTGACCGTGGCCGTGATGGGCGACTCGCTGGGCGACGGCATGTGGGGCGGCCTCTACCGCCTGATGGTGCGCGACAAGCGCTACGTCTTCCTTCGCGGCGCCAAGAACTCGGTCGGCTTTACCGGCAGCGACCTCACCGACATGGTCGACGCGGCGCTGGCCAACGGCCCGGTCGACGCCGTGGTCATGATGATCGGCGCCAACGACCGCCGCTCCTTCTTCGTCGGCACCCAGTCGAGGGCCCTGTTCCGCAGCAAGGTGTGGCAGGAGCTCTATGCCGGACGCATCGCCGGCTTCATGGACAAGCTGCAGCGGCACAAGCTGCCGACGATCTGGATCCTGCTGCCGGTGATGCGCGCCGACGACGCCAGCGCCGATGCGCGGCTGATCAACGACATCGTCGCCAACGCCGCCCGGACCCGACCCTACGTCAAGCTGCTGCCGACCTGGCCGATCACCGCCGACGAGCACGGCGCCTACCAGGCGCATTTCAAGGACCTCAAGGGCGTCACTCGCCTGATGCGCGCCAATGACGGCGTGCACTTCACCGATCCGGCCTACGAGTTGATCGGCAGCTCGGTGCTCAAGCTCTTGCGCGAGAACGTGCCGCCGTTCAAGATTCTGCCGGCCAAAAGCTAGAGCCGCCCGTTCCCGAGAAGACGGCGGCCGTCTCCCCCCTCACCTGGACGGACCCCGCCGCCCATGACGCAGCGCCCGATCTCCGCGACGGCCTTCGCGCCGCGCCGCCTGCCGCTGTTCGCCGGCATCCTCGCCTTGGGCCTCGTGCTCGCCTGCTCGCCCGACAGTGGCGAGAGCGGAGCGGGCGGCGCCGCGGCGGCGGCACCTGCGGCCCAGCTCACCGGTCTGCATCGCCAGCTCAACGAGCTGCAGAGCGGCCGCCGTGGACGGGTCAACATCGTGCAGATCGGCGACAGCCACACCGCCAACGACCATTTCAGCGGCCGCCTGCGCGAGCTGTTCCAGCGCCAGTTCGGCGACGCCGGGCGCGGGCTGATGCCGCCGGGCTATCCCTTCCCCTATTGGCGGCCATACCAGGTGAAGGTGCAGCAATCCGGCGCCTGGCAGGTGATCAGCAGCAATCGCGCCGGCGCCGAGGGTACCTTCGGCCTCTCGGGCTTCGTCACCCGCGGCAGCAAGTCGACCGACTCGATGTCGCTGGTCGCCGACAACGCCAACGCCGCCGACGGCGGCTCCTTCGACTCGGCCGAGATCCACTATTTCAAGCGGCCCGGCGGCGGCGCCATCCAGGTCTATATCGACGGCCGCTTCCATTCCGAGATCAACACCTCGGGCGGCGCCTACCTGCTCGACCGCGCCACGATCAGCGCCCCCGGCGCGCGCTCGCTGGAGCTGCGGCCGCGCGGCAACGGTCCGGTCGACATCGCTGACTGGGCGGTCTATCGCCGCCAGCGCGGTGTCACGCTCGCCGCGCTGGGCTTCGGCGGCGCGCAGATCGGCATCCTCGGCCGCTGGAACTGGCGCCTCGCCGCGTACGAGCTCAAGCATCTCGATCCCGGCCTGGTGATCCTGGCCTTCGGCACCAACGAGGGCTTCGCCGCGCGCGAGCGCCTGGGCGACTACGCCGGCGAGTTCGGCTCCTATGTCGATCTCGTCCGCCAGGCCGTGCCCCGCGCCTCGGTGGTGATCGTCGGCCCGCCCGACGCCAACCGCTTCCCATCCTATTGCGGGCGCCGCGGCGGCGCCGGCGCGAGCTGCGCGCCGCTGCGCGGGGCGGAGATCGCCAACTACACCGCCATGCTCAACGGGCGCGACCGCAAGCTCTGCCGCTGGCACGCGCCGGCCGCCATCGGCTACGTGCGCGAGGCGCAGCGCCAGGCGGCGCGCGCGCGCAACCTCTACTTCTTCGACTGGTCGCGCGTGCAGGGCGGCGAATGCGGCGCCGACCGCTTCGCGCGCGATGGGCTGGGCCACACCGACCACGTCCACATGCGCGAGCCCGGCTACCACCTCACCGCCGACCGGCTGTTCACCGAACTGATGGCCGGCTACCGCCGACGCTGAGATGAACCCGCTCCCGGGAGCGCCGGCGCTCCCAGCAAGACGGGGCCTTCGCTTCGCCCAGGACGACAGCGTCACGCGATGATCTTCCCGACGCTCAACTTCCTGCTGTTCTTCCTGGTGGTCTGCCTGATCGCCTGGGGGCTGGCGATCAGCCGTTCGCACGCGCTGCACAAGCTCTCGATCATCGCCGCGAGCTATTTCTTCTACGCCTTCTGGAACTGGAAGCTGGCCTTCCTGCTGTTCTCCAGCGTGCTGCTGAACTTCATCGCCGGGCGGCTGATCGACCGCACACGCGGCACGGCGTGGTGCAAGCGCGTGGTCGGCGTCGCGGTGATCCTCAACCTCTCGCTGCTGGGCTTCTTCAAGTACTACGGCTGGTTCCTCGAATCGCTCGATGCGCTGCTGCGCTCGCTGGGCATGGAGCGCGAGCTGCCCTTCCTGGAGATCGTGCTGCCGGTGGGCATCTCGTTCTACACCTTCCAGGGCATCTCCTACATCGTCGACCTCTATCGCCGCGATCTCGACCGCTCGCGGCCGCTGATCGACGTGATGTTCTTCATCTCGTTCTTCCCGCACCTGGTGGCCGGCCCGATCGTGCGCGCAGCCGCCTTCCTGCCGCAGCTCGAGACGCCGCCCAACCCCAACCGCGTCTTCGTCGGGCTCGGCCTGATCCTGATCATGTGGGGCGTGTTCAAGAAGGCGATCATCGCCAATTACCTGGCCGTCGGCCTGGTCGACAAGGCGTTCTTCGATCCCACCGCCTTCGGCGCCATCGACCTCCTGTTCGCGGTCTATGCCTACGCGGTGCAGATCTATTGCGACTTCAGCGCCTACAGCGACATCGCCATCGGCGTCGCCGCCCTGCTCGGCTACCGCTTCCAGCGCAACTTCAACCAGCCCTACCGCGCCGAGACCCTGGCCGATTTCTGGCGCCGCTGGCACATGTCGCTGTCGAGCTGGCTGCGCGACTATCTCTACATCCCGCTGGGCGGCAATCGCGGCGGCGAGCTCAGGACCTACCGCAACCTGCTGCTGACCATGGTGCTGGGCGGCATCTGGCACGGCGCGGCCTGGAAGTTCGTGATCTGGGGCGCCTTGCATGGCGGCTTCCTCGCCATCGAGCGCGCCATCGGCTTCGGCCGCGACAGCGCGCACTGGCCGACATGGCGCCGCGCGCTGGCCGTGCTGCTGATATTCCACTTCGTCTGCTTCTGCTGGATCTTTTTCCGCGCCGAGAATCTGGCGCGGGTCTGGGAGATGCTAGCCGGCCTGGGCGACTGGTCGCAGCCCTCGACCCTGCTGACGCCGTTCCTGCTGGCGTTGATCGTCTTCGGCCTGCAGATCCAGTTCACGCCGCCCGACACGTTGCAGCAGATGGATCGCGCCTACCACAGCCTGCCCGTCTGGGCGGTGGGCGTGCTGATCGGCGCCGTCCTGCTGGTGATCGAGGCGATCGGCGGCGATGGCGCAGCGCCTTTCATCTACTTCCAGTTCTGAGGGAGAACGGCGATGAGCACGACCGACGACCTCGCACCCGGCACGATCGAGCTGGAGGCCGGCATGCGGCCGCAGCGGCTGCGCGTGCTGCCGCCGATCATCGTCATCGCACTCGCCATCCTGCTGGTGTTCAACAGCCAGGGCCTGTCGAAGTGGTCGCGCGACCTGCCGCCCTCGACCTTCAACCTGCATGTCGCCGATGCCGCCGGGTGGTGGCACGAGAAAATGGTGAAGCTCGGGCCGGCCAAGGCCTTCGAGGCGCTGCGCGACGCCATCGGCGTCGAGCTGGTTCCCTGAATATTTCATTCATCCCGCCGCAAGGCGCAGGGCGCTAAGCTGCGCCCATGGACTTCGCGAAATTCGACCAGCGCCACTATCCGACCCTCCCGGTGCGCGAGGGCTACGGTGAATGGGCGCGCACATACGAGGACACGGTCCTCGACCTGATGGATCTGCGCTTGCTGGCGCGGCTGCAAACAGTCGACTGGCGGCACGTGAAGCATGCCGTCGACCTCGCGTGCGGCACCGGCCGCATCGGTGTCTGGCTGCGCCGGTCAGGCGTTGCCCGTTTGCACGGCGTGGATTTCACCGAGGCGATGCTCGACGGTGCGCGCGGCAAGGGCGTCTATGACCGGCTCGCCCTGGCGGACATCGCCGCTACCGGACTCGATGGCGGCGTCTACGATCTCGCGACAATGGTGCTTGCCGACGAGCACCTGGCCGATCTGCGGCCCACCTATCGCGAGGCCGTGCGACTGCTTGCAGCCGGTGGACGCTTCGTCCTGGTGGGCTATCACCCGTTCTTCCTGGTGCAGGGCATCCCGACGCATTTCGATCGCGCCTCGGGCGACTCGGTCGCGATCGAGAGTCATGTCCATCTCACCAGCGAGCACATCGGCGCCGGGCTCGGCGCCGGCCTGCGCCTGGTCGAGATGATCGAGGGCGTGGTCGACGAGGACTGGGTCGCGGCCAAGCCCAAATGGCAGAGGCATCTGCATCGCCCGATCAGCTTCGCATTGGTCTGGGCGAAGGATCAGGCGGCGGCTTCGGTCTCGACCAGCCGCGCATAGCCGCCGTCGGACAGGCGCAGGCGCGTCCAACGGCAGCGACCACGGCGGATCGGCACCTCGCGCGATGTATTGGCGCCGGTCAGCACCTCGACCTCGGGCGGCGCCTCGCCGTACCAGCCCAGTTCCGCCAGCATTGTCTCGGCGCGGGCGATCGCCTCGGTGTGGAAGCGCCACATCGAGGTGCCTGCAAGCTCGCTGGCGGACAGCTTCCAGCGTCGCTCGCGCGACGGTGAGGCGGCCAGCAGGCGGTGCGTAAGATCGCAGATAAGGTGCGCCTCGCGCGACGATCCGCGCACCAGCCGCCCCAGCGCATGGTCGGCCGCGCCATCGAGTCGCGCCGCCATCAGCGCACGCAACGCTTCGCGCTCGGGCGGCGTTGGAGTCTGGTGGCCGGACTCCCAGCGCGACACGGTGGCCTGCGACACGCCGAGCAGCTCGGCCGCGTGGCCCTGCTTCATGCGGCGCAGCGCGCGCCAGACGCGCAACGAGCGCCCGAAGTCGCCCGCCTCGCGGGCGGCGCAGTCGGTTCTGTCCATGGCGATGTCCCTTTCGCCGGCACCATAGCCGCCGCACAGCGCCTTGCAACCCGGCCCGCGCCTCCCGAAAATGGGGGCGGGGGCAGAGCAGACCTCCCGGAGGATCCATGCCACCGGCCGACACGCCAGCGTTCGGATCGCAGGAGATGGCCGTTCTGTTCGGCCTCGACCCCGACATCGCCTATCTCAACCACGGCGGCTTCGGCGTCACGCCGGCGCCGGTGCGGGTGACCCAGGACGTCTGGCGCCGCCAGATCGAGGCCAATCCGACGGCGTTCTTCGATCGCGCCCACTTCACGCCGCTGGTGCGCGCCGCGGCCAACCGGGTCGCGGATTGGCTCGGTGGCAGCGGCGAGGGCTGGGTGTTCGTCGGCAACGCCACCGCGGGATTGAACAGCGTGCTGCGCTCGATCGGCCTGAAGGCCGGCGACGAGGTCGTGGTCACCGACCACGGCTACAACGCCGTGCTGCAGGCCGCGCTCTACGAGTCCTCGGCGCCCGGCGCGAAGGTCGTGATCGTGCGGCTGCCGTGGCCCGACTACAGCCACGACGGCGCGGTCGAAGCCATCGGGCGCGCGATCACGCCGCGCACCAAGCTGGTGATTGTCGACCACATCACCTCGCCCACGGCGCTGATCCTGCCCGTGGCGCGCATTGCCGAGCTGTGCCGCGCCAGGGACGTGACGCTGGCCATCGACGGCGCGCATGCGCCCGGCCATCTGCGCGACATCGACGTGCCGGCGCTGGGCGCCGACATCTATGTCGGCAACCTGCACAAATGGGCCTTCGTGCCGCGCGGCTGCGGCGTGCTGTGGGCCGCGCCGGCGTGGCGCGAGCGGCTGCACCCGACGGTGATCAGCCACGGCTACGGCCAGGGCTACACCGCCGAGTTCGACTGGCAGGGCACGCTCGATCCGACGCCGATCCTGTGCGTCGAGGCCGCTTTCGACTTCGCCGAGCAGATCGGCCGCGCGCGGCTGGTGGCGTGGAACTACGGCCTGATCGAGCACGCCGTGCCCGCGCTGTGCGCCGCGCTCGAGGTCAACGAGGCGACGCCGGCCGAAGCGCGCGCGATGATGGCGACCATCGCGCTGCCCTCGCGCGTATCAGGCACGCGCGACAACACGCTGACGCTCAGGCGCAAGCTGCGCGAGGAGCACGGGCTGGAGGCGCAGATCGTGCCCTTCCAGGACCGCGCCTGGACCCGCATCGCCGCGGCGCCGTATCTGTCGGCGGACGATTTCGCACGACTGGGCGTGGCGTTGCGCGAGGTGCTGGCGTAGGCGACCCCCCTTGCCGGCTTGACGCGCTGCGCACCGTCTGCGAAGGGACGGCGATGCGAGCGACGTTCGCCGCGACAGCGGCACGCCACGGCAACCTCCCGGCCACAGAGGGCTGGAAGCGTACGGCTCTGCTGTCCTGCGCCGCACTGCTCCTCTTCGTCGCCGGCGCGGTCTCGCATGCGCTCGCACCGCGTTCGCTGGCCGCGGGCCACCTGAGTGGTGCGATCGTCGATGGCTTCCTGCCGTCGGATCACGGCATACGGCCAGGTCAGGCGGCCCCCAGGATCACGGCCGACAGGCGTCAGCTCGAACCCGGTTTCGATCGCGCCCCGCCGCCCGAGATCCTTACACCTGTCGTTCCGGTCATCACGCCGACGCCGGATAGTGCTTGTGGCGATTGGACCGACAGGCCCTGTCTGCCCCGGCATTCCCGGCGCCTCGCCCACCGCCCGCGCGGACCACCGACGATGGATCGGCTTCCGACCCATCATCGTGGAACGACGCTGATCGTCCGCGCGGAGGTCCATCACTGAAGATGGGCTGACCTGAGCGGAGGGAGCTGCGCGTTCCGCGCACGCCCACTTCACTCAGGATATCCCATCATGCGTCCATCTCCGTGGAAGGTGGTGGCCTACGCCATCATCGTGATATGCGGCATCGCCGCTGCGCTTCCCAATCTGTTCACCCGCGAACAACTCGACCTGCTTCCGCGCTGGCTGCCCAAGCAACAGGTGACGCTGGGACTCGACCTCCGAGGCGGTTCCCAGCTCCTGCTGGAGATCGACGGCGAGGCGGTTCTCAAGGACCGTCTGGCCGGGCTCGCCAGCCCGGCCGATCAGGCCCTGCGACAGGCGCGCATTGCAACGCGTACCGCCAGGACGACGACGACGGCGATCATCGTCGAGCTGGTCGACCCCGCGCGAACCCAGGACGCGCAGCGCGCGCTCGCATCGCTGGCCACGCCGGTCACGAATCGCTTCGGCACCGAGGGCCGTCCGGGACTTGAGATCACCATCGAGCGTAGCGGCTTTATCCGCCTGCGCCCGACGGAAGCGGACATCGCCGCGCGCATCGACCGAGCCGCGGATCAAAGTCTCGAGATCGTCCGGCGGCGCATCGATGAGGCCGGCATCGCCGAACCGACGGTCGTGCGGCAGGGCGCCGCGCGTATCCTGGTACAGCTTCCCGGCGTCAACGATCCGGCGCGCCTCAAGGGACTGCTCGGCAGCACGGCACGGCTCACGTTCCACATGGTCGCCGAGCAGCAGGCCGATGCCGAACCAGGCACCCTTCTCCTGCCGCTCGACGGCAGCAGCGAGAAGATCAGGATCAGGCAACGGGTCATGCTCGAAGGCGACCGCCTGGTCGACGCGAGCGCCTCCTTCGACCAGCGTACCGGCGAGCCGATCGTTCAGTTTCGCTTCGACAGCGAAGGCGCCAGTCGCTTCGGCCGCATCACCGACGGGAACGTCGGTAAGCCATTCGCCATCGTGCTCGACGGCAAGGTGCTGAGCGCGCCCGTCATTCGCGAGCCGATCCTGGGTGGCTCCGGGCAGATCAGCGGGCACTTCACGGTCCAGGGCGCACGCGACCTCGCCGTGCTGCTGCGCGCGGGCGCGCTGCCCGTGCCCATGAAGGTGATCGAAGAGCGCACCGTCGGCGCCGACCTCGGCAGCGACGCCATCGAGCAGGGCCTGAACACCGGCCTGATCGGCTTCGCGCTGGTATTCGCCTTCATGCTGGTTCTTTACGGCGCATGGGGTCTGGTCGCCAACCTGGCGCTCACGATCAACGTGGCGCTGACCTTCGCAGCGCTGAGCCTGCTGGAAGCGACATTGACCTTGCCCGGCATCGCCGGGATCGTGCTCGGCATCGGATTGGCCGTCGATGCCAACGTCCTGATCAACGAGCGCATCCGCGAGGAGATCGCGAAGGGGCGCAGTGCGCGAGCCGCGCTGGATGCCGGCTTCCGGCGCGCCTACAGCACGATCGTCGACTCCAACGTGACCACGCTGATCGCGACGACGATGCTGTTCGCGCTCGGCTCGGGCCCGGTGCGTGGCTTCGCGGTGACGATGGGCCTGGGCATCGTCATCTCCATGTTCACCGCGGTCTCGGTCGTGCGCATGATCATGACATTGTGGGTCGCTGGCGGCCGCCGGCCCCGGCCATTCAATATCCGACCGTTGTTCAGATTCCGGCTGTTCCCTGACCGGACATCGCTGCGCTTCATGCGTGCCCGGTTCGCCGGAATTGCGCTCTCCGCCGTGTTGTCGCTTTCGTCGCTGGCGCTGCTCGTCTCGCCGGGCCTGAACTACGGCATCGACTTCAAGGGCGGCACGCTGGTCGAGGTCCGCACCGAGCAGGCGACCGGGCTCGACACGTTGCGCGGCGTCTTGAACGGCCTGGGCCTCGGCGAGGTCGCGCTGCAGGAGGCCGGGTCGGCGCGGCAGATCCTGATCCGGATCGAGCGTCAGGCGGGCGGTGAGCAGGAGCAGATCGCCGCCACCGACAAGGTTAGGGCAACGCTCGCGGCCGTGTCGCCCGGCTCCTCGATCGAACGGGTCGAGGTCGTCGGGCCGAAGGTCAGTGGCGAGCTGGTGGAGGCAGGCGTGCTGGCCGTCGTGCTCGCGGCGCTGGCGATGCTCATCTACATCTGGGTGAGATTCGAGTGGCAGTTCGCCGTCGGCGCGATCGTCACACTGGTGCTCGATATCACCAAGACCGTCGGATTGTTCGCCGTCACCGGGATGGACTTCAACCTGACGGCCATCGCCGCCCTGCTGACCCTCGTGGGCTATTCGGTGAACGACAAGGTCGTCGTGTACGACCGCATGCGCGAGAACCTGCGTCTCTACAAGACCATGCCGTTGCGCGAGCTGATCGATCTGAGCATCAACGCGACCTTGGCGCGCAGCATCTACACGTCGGCCACGGCCTTCCTGTCGATGCTGCCGATGGCCCTCGCCGGGGGCAGCGCGGTCGACAACTTCGCGGTGTCGATGGTGTTCGGCATCGTCGTCGGTGCCAGCTCGTCGATCTTCATCGCCGCACCGATCCTGCTCTTCCTGGGCGAAGGCCGACTCCGCCCGGGCCGGTCGGCCGCGCGCGAAGTCCGCGGCCGCGGCCAAGAAGCGCTGGAATGATGGAGCGCGGATGGTGAGCGCGGCGGGGATCGAACCCGCGACCCTCTGATTAAAAGTCAGATGCTCTGCCGCTGAGCTACGCGCCCGCCCTCGGCGGCGCCGGTATAGGCGGCGGGGTCGGCGCGGTCAACGCGTGTGGACACAGGACGAGGCCGGGCGGAGCAGCCTCCGCCCGGCCCGTTGTGCTGCCGGCGCTACTGCCAGCTGCCCTCGATATAGACCCAGCCGGGGCCGCGACGCTCCCAGCGGCCGGGGATCCAGGTCGCGCCGCGTCGCGGACGCACGACGTAGCGGCCCTCGACCCATTCATGGGCGCGACCGTTCCAGCGCCAGTAGCCGGGCTGCCAGAACTCCGCCTCGCGGCGTTCCATCGGGATCACCGGCACCACCTCGACGCGCGGTGGAGGCGGCTCCATCGGCACAACTTCGATCTGGATCTGCGCCAGAGCGGGCGGCAGCACCAGCGCACATCCGCTTGCCACCGCCAGGCTGGCAAACATCCCGCGACGGGACAGGACGGTCATGTGGAAGCTCCATCGTTTCCGGGGCGCCAGGGGTCGGCGCCGGATGATGGGCTAAACGGGCGCTGGGAGGCGGCGTTCCCCGCCGCCACGGGCTTGGCACATGCGTGGCCGGCGTAAGGCGGAAAGCGCCGCCTCAGTTCACGCCGCGCTGGCCGGCGAATTTGGCCTTCAGCCGGTCGAAGACCTTGGCCGAGACGAACGAGGAGGTGTTGCCGCCCAGCCGCGCGATGTCCTTCACCAGGCTCGAGGCGATGAACTGATGGCGGTCCGACGCCATCAGGAAGATGGTCTCGATGCCGGGTTCCATGCGCGCGTTCATGTTGGCCATCTGGATCTCGTACTCGAAATCCGACACCGCGCGCAGGCCGCGGATGATGCAGGTGGCGCTCTGCGACTTGGCGAAGTGCACCAGCAGGCCGGTGAAGGGCACGATAGTGATGCGCGCGCGCAGCTCCTCGGGCTGCTCGGCGATCACCTCGCCCAGCATCTCGATGCGCTCCTCGAGCGAGAACAGCGGGCCCTTGCCGACGTTCATCGCCGGCGCCAGCACCAGCCGGTCGACCAGCCGCATCGAACGCCGCACGATCTCGGCGTGGCCGCTGGTGATCGGATCGAAGGTGCCGGGATAGACACCGATTCGCTCGTTCGCCATGTTCCCCCCGCCGTCTGAACCGACGTTTATGGTGCGTTGCGGTACGCCCTCATAACCGGATTGCGGTCAGGTTTCTACCTTGTTGCGGCAGTGCAACACAGCACGGCGGAATCAGCCGGGCTCACCCTCCTCGTCGCTCGCGGCGTCCTCGCCGCCGTCGTCGACGATGCGCGTCACCGAGGCCACGCGCTCGCCCTCGCGCACATCCGCCAGGCGAACGCCGCGGCCCGTGCGGCCCATGATGCGGATGCCCTCGACCGGGATGCGCACCACCATGCCGCCATCGCTGGCCAGCATGATCTGGTCGCGCGGCCTGACCGGGAACATCGCCACCACCTCGGCGCCCTCGGCCAGCGCGATCAGCGCCACGCCCTGGCCGCCGCGACCGGTGACGCGGAAGCTGTAGGCCGAGGTCCGCTTGCCGAAACCGTCGGAAGTCGCGGTGAGGATGAACTCCTCGCGGCCCTCGAGCTCGCGCAGCCGCTCGTCGGACAGGACCACCACCGACGGCGCCGCCTCGGCCGGCTCGGCGCCGTTCTCGCCGTCGGCATGCGGCTCGCTGCCGTTGGCGTCGTCCTCCTCGATGCCGTTCTCGGCGGCGCGCAGGGCGCGCATCTGGCGCACGTAGGCGTCGCGCTCGGCCGAGGTCACGTCCTGGCCCGAATCGACCAGAGTCATCGAGATGACCTCATCGTCGCCCAGCAGGCGCACGCCGCGCACGCCGACCGAGGAGCGGCCGGCGAACACGCGCACCTTGTCCACGGGGAAGCGGATGGCGCGGCCGTTGCGCGTCGCCAGCAGCACGTCCTGGTCCTCGCTGCAGACCTGCACGGCGATCAGCCGGTCGCCCTCGTCTTCGCCTTCGAACTTCATCGCGGTCTTGCCGCCGCGCTGGATCGATTCGAAGTCGGAGAGCTGGTTGCGCCGCACGTAGCCGCGCGCCGTGCCGAACATCACCTGCAGGCCGCCCCAGCTCGTCTCGTCCTCGGGCAGCGGCATCACGGCGGTGATGGTCTCGCCCTCCTGCAGCGGCAGCAAATTGACGAAGGCCTTGCCGCGCGCCTGCGGTGCGCCCAGCGGCAGGCGCCAGACCTTCAGGCGATGCACCAGCCCGCGGCTGGTGAAGAACAGCACCGGCACGTGCGTGTTGGCGACGAACACGGTGGAGACGACGTCGTCGTCCTTGGTCGCCATGCCGGCGCGGCCGCGCCCGCCGCGGCGCTGCGCGCGATAGGACGCCACCGGCACGCGCTTGACGTAGCCGCCCTGCGTCACGGTGACGACCATGTCCTCGCGCTCGATCAGGTCCTCGATGTCGGTCTCGTCCTCGATCTCGACGATCTCGGTGCGGCGCGGCGTGGCGTAGGCGTCGCGCACCTCGACCAGCTCCCGGCGCATCAGCGCGTAGAGCATGGGCCGCGACGCCAGCAGCTCGAGGAAGCCGGTGATCTGCGTGGCGACCTCGCCCAGTTCCTCGGCGATCTTGTCGCGCTCCAGCCCGGTCAGGCGCTGCAGGCGCAATTCGAGGATGGCGCGCGCCTGAGCCTCGGACAGCCTGTACGTGCCGTCCTCGGCGACCCCGCGGCCGGGCTCGTCGATCAGCTCGATCAGCGGCTTGACGTCCTGCGCCGGCCAGGCGCGTTCCATCAGGCGCTCGCGCGCCGTCGGCGGATCGGGCGCGCGGCGGATCAGCTCGATCACCTCGTCGATGTTGGCCACCGCGATCGCCAAGCCGACCAGCACATGGGCGCGGTCGCGCGCGGCGTTGAGCTCGAAGCGCGTGCGCCTGGTGATGACGTCTTCGCGGAAGCGGATGAAGGCCTGCAGCAGCTCCTTCAGCCCCATCAGCCGGGGGCGGCCGCCGTCGAGCGCCAGCATGTTGGCCGGGAAGGTCGTGCGCAGCGCGGTGAACTTGTAGAGCTGGTTCAGCACCACCTCGGGCGTGGCGTCGCGCTTCAGCTCGATGACGATGCGCACACCGTCGCGGTCGCTCTCGTCGCGCAGGTCGGAGACGCCCTCGACCCGCTTCTCGCGCACCACCTCGGCGATGCGCTCGACCAGCTTGGCCTTGTTCTCCTGGAACGGCACCTCGGTGACGATGACCGCCAGGCGGCCGCCGCGCAGCTCCTCGACGGTGCTCTTCGCCTGCATGACGATCGAGCCGCGGCCGGTCTCGTAGGCGAGCCGGATCTGGTTGCGGCCGACGATCAGGGCGCCGGTCGGGAAGTCCGGGCCGGGCACGATCTCGTTGAGGCGCAACGGCGTCGTCGCCGGATCGTCGATCAGCGCGCAGCAGGCGTCGATCACCTCGCCGAGATTGTGCGGCGGGATGTTGGTCGCCATGCCGACGGCGATGCCGCCGGCGCCGTTGATCAGCAGGTTGGGGAAGCGCGCCGGCAGCACGGTAGGCTCGCGCGCCGAATCGTCGTAGTTGGCCTGGAAGTCGACCGTATCCTTGTCGATGTCGTCGAGCAGCGTCTCCGCCGCCTTGGCCAGCCGCGCCTCGGTGTAGCGCATCGCCGCCGGCGGATCGTCGTCCATCGAGCCGAAATTGCCCTGCCCGTCGATCAGCGGCAGGCGCATGGAGAAGTCCTGCGCCATGCGCACCATGGCGTCGTAGATCGCCTTGTCGCCGTGCGGGTGGTACTTGCCCATCACGTCGCCGACGATGCGCGCCGACTTGCGGTAGGGCTTCGACGAATCGTAACCCAGCTCGCGCATCGAGAAGAGGATGCGCCGCTGGACCGGCTTCAGGCCGTCGCGCGCGTCGGGCAGCGCGCGCGCCACGATCACGCTCATCGCGTAATCGAGGTAGCTGCGCCGCATCTCCTCTTCGATGGTGACCGGGGCCACGTCGCCGCCGCCCGGGGGCGGAATCTGGGGTGCCGACGGGGGTGGCGGAGGCGGTTCGTCGATGTCGCTCAAGGCCGTTTTTCGATGGAAAACTTGGCGGGTTTCCGGAACCCGAAACCGCGTCGCCGCACACTAGCAGACCACGCCCCGGAGGCAATCGAAATCGACGCCTCCGGACGGGCTGTAAACTATTGAAATTGCTCATAAAAACGACGTCTTTTTTGCGGCTGCGAAGACTCCGTGAAGTGACTGCCACACTGTCGAATCTGGTCGCCGAAATCCGCCCTGCGGGCTAGGGTCGGGCAGCCATTTCGCGAGGTCCCGTGAGCACCATTGCAGCCGCCCCGCCATCGGTCGTGGTGTTCGATCTGGGCGGCGTCATCGCCGACTGGAATCCGCGTTATCTGTTCAGCTCGATCATCGCCGAGAGCTGCGAGCTCGACTGGTTCCTGGACAATGTCTGCAACCAGAAATTCTTCCTCGCGCTCGACCTGGCAAGGGACTCGCGCGAGGCCGCCAGGCCACACATGGCGCTGTTCCCCGACCACGCGCATCACCTCAGGACCTATGTCGAGCGCTTCGCCGAGACGGTGCGCGGCGAGATCGCGCCGATGGGCGACCTGATGCGCCGCCTGCACAAGGCCGGCGTGCCAATGCATGGTCTCACCAACTGGGCGGCCGACACCTTCGCCGCGACGCGCCGGCGCCTGCCGGTGCTCGAGCTGATGGACCACATCGTGGTGTCGGGCGAGGAAGGCCTCGTGAAGCCCGATCCGCGCATCTTCGAGCTGGTCTGCCAACGCGGCGGCTTCACGCCCGACCAGGGCGTGTTCGTCGACGATTCCGTGAAGAACGTCGAGGGCGCCCGCGCCTTCGGCCTGCGCGCCATCCACCACCGCAGCCCGGACGAAACGATCGCCCAGCTGCGGGCGATGGGGCTGCCGGCCTGAGCTGGCCGGCGGCGTTGCCATGGTTTGCCATGGCTTCACATGCCGTCCACCTGGCCACCCGGGAGCCGCCCGCCTGATTGCTATGGTTTGGCCTGGTCTTCGCGGAGTCCGCCCAGGATCAACGGGGGCGCCGGGCGTCCGGAATCGGCCCGACCCGATTGCTATGGTTTGACATGGCTGCAGCGGTCCACAGCGGCGCCGTCGACGCCGGCCTCCCGGTCGGCGATCCGGCCGGACGGGATTGGGCATGGCCATGCGATCGGCTCCTGATGCACGTTCAGGAGCCGATGCTGCGGCTGCGGTGCGCGAACGCCGGTTTCCGCCCCTACGGTCGTCAGAACGGGATGTCGTCGTCCAGGTCGCTCTTGCCGCCGCGCGCCGCGGGACGGGCAGCACCCGAACGCGCGCCGCCGTTTCTGGCGCCCTCGTCGTAGACGCCGCCATCGTCATCGGCGCCCTCGCCCATGCCCCCGCCGCCGCGGCTGTCCAGCAGGGTGAGCGCGCCGCCGAAGCGCGGCACCACGACCTCGGTGGTGTATCGCTCCTGATTGTCCTTGTCGGTCCATTTGCGGGTAGCGAGCTGGCCCTCGAGATAGACCTTGGAGCCCTTGCGCAGGTACTTCTGGGCGATCTCGCCCAGCTTGTCGTTGAAGATCACCACGCGGTGCCACTCGGTGCGCTCCTTGCGCTCGCCTGTCGCCTTGTCGCGCCAGTTGTCCGACGTCGCGACCGACATGTTCACCACCATGCCGCCGCTGGTCATGTTGCGGACCTCGGGGTCGCGGCCGAGATTCCCGACCAGAATCACCTTGTTCACACTGCCGGCCATCGTTGGCCTCCTTTCGGCTTTCCCGGAACGGCGGGGACCGTTCCTACCTCACGCTCTGGAACATAGCGCGAACACTTGTGGATAAACCACCAATTTCTGGTTGTGACGGTCAGACCGCCCGCTGCAGCACATCGGCCACGAATTGCGGGTCGTCGAGCATGACGAGGTGTCCGGCCGGGCTGCTGTGGAGCTTCCAGCCGGGCTCGGCCTTCAATTTCTCGGCCTCGGCGAGGAAGGGCGATGGCGCCCAGCCGGTCGTCGAGACGTAGTGACGGTTCCGCACCGTGCGCCAGGCGCCGTTGAGCTGGATGGCCTCGAGCAGGCAGGCGATCGGCATGCCGGTGCAGCGGGCATCGAACATCTCGCGATCAGCCATGTTGAGGTTGAAGACCTCGCCCGGCACCGGCTCGATGCGCAGCCCGCCCTGGCCGGCGGTGCTGCCGAGGAACATCGGCACGAAGGGCACCGGCATGTGCTTCCACAGCGCATCGCCGTTCTCGGGGATGAACGAGTCGATATAGACCAGCGAGCGCACCCGGCCGGGCATGTGATCGGCGACGCCGCTGATGACGAAGCCGCCATAGGCGTGGCCGCACAGCACGACATCGTTGAGCGCCTCGTAGCGCAGCACGTTGGCGACATCCTCGATGTGCAGGGACAGGTTTGCCTCGGCGCGGATATGGCTGCGATCGCCCGCGCCGGTCAGCGTCGGCGTATAGACGTCATGCCCCTTGGCGCGCAGCAACTTCGCCACCCGGCCGAAGATCCATCCGCCCTGCGAAGGCCCATGCACCAGCACGTACGTCGCCATCAATCTCCCCCTGCCGCGCGGGCGCAGCCTCGCCGATCCATGCGCGCGAGTCACGGTGCATAACCGTTCTCAACCTTCGCTTCTCCGGGGAAAGCAGGGCGGCCCTACAGGCCGAAGGGATAGGTATCCGGTGCGCCGGGCCGCGCGTGCTCGGCGCCCAGCGGCGTCACCGCGCTGGTCTCGTCAAACCAGACATAGGCGTCGAATTGCTGCGGCAGCGACGCGTCGCTGTAGTGGCTGAGAAGCTCGCTCTCCGGCCGGTAGATCACGCCGATGAAGCGCTGCAGCCTTGGCTCCAGCAGCCGGCCGCGCAGGGCCGCATCGCCGCCGAGGTCGAGCAGGAAGCGCGACACGCCGCTGTCGTGGCAAAGCCGCTCGACGCTGTCGCGATGCGAGGGTCGCACCGCCTTGACCTCCATGTCGCCGTCCCAGTCGTCGGCGGCGGCCACCGTGCCGGTATGGGTGCCGAAGCCGATCAGCGCCGCCTGCTTGCCGAATCGCTGGCGGCAAAGCTGGCCGAGATTGAGTTCGCCGCGCACATTGCCCATGTCGGTGAAACGCGCGTCGCCGATATGCGAGTTATGCGCCCAGACGATTGCTTTGGAGTTCGGGCCGCGCGCCTCCAGCAGATTCTGCAGCGTCTCGAACATGTGCGTGTCGCGCAGGTTCCAGGACTGCGCGCCGCCGTAATACATGATGCGGTAGTAGCGCTCGGCCGAGGCGACCAGGCGCGCGTTCTGCGCCGCGTCGAGGAAGCTCTCGCCGTCCCGGCCTGCATACTCCAGGCGCCGGCGCAGCAGGTCGCGGCATTGCGCGATCACCGCCTCCTCGCACTTCCCGTAGCCCGCTGTCAGCACCGCGCGGCCATAGGTCGCCGGATCGCGCTGCCACGGCGTCAGGCAGCCGTAGCGCTCGCGTGCGACGGCGGCCGCCTGCGGATCGACCCTGTCGAGATAGGCCAGCACGGCGGCGATCGAGCCGTGCATGTTGTAGAGGTCCAGACCGTAGAAGCCGGCGCGTCGGTCGACTGGCACGCCGTCGTTGTGCGCGCGCATCCAGTCGAGCAGCGCGTCCATCTCGAGATTGCGCCACATCCAGGTCGGGAAGCGCTGGAATGGCGGCTCGACATCGAGCCGCGCCGGCTTGTGGCGCACGTAGCGGTCGACAGCGGCTGCGTCCGGCCAGTCGGCCTCGACGGCGAGGATCTCGAAGCCCCGCTTCTCGATCAGGTGGCGCGTGATCGCCGCCCGCCCGTGATAGAACTCCGACGTGCCGTGACTGGCCTCGCCCAGCAGGACCACGCGGCGATCGGCGTAGCGCTCGAACAGCGCGCCGAAATTCGGGTCGTCGAGACCGGGCAAGGGCTCAGCCGCATCGGCGATCATCTGCGACAGGCTGCGCGTTCGCGCCGGCAGATGGCTGCTCGCCGCGCGGCTTCCATCCTCGGCCCAGCCCTGCTCGCCAATCAGCGGCACGAAGCGCACGCCGCCGAGGTTCTCCTCGTGATAGCGCCGGCCGCTACGTGTCACCTTGACCAGCGACTGCTGGCCGAACTCGTCGCCCACGGGAATCACCAGGCGGCCGCCGGGCGCGAGCTGCTCCTTCAGCGCCTGCGGCACCGTGGGCCCGCCCGCGGCCACCAGAATCGCGTTGAACGGCGCCTCCTCGGGCCAACCCCTGGTGCCGTCGCCGGCACGCACCTCGACATTGTCGCAACCCGCATCGCGCAGCCGTCGCCGCGCAGTCTCGGCCAAGCTGGCGTGGCGTTCGATGGTGAAGACGCGATCGGCGATCTCCGCCAGCACCGCTGCGGCGTAGCCCGAGCCAGTGCCGATCTCCAGCACCTTGTCGCCGGGCTTCACCTCGGCGGCCTCGGTCATCAGCGCCACGATATAGGGCTGCGAGATCGTCTGCTGCTCGCCGATCGGCAATGGCGAATCCTCGTAGGCGAACTCCTCCATGCCGGGCTCGACGAAGGCCTCGCGCGGCACGCGGCGCATCGCATCGAGCACAAGGCGGTCGCGCACGCCGCGCCGCGCGATATGGATGTCGACCATGCGGTCGCGGGCGTCGACGACGTCGAGCACGGGAGCCTCCGCTGACTTCTCCCCACGAAGGCGGGGAGAAAAGTGCATCCCATCGCTCAACGACCTCGTCACAGCGACGTTGCCGTCACATGATTTCCCATCACCCATAGGTGCGAATTCTGCGGTTGTGCCGGCGCGCGCGAACGGCCACAGACGCGACCCATGACCCGTAGTGCCGCACCGCTTCCGCGTGCCCACACCATCGCCGTGCTGATCGGCGCCGCCACGATGCTCTCGCTCAGCATGGGCATGCGCCAGAGCCTGGGCCTCTTCATGCCACCGATGGTGCGCGACCTGCAGCTCTCGGCCGCCGACTTCACCCTGGCGCTGGCGGTGCAGAACGCGGTGTGGGGCATAACCCAGCCGATGATCGGCCCGTGGGTCGACCGTTATGGCGTGCGCTGGATCGCGCTGACAGGCGGCGCGATCTATGCCGTCTCGCTGGCGCTGATGATCTGGGGCGGCTCCCTGCTGACGCTGATCCTCGGCGCCGGCGTGGGCATCGGCATCGCGCTCTCCTTCACCGCCTTTGCCACGACCTTGAGCGCCGCCACGCGCAGCGTCTCGCCGCCGCGGCGCGGGCTCGCCGTGGGCATCGTCGCCGCCGCCGGCTCACTTGGCACGCTGATCTGCGCGCCCTTCGCGCAAACCATGATGCAGGCCTTCGACTGGCAGATGGCGCTGCTCGGCTTCCTGGCGCTGGCCATCGCCATCCTGCCCGCCGCATTCGCGACGGGCATCGCCGATCGCGTGCCGGTCGCCGCCCCCACCGACCGCGCGCTTTCCCTGCGCGAAGCGCTCATCGAGGCCGGCGGCCATCGCGGCTACGTGGTGATGACGGTCGCCTTCTTCGTCTGCGGCCTGCAGCTGGTGTTCATCACCACGCACCTGCCGACCTATCTCGCCAATTGCGGCATCGACCCGATGGTCGGCGCGCAGGCGCTGGCGCTGATCGGCGCCTTCAATGTCGTGGGCTCGTTCCTGTTCGGCTGGCTGTCGGACCGCTACTCCAAGCGGCTGCTGCTGGCGATCATCTATCTCGCGCGCACGGCAGTGTTCGGCCTGTACTTCGCTTTGCCGGCCACGCCGCTGTCGACCCTGTTGTTCGCCGCCGCGATGGGGCTGACCTGGCTGGGCGTGGTGCCGCTGGTCAACGGCCTGATCGCGCAGATCTTCGGCCTGCGCTTCATGGCGACCCTCTACGGCATCACCTTCTTCAGCCACCAGCTCGGCTCCTTCGTCGGTGCCTGGGGTGGCGGCCTGCTCTACGACTGGGGCGGCAGTTACGACCTCGCCTGGAAGATCGGCGTCGTCATCGGCCTGATCGCCGGCACGATGCAGCTGCTGATGGATGAACGGCCGACGGCGCGCATGGCGGCACAGCCAGCATAGCGCCGGGCAGGGTTCACGCTGGCGGAAAGGCCCGCGAAGGCGGCGTCGCCAGCATGACCAGGTTGCCATCAGGATCATGCACTGGAGCCAGTGTCGAGTAGTCGCCCTTGATGTCATCCCCGAGCGTGATGCCCAGACCCTGCAGCCGGCGGCGTTCGGCCGCGACGTCGTTCACGTACAGGAACAACACACCTTTTCCGGCGATCTCCTCGCTGCTCGACAGCATCAACCCGCCATGGTCGAAGAGCTCCCAATGCACCAGCGTGTCCATCGGTCGGTGGTCCGGCTTGCGACCGAGCAGCTTCGTGTACCAACCTTCGGCTGCCGCGAGATCTGCGGTGAGCAGTGAGGTGTAGCTCTTCTGAAGGTTCATGGTGCGTCTCCGGAGCCTGATCGGTCCGAACGCCCGCTCGAGCGGCAAAGTTGCAAGCGCGGCCACTGTACACAATTTCGGGTTTCTGCCTGAAATTTAGGCACTGAAGCGCCTTGTGGTTAGTCGCCACCCCTTTCAGCCCGAGCACCGCAAGAGAGCCAGGCGGCTTCCCTGGATCCCTCGCGGTGCTCGGGATGACAGGAGATTTTCCGGATGACGGGGGATTCCAGCCTCGCCGAGGCGCTTGTTCAGCGGCGTTTCCGCGTTGGCCCATCGCTTGCTCTTCCTCCTGACGCGATCGAGGCCGCTCGAGGCCTCCGCCTTCAGGGGGAACGCTAATGAACGACTTCACCGCAATCGGCCGCCGCCGTCTGCTCGGCACCACCGCCGCCGGCCTCGCCGCCGCCACCCTGCCGCTCTCCGGCGCGCTGGCCCAGGGCAAGCCGCTGGTCGTGGGCTTCATCTATGTCGGGCCGCGCGACGACTACGGCTACAACCAGGCCCATGCCGAGGGCGCCGCGGCGCTGAAGAAGATGGCCGGGGTGAAGGTGCTGGAAGAGGAGAAGGTGCCGGAGACGGTCGCCGTCGAAAAGTCGATGGAGAGCATGATCAACCTCGACGGCGCCACGCTGCTGTTCCCGACCTCGTTCGGCTACTTCGACCCGCACATGCTGAAGATCGCGGCGAAGTACCCGAAGATGCAGTTCCGCCACTGCGGCGGCCTGTGGACCGCGGGCAAGCACCCCGCCAATACCGGCAGCTATTTCGGCTACATCGACGAGGGCCAGTATCTCAACGGCGTCGTCGCCGGCCACGCCAGCAAGAGCGGCAAGCTGGGCTTCGTCGCCGCCAAGCCGATCCCCCAGGTGCTCCGCAACATCAACGCCTTCACCCTGGGCGCGCGCTCGGTCAACCCGGCGATCACCACGCAGGTGATCATCACCGGCGACTGGGCGCTGCCGGTCAAGGAAGCCGAGGCGACCAACAGCCTGATCGCCCAGGGCGTCGACGTCGTGACCTGCCATGTCGACAGCCCGAAGGTCGTGGTCGAGACCGCCGAGAAGCGCGGCATCATGACCTGCGGCTATCACGCCAACCAGGCGAAGCTGGCGCCCAAGGGCTATCTCACCGGCGCCGAGTGGAACTGGCACAAGGTCTATACCGACTTCATCGCCGACATGAAGGCCAGCAAGGCGCCGGGCAATTTCGTGCGCGGCGGCCTGAAGGAAGGCTTCGTCAAGACCTCGCCCTACGGCGCGGCGGTGCCCGAGAAGGCGCGCACCATGGCCGACGGCATCAAGGCGCAGATGCTGGGCGGCGCCTTCACCATCTTCAAGGGCGCGATGAAGGACAACAAGGGAAACACCGTCATCGCCGCCGGCAAGTCGCACGCCCAGACCGATCCGTGGCTGGAGACGATGAACTGGATGGTCGAAGGCGTCATCGCCTAGGGCGCGGGCGGTGAGCGTCACAACGGCCGCCGGCGTCGACGCCGCGCGGCCGGCGGCGTGGGGTGCCAGGGCGACGGCGGCGGCGCAGGCCGCCGCGCCGACCGTCTTTGCCCTGCTGGTCACGGCGGTGATCTTCGCGATGTTCCTGTTCGCGTCGGGCGCCGATCCCTTCGAGGTCTACGGCCTGATCTGGACCGGCGCCTTCGCCAGCTGGTTCTCGCTGCAGAACACGCTGCTGCGCGCCGCGCCGCTCTTGCTGGTGGCGCTGTGCACCGCGCTGCCGGCGCGCCTCGGTCTGGTGATCATCGGCGGCGAAGGCGCGATCGTGCTGGGCGGGCTCGCCGCGGCGGCGATCGGCGTGCTGCTGGTCGATGCGCCCTACGTGCCGGCGATGCTGCTGATGGCGGCGGCGGCGATGGTCGCAGGCGCGGCGCTGATCGCGCTGGCCGGCTGGCTGCGCCACGCGCGCGGCGTCAACGAAACGATCTCCAGCCTGCTTCTGACCTACATCGCCGTCGCGGTATTCAACCACCTGGTCGAAGGCCCGCTGCGCGATCCCGCCAGCCTCAACAAGCCGTCGACGGCCTCGATCGGCGATCAGCACATGATCGGCGCGATTCCCGGCACCGACGTGCATTGGGGTCTGGCGATCGGCGTCGTCGTCTGCCTCGCCATGGCCGTGCTGATGCGCAAGACGACCTTCGGCTTCGCCACCCGCATGGTCGGCGGCAATGTGCGTGCCGCGCGGATGGCCGGCCTGCCGATCGGCCGGCTGGTGATCGCCACCTGCGCCATGGCCGGCGCCGCCGGCGGTCTCGCCGGCATGATCGAGGTCGCCGCCATCCACGGCAAGGCCAATGCCTCGCTCAATACCGGCTACGGCTTCACCGGCATCCTAGTCGCCTTCCTCGCGCGCCACGAGCCGTCGGCGGTGATTCCCGTCGCGATCCTGTTCGGCGGCATCAACGCCGCCGGCGGCCTGTTGCAGCGGCGCATGGACCTGCCCGACGCCACCGTGCTGGTGCTGCAGGGCATCCTCTTCGTCGTCCTGCTCGCCAGCGAAACGCTGCGCGGCCGCAGCATGTTCGGTGGCAAGGCATGAGCGGCCCAGCACCTTACCTTCCCCCGGAGGGGGAAGGTGCCCGACAGGGCGGATGGGGCATGTCGAAGACGAACACCGCTGTCGTTGAGACATCCCCCATCCGTCGCGCTGCGCGCGCCACCTTCCCCCTCCGAGGGAAGGTAGAAAGAAATTGCGAGTCCACCCATGGCCGATGACCTCGGGCTCTGGGCCGTGCCGGTGGCGATGCTGGGCGGTGCGATCCGTGTCAGCACGCCGTACATCTTCGTCAGCCTCGGCGAGTGCCTTACCGAACGCTCGGGCCGCATCAACCTCGGCCTCGAGGGCACGCTGGTGCTGGGCGCGATGGGCGCCTACGGCATCTCCTATCTCAGCGGCTCGCCGTGGCTCGGCGTGCTGGTGGCGATGGCGGCCGGCGCCTTCCTCGGCGGCCTGCATGCGCTGCTCTGCGGCCTGCCGAAGGTCAACGACATCGCCGTCGGCATCGCGCTGATGCTGTTCGGCACCGGCATCGCCTTCTTCCTCGGCAAGCCCTTCGTGCAGCCCAAGGCGCCCAACCTGCCGGCGATTCCGCTGGGCTGGTGGATCGACCAGCCGGAACTGCGCGCGGCGCTGGAGATCAATCCGCTGTTCGTCGTCGGCATCCTACTGTCGCTGGCGCTGACCTGGTTCCTCGGCCGCACGCGCTGGGGCCTGATCCTGCGCGCCGCCGGCGACAGCGCCGAAGCCGTGCGCGCCATGGGCTATTCGGCGCAGACCATGCGCTTCGTCGCCACCACGGCGGGCGGCGCGATGGCCGGCATCGGCGGCGCGTTCCTGTCGCTGTTCTATCCCGGCTCGTGGAACGAGGGCCTGTCGAGCGGCCAGGGCCTGATGGCGATCGCGCTGGTGATCTTCGCACGCTGGCAGCCGATCCGCTGCATCTGGGCCTCGCTGCTGTTCGGCGCCGCCGGCGCGCTCGGGCCGTCGCTGCAATCCGTGGGGGTCACCTGGGGCTACTACCTGTTCGGTGCCGCGCCCTACGTGCTGACCCTGGGAATCATGATCGCCACCTGCTCGCCCACGCGCAGCCTGCGCGGCGCGCCGGCCGAGCTGGGCGTCACGCGATAGATCATGAAATCCAAGTGTCATCCCGAGCGCAGCAAGGGATCCAGGGCGATCCTGGATCCCTCGCTGCGCTCGGGATGACAGGGAGAGGGAGAGAACCATGAGCGGACTGGGCGGACTCAACAAATCGGCCAACGGCGTGGTGATCGGGCTGGTACAGCTGCAGCTGCCGGTGATCGAGACGCGCGCCGACGTCACGAAGCAGGCGGCGAAGATCGTGTCGATGGTCGCCAAGGCCAGGCGTGGCATGTCGACGATGGATCTCGTCGTGTTTCCCGAGTACTCGCTGCACGGCCTGTCGATGGACACGCGGCCGGAGATCCTGTGCGATCTCGACGGGCCGGAGGTCGCGTCGTTCCGCAGCGCCTGTCATGCGAACAGGATCTGGGGCTGCTTCTCGATCATGGAGCGCAACCCCGACGGCAATCCCTACAACAGCGGCCTGATCATCGACGACACCGGCGCGATCCGCCTCTACTACCGCAAGCTCCATCCCTGGGTGCCGGTCGAGCCATGGGAGCCGGGCAATATCGGCATCCCGGTGTGCGACGGGCCCAACGGCTCGAAGCTCTCGCTGATCATCTGCCACGACGGCATGTTCCCGGAGATGGCGCGCGAGGCGGCCTACAAGGGCGCCGAGATCATGCTGCGCACCGCCGGCTACACCGCGCCGATCCGCCATGCCTGGAAAGTCACCAACCAGTCCAACGCCTTCTGCAACCTGATGGCCACCGCCTCGGTCTGCATGTGTGGCACCGACGGCACGTTCAACTCGATGGGCGAGGCGATGATCTGCGACTTCGACGGCACGATGCTGGTCGAAGGCAGCGGCGTGCCCGACGAGATCATCACCGCGGAAGTAAGGCCCGACCTGATCCGCGAGGCGCGCAACGGGTGGGGCGTGGAGAACAACATCTACCAGTTCGGCCATCGCGGCTACGTCGCGGTCAGGGACGGCGCCGGCGACTGCCCCTACACCTATATGCGCGACCTCGTCGGCGGCAAATACCGCCTGCCGTGGGAGGACCAGGTGAAGGTCAAGGACGGCACGAGCTGCGGCTTCCCGGTGCCCAACCGCAGCTACGGAGGCGCGTCGTGAGCACGATCGCCGCCGATCCCTATCCCTGGCCCTACAACGGCGACCTGCGCCCCGCGAACACGGCGCTGATCATCATCGACATGCAGACAGACTTCTGCGGCAAGGGCGGCTATGTCGACACGATGGGCTACGACCTGTCGCTGACCCGCGCGCCGATCGAGCCGATCAAGCGCGTGCTCAAGGCGATGCGCGCCAAGGGCTACCACGTCATCCATACGCGCGAGGGCCATCGCCCCGACCTCTCCGATCTGCCGGCCAACAAGCGCTGGCGCTCGCAGCGCATCGGTGCCGGCATCGGCGATCCCGGCCCGTGCGGGCGCATCCTGGTGCGCGGCGAGCCGGGCTGGGACATCATCTCCGAGCTGGCGCCGACGCCGGGAGAGCCGATCATCGACAAGCCCGGCAAGGGCAGCTTCTGCGCCACCGACCTCGAGCTGCTGCTGCGCACGCGCGGCATCGAGAACATCGTGCTGACGGGAATCACCACCGACGTCTGCGTGCACACGACGATGCGCGAGGCCAACGACCGCGGCTTCGAATGCCTGCTGCTCGAGGATTGCTGCGGCGCCACCGACCACGGCAACCATCTCGCGGCGATCAAGATGGTGAAGATGCAGGGCGGCGTGTTCGGCTCGGTGTCCAGCAGCGCAGACTTCATCGGGGGATTGCCGTGATGGCCGTTTTCAATTCCTTCTCCCCGCGCAGGCGGGGAGAAGGTGCCCGAAGGGCGGATGAGGGGCTTTGCAGAGTCTCAACAACGACGACATTCGTCGTTGCGCAAGGAAGCCCCTCATCCGCCTCGCTGCGCTCGGCACCTTCTCCCCGCCTTCGCGGGGAGAAGGAAAGAATGCCGTCATGACGCCGTCGGACGTCATCGGCGAGCCGCCGCGCCCCGCCGACCTGCCGCGCGCGCTGGCGCTGGAGGCCGTGCACATGAGCAAGGCCTTCGGCGCCAACAAGGCGCTCGACGACGTGTCGCTGAAGGTCGAGGCCGGCGAGTTGCACGCGTTGCTGGGCGAGAACGGCGCCGGCAAGAGCACCCTGGTGAAATGCGTGATGGGCTTCTATCACGCCGACAGCGGCCAGCTGATGATCGACGGCCGCGAACAGCTGGTCGACGGGCCGCGCGCGGCGCAGGCGCTGGGCATCGGCATGGTCTACCAGCACTTCACGCTGGTGCCGGGCATGACGGTGCTGGAGAACTTCGTGCTGTCGCGCGCCCGGCTGCCGGCGGTGCTCGACTGGAAGGCCGAACGCGCGAAGCTCGAGGCCTTCCTCGCGAAGATGCCGTTCAAGGTGCCGCTCGACGCGTATGCCGCCGACCTCGCCGCCGGCGACAAGCAGAAGGTCGAGATACTGCGCCAGCTCTATCTCGACAACCGGTTCCTCATCTTGGACGAGCCGACCTCGGTGCTGACGCCGGGCGAGGCGACGGAAGTGCTCGGCCTGCTGCGCGCCATGACGCGCGCGAAGTCGATCACCGTGATGATGATCACCCACAAGATGCGCGAGGTGATGGCCTTCGCCGACCGCGTCACCGTGCTGCGCCAGGGCAGGCTGGTCGGCAGCGCCGATGTCGCCACGGGATCGCCCGAGCAGTTCGCGGCGATGATGATCGGCGACGGCGAAGTCGCACCGCCGGCTTCGCGCGCTCAACGCGACGCCGGCGCGGTGCGGCTGAAGGTCGACGGCCTCGCGGTCACCAACGAGGCCGGCAAGCGCATGCTGCGCGGCGCCACGCTCGACGTGCGCGCCGGCGAGATCGTCGGCATCGCCGGCGTCTCCGGCAACGGCCAGCGCGAGCTGGTCGAGATCCTTGCCGGCCAGCGCTTAGCCGACGAAGGCGGCATCGCCATCGATGGCAAGGCCTATGGTGCCACGCGCGCCGAGGCCTCGGCGCTCGGCGTCGCCTGCCTGCCCGAGGAGCCGCTGCGCAACGCCTGCGTCGGCGCCATGAGCGTGGCCGAGAACATGGCGTTCCGCGATTTCGACCGCCCGCCGCACGCCAAAGGCGGCTGGTGGCTGCAGCCCGGCTCGATGCGCGACCGTGCGCGCGGCCTGATCTCGACCTTCAAGGTGCGCACGCCCGGCCCCGACGCGCCGATCGGCACGCTGTCGGGCGGCAACGTGCAGCGCGCCGTGCTCGGCCGCGAGCTCGGCCGGGCCGCGCGCGTGCTGGTGGTCGCCAATCCCTGCTTCGGGCTGGACTTCGTCGCGGTGGCCGAGACACGCAAGCGCATCGTCGAGGCGCGCGATTCCGGCGCCGCGGTGCTGCTGGTCAGCGAGGACCTGGACGAGATCTTCGAGCTCAGCGACCGCGTGCTGGTGATGTTCGAGGGCCGCATCGCCTACGACGCGCCAATCGCCGAGGCGCGCCCCGACATCGTCGGCCACCACATGGCTGGTCATTGAGATGATTGGCCGACCCACCCCGACTGTCATCCCGAGCGCAGCGAGGGATCTACGCGGTCTTCCTGGATCCCTCGCTGTGCTCGGGATGACAAAGGTACCGCAGCCATGCCCGTGATCGACGCCCAGCCCTATGCCTTCGAGTTCCCCGCCGGCAAGCTCGGCCTGATCGTCATCGACATGCAGCGCGACTTCGTCGAGCCCGGCGGCTTCGGTGCGACGCTTGGCAACGACGTGCGTCCCGTCGCGGCGATCGTGCCTGCGGTGCGTCGGCTGCTCGACAGCGCGCGCAGGGCGAAGCTGCCGATCATCCATACGCGCGAATGCCATCGGCCCGACCTGTCGGATTGCCCGCCGGCCAAGCTGACGCGCGGCAAGCCCGCGCTGCGCATCGGC
Organism: Alphaproteobacteria bacterium; assembly: GCA_019635875.1. Lineage (NCBI taxonomy): Bacteria > Pseudomonadati > Pseudomonadota > Alphaproteobacteria > Alphaproteobacteria bacterium. The sequence continues at coordinate 244,443 of JAHBYP010000008.1, forward strand.
GATCCCGGCCCGATGGGCCGCATCCTCATCGCCGGCGAGCCGGGCGCCGACATCGTGCCAGAGCTCGCCGCGCTGCCCGGCGAGATCGTGCTCGACAAGCCGGGCAAGGGTGCCTTCCACGCCACGCCGCTCGACGCCACGCTCGCCGGCCTGGGCATCACCCATCTGCTGTTCGCCGGCGTCACGACAGAAGTCTGCGTGCAGACGACGATGCGCGAGGCCAACGACCGCGGCTATGAGTGCCTGCTGGTCGAGGACTGCACCGAGAGCTACTTCCCCGAGTTCAAGCGCGCCACGCTCGACATGATCCGTGCCCAGGGCGCCATCGTCGGCTGGACGGCGCCGCTCGCGAAGGTGCTGCCCGCGCTGTAAAGCGCTTCCGCATCGCGGGCAGCCATGCCGCGCACGCATGGTCACGCGACTCCGCGCGGCCGTACACTGCGCGCCATGTCGCGTCCGTTCCATACCGAGCTTGTCGCGCGCCGGCAGGCCTATGCCCTGCTTGGCAGCGCCGCGCTGATGATGACCCTGGCCATGGGCATGCGTCAGAACCTCGGCCTGTTCCAGAAGCCGGCGGCCGAGGGGCTCGGCATCGCCGTCGCCGATTTCGCCTTCGCCGTCGCGGTGCAGCAGGTCGCCTGGGGCGTGACGCAGCCCTTCGCCGGCATGCTCGCGGACCGCTTCGGCACGCGCTGGGTCGCCATCGGCGGCAGCACGATGTACATCCTCGGACTCTACCTCGCCGCGACCGCCACGAGCGCGCTGCACATCACCATCGGCGTCGGCCTGCTGATCGGCACGGCGCTCTCCTGCACCAGCTCGAGCATCACCTCCAACATCGCCGCGCGCGTGGTCAGGCCGCAACGCCGTACCCTTGCCTTCGGCATCGTCGGCGCCGCCGGCTCGGTCGGGAGTCTGCTCACTGCGCCGCTGGCGCAGTACATGCTGAGCACCGAGGGCTGGCGTGCCGGGCTGTGGGCCTTCGCCATCCTCGGCCTGGCAATGCTGCCCGCCGCCTTCATCGGCGGCGGCGCAGACCGCCTGCCCAACGGCACCGCCGCCGACCGCGAGATGACGATCCGCGCTGCGCTGGGCGAAGCACGCAGCCATGGCGGCTTCGTCATCATGGCCTGCGCCTACTTCGTCTGCGGCCTGCAGCTGGTGTTCCTTACCACCCACCTGCCGACCTATCTGGCGAGCTGCGGCATGGACGGCGCCTATTACGGCGCGCTGGCGCTGATGCTGATCGGCGGCTTCAACATCCTGAGCTCGTGGGGCGCCGGCTGGCTCGGCGACCGCTTCCCCAAGCGCTACCTGCTGGGCGGCCTGTATCTGTCGCGCTCGGCCGTGCTGGCGCTCTATTTCATGATCCCGCCGACGCCGGCGACGACGCTGATCTTCGCCGCCGCCATGGGCATCCTGTGGCTGGGCGTGATCCCGCTGGTCAACGGCCTGGTCGTGCAGATCTTCGGCCTGCGCTACCTCTCGACCATCACCGGCTTCGCCTTCCTCAGCCACCAGGCCGGCTCCTTCCTCGGCGCCTGGGGCGGCGGCTACCTCTACGACCTGATGGGCAACTACGAGACGGCCTGGAAGATCGGCGTGCTGATCGGCCTGATCGCCGGCACCGCCCAGCTGCTGATGAACGACAGGCCCACGGCGAGGGTCGCGGCGCAGGGCGGGGCAGCTTGAAAATTCGTAACTTATAACTTAAGTTATAACCATGAAAGTCAAGGTCACAACCGTCGGCAACTCGGTGGGAGTCGTCCTACCGAAGGAAGTTCTGGCGCGGCTGAAGATCGAGAAGGGTGACACGCTGACCCTTGTCGAGACGCCGAACGGTATCGAACTGACGCCCTATGATGCGGAATTCGACGCGGTGATGGAGGCCGCGCGCAAAGGCATGCGCAAGTATCGAAACGCGCTGCGCGAACTTGCAAAGTGACTCGGCCATCGCGCATCTGGCAATGGCTGCCTCTGCGCGCCGTCTTGGCGATGCACGTCGAGCAAATCGCCGAACATGGAGGCAGCAGCGGCACCCGCGATCAGGGGCTGCTGGAGTCGGCCCTCGCGCGTCCACAGCACCTCGCGACCTACGGCGGGCCCGACGCCGCGGATTTGGCGGCGGCTTACGCGTTCGGCATTGCGCGAAATCATCCTTTCGTCGACGGCAATAAACGTACTGCGTTCACAGCGGCCTACGCTTTCCTCGCCCACAACGGCTTCGATCTCAACGCAACAGAAGTCGATGCCGCACTGGTCTTCACGGAGTTGGCGGCTGGGCGCCTGGACGAGCCCACGCTCGCGGCGTGGTACCGCAGGCACTTGGCGGAAGGCTGACCGTCCACCATCTGTGGGCAACCCCGACAACAAGAACATTGCGCGAACGGCGGTGGCACGGATAATGCGCCTCCCGGTCCGTTTGCCCCTCGCGCGTTCAGTGCCCAATGAGCAAGAGCCAGCCCGCTTTCCGCAGCCTCGCCGAGCCCAGCCGCTTCATCAGCGTGCGCGGCGCGCGCGAGCATAACCTGAAGAACATCGACGTCGACCTGCCGCGTGACCGGCTGATCGTGATCACCGGGCTGAGCGGCTCGGGCAAGTCCTCGCTCGCCTTCGACACGATCTACGCCGAGGGCCAGCGGCGCTACGTCGAGAGCCTGTCGGCCTATGCGCGGCAGTTCCTCGAGCTGATGCAGAAGCCCGACGTCGACTCCATCGAGGGCCTGTCGCCGGCGATCTCGATCGAGCAGAAGACGACCTCGCGCAACCCGCGCTCGACCGTCGGCACGGTCACCGAGATCTACGACTATCTGCGCCTGCTCTATGCGCGCGTCGGCATCCCCTACTCGCCGGCCACCGGCCTGCCGATCGAGAGCCAGACCGTCTCGCAGATGGTCGACCGCATCAAGGCGATGCCCGAGGGCACGCGGCTCTACCTGATGGCGCCCGTGGTGCGCGGGCGGAAGGGCGAGTACCGCAAGGAGCTGGCGGAGTGGCGCAAGCGCGGCTTCCAGCGCGTCAAGGTCGACGGCAAGCTCTACGAGATCGACGACGCCCCCACGCTCGACAAGAAGTACAAGCACGACATCGACGTCGTGGTCGACCGCATCGTCGTGCGCGCCGATCTCGGCAACCGCATCGCCGATTCGCTGGAGACGGCGCTCGAGCTGGCCGAAGGGATCGCCGTGGCCGAGAACGCCGACGGCGGCGAGCGCACGATCTTCTCGGCCAAGTTCGCCTGTCCCGTCTCGGGGTTCACCATCGAGGAGATCGAGCCGCGCCTCTTCTCCTTCAACGCGCCGCAGGGCGCCTGCCCCGCCTGCGACGGCCTGGGCGTGAAGATGTTCTTCGATCCCGACCTCGTGGTGCCCGACGACCGGCTGTCGCTGTCGGAGGGCGCGGTCGCGCCGTGGGCGGAATCGTCGTCGCAGTACTACGGCCAGACGCTCGAGAGCATCGCCAAGCACTTCAGGCAGAAGATGACCACGCCGTGGCGCGAGCTGCCCACGAAGATGCGCGACGCGATCCTCAAGGGCAGCGGCAACGAGCCGATCGCCATGCGCTACGACGACGGCATCCGCCAGTACCAGACGACCAAGCCGTTCGAGGGCGTGATCCCCAACATGAACCGGCGCTGGAAGGAGACCGACTCGTCGTGGGTGCGCGAGGAGATGGAGCGCTTCCAGAACGAGCACGCCTGCGAGGCCTGCAAGGGCGACCGCCTGAAGCCCGAGGCGCTGGCGGTGAAGATCGGCGGGCTGCACATCAGCGAGGTCACGCGCTTCGGCATCGGCGAGGCGGTGGAGTGGTTCGCCGCCCTGCCGGTGAAGCTCAGCGCCAAGCAGCGCGAGATCGCCGCGCGCATCCTCAAGGAGATCAACGAGCGGCTGGGCTTCCTCAACAACGTGGGCCTCAGCTACCTCAACCTCAACCGCTCCTCCGGCACGCTCAGCGGTGGCGAGAGCCAGCGCATCCGGCTGGCGTCGCAGATCGGCTCGGGCCTCACCGGCGTGCTCTACGTGCTCGACGAACCCTCGATCGGCCTGCACCAGCGCGACAACGACCGCCTGCTGCGCACGCTGACGCGGCTGCGCGATCTCGGCAACACGGTGATCGTCGTCGAGCACGACGAGGATGCGATCCGCTCAGCCGACCATCTCGTCGACATGGGCCCGGCCGCCGGCGCGCATGGCGGCCAGATCGTCGCCGAGGGCACGCCCGAGCAGGTGATGCGCAACCCCGACAGCGTCACCGGCCAGTACCTCTCCGGCTTCCGCCAGATCGAGGTGCCGACCAGGCGCCGGCCGGCCGACCGCAAGCGGCTGCTGACGGTCAAGGGCGCGAAGGAGAACAACCTGCAGAACGTCAGCGCCTCGATCCCGCTCGGCACCTTCACCTGCGTCACCGGCGTATCGGGCAGCGGCAAGTCCACGCTGATCATCGAGACGCTCTACAAGGCGCTGGCCAAGCGGCTCAACGGCGCGCGCGAGCAGCCCGGCGTGCACGAGCGCATCGAGGGCGTCGAGCATCTCGACAAGATCGTCGACATCGACCAGTCGCCGATCGGCCGCACGCCGCGCAGCAACCCCGCGACCTATACCGGCGCCTTCTCGCCGATCCGCGACTGGTTCGCGCAACTGCCCGAGTCGACGACGCGCGGCTACAAGCCCGGTCGCTTCTCCTTCAACGTCAAGGGCGGACGCTGCGAGGCCTGCCAGGGCGACGGCGTGATCAAGATCGAGATGCACTTTCTGCCGGATGTCTACGTGCAGTGCGATGTCTGCAAGGGCAAGCGCTACAACCGCGAGACGCTCGAGGTGCTGTTCAAGGGCAAGTCGATCGCCGACGTGCTGGAGATGACCGTCGACGAGGGCGTCGAGTTCTTCAAAGCGGTGCCGGTGATCCGCGACAAGCTCCTGACCCTGCAGCAGGTCGGCCTCGGCTACATCCATATCGGCCAGCAGGCGACGACGCTCTCCGGCGGCGAGGCGCAGCGCGTGAAGCTCGCCAAGGAACTGTCGCGCCGCGCCACCGGGCGCACGCTCTACATTCTCGACGAGCCCACCACCGGCCTGCATTTCGACGACGTGCGCAAGCTCCTGGAGGTGCTGCATCGGCTGGTCGAGACCGGCAACACGGTGCTGGTGATCGAGCACAATCTCGAGGTGATCAAGACCGCCGACTGGATCCTCGATCTCGGCCCCGACGGCGGCGCCGGCGGCGGCCGCGTCGTCGCCGAGGGCACGCCTGAGGACGTCGCGCGCGTCGCCGAGAGCTTCACCGGCCAGTACCTCGCGCCCCACCTACGCAAGGGCGGCACGACCGCCGCGCGCAAGCGAGCATAAAGAGACACTGTCATCCCGAGCGCAGCGAGGGATCTAGGCCGGCACTAGATCCCTCGCTTTGCTCGGGATGACACAGGAGGTTCCCATGAGCCTGTTATTCGAGATCGCGCCGATCACCACGATGCATACCAGAGCCGCGCACGGCCTGACAGCCGCCGTCGGCTGGGCGCATCGCTACGAGGACTGGCTGTTCGCGCTGTCGGTCGGAAACGGCCTGGGCGCCTTCGACGGCGCCGGCGCGCTGCGCGGCGCGCTGATGTGGTTCCCCTACGGCGATGACTTCGCCACGATCGGCATGGTCGCCGTCGATCCCACCGTGCATCGCGCCGGCATGGGGCGGGCGCTGATGACACGCACGCTGGCCGATGCCGCCGGCCGCTCGCTGCTGCTGATCTCGACCGAGGCCGGCCGCCGGCTCTACGAGTCGCTGGGCTTCGTCGCCATCGGCGAGAACGCCGCCCACATGGGCACGGCCGTCGATGCCGGCGTGACCGGAACGATCGAGCCGGCCGGCCGCGCCGACCTGCCGGCGCTGGTCGCGCTCGACGCCAGCGCGATGGGCTTTCCGCGCGAGGCGCTGCTGGGCGCCCTGGTCGAGGCCGGCGAGGTCGTCGCGCTGCGCCGCGAGGGCGGCATCGTCGGCTTCTCGGTCTGCCGGCTCTTCGGCAGAGGCCATGTCGTCGGCCCGGTGGTCGCACGCGACAACGAGGAGGCGCGCCGCCTGATCGCGTTCTGGCTCCGGCGGCACGCCGGCCGGCCGCTGCGCGTCGACGTGCCGAGGGAGCACGCCGCCATCGCCGCCTGGCTCAACGAGCTCGGCCTCGAGCGCGGCGGCGAATTGCCGATCATGGTGCGCGGCACGCCGCCGGCGCCGTCGGGACCCGCCCGCCGCTTCGCGCTGGTCAGCCAGGCGATGGGCTGAAGCGGCCGGCCGAGACCGGCATCGCGCCGCCACGCGAATCCGGCTCCCAGCCCATCACGCGCAGCGTGCCGTCGGCCGGCGCCATGTCGACGCTCAGCCGCGTGAAGCTGTTGAGCACCGGGGGTGCCACCCACTCGAACGCCGGTGCCTCCCGACCGGACCAGGCCGAAAGCGCCGCGATCCGCCTCGCATTGTTCTCGGCCGGCCTGCCGACACCGCAGACACGTGGCTCCCAGCCTTCGCGCGGATCCTGCCAGGCATTGGCGATCGCGCCGTCGGCGACGCGGGTCCGTGCCGCCGTCTCTTCCCGTTCGATCACCACGCATTCGCCGGGCCTCACTCCGACCAGCGTGAACAGCACCGCGCGCGCGAGCGGCGCCCGCTCCAGCATCGCGCGCGCCTCGGCGAATCTCGCGCAGGTCTCGAAGACGTGGCGCAGCAGATGCTCCGGCGGCCACCTGCTGGCCGAGCGCAACGGCCGCAGCGCATTGCGCGCATAGTCCGTCCAGCGCATCGCGTCGCTCGACGTGCGGCGCGGCATCGGTGCCTGGTTGATCGCGGCGGCGAAGCGCCCGGGCGCAACGGCCGTCAGCACGCCGACGAAGCCCGGCCACGTGACGTTGAGGAAGTCGCCGGCCGGTCCGCGCTGGCGCACGACCTCGGCCAGTCGGCCGAGGCCCGGGAACGGCCAGTCGAGCGTGCGGCGCAGGCGCGGCCCGCATGCTCCCTCATCGGCCAGTGCCGTGCAGCCGAAGAGATAGGCGCCGTGCAAGGTCCACGCACCCGGCCTGCCCAGGCCGGCCTGGATGGCGGCGATGTCGGTGGCGTAGGGCGAGGCCGAGCGCTTCATCCAGCGGCGCACGATCGGATCGCCGATGCGCGCCAGCGCACCGCCGGCCGGGACCCAGCCGAGGCACGCGTCGCGCACCGCCCGCGTCTGTCCGGCACGCGCGCGCGCATGCGCCGCCGGCCCACCGTCGCGGGCATCGAAGAACGGGACGGCCGGCAGATCCATGGGTTGAGCATACGCTCATTTCGGAGCACCGGCAATCGACCGCCTTTCGCCGAACTGCCGGTCAGGCGCGGCGATTTGCGCTACGACCTGTCGTTTAGACTCCAGTCGTAGAAGTCGTTCACGATCCTGGGCCCACGGGCAAGGACGGCCGCGAGCTCACCGGTGGCATAGCGCGCCAGATGAGCGACGATGGTGGCGTCGCTGCCGCCGAAATCGCCGCGGTACCATCGGTAGATGCTCGAGACCCATAGGCTGTCGCCCTGGCGACGCACGCCATAGGCGCCGTTCACATACGCCCTCGCGGCGCGATCCATCGCATCGTCCGCCGCCGCGTGAGAGATTGGCCGCACGGGCAGCGCGGGACAGCTTGTCGAGGCGCAGTTGACGACGTAGTGCAGGCGCGCATCACGCCAGAGCGGGCGCAGGATGCGATGCTCGATGTCGTTGAGCGACACTCGTTCATTCTCGATCCGCAGCAGCTTGGCATCCCACGGGCCACCGAAGAAGGCGGCTGTCAGGCCACCGCCAAGGCGGATATCGCGAATCGACTTCACCGGGTAGTGGTCGAGCACGATCCGAACGGTCAGGGCGTTGTACAGGTTCACCCAGTAGGCGAGCTGCTCGGCACGCCGCAGCGATGACACCGGGCTGCTTTCCAGGGCGGCGATGTACGACTCCAGCGCCCGACGATCCTCGCCGGCTATTCGCGCGTAAGGCAGGCGCACGACTCCGTAGGCGTCGCTCGCGGCGTAGCGATCGAGGAAAGCGGCCCAAATCGCGTGGTCAATCGCTGTGGCACTGCCATCGTCGTGCGATGACCAGCGCTGCCAGGGATCGGCGCTGGGCTGGGCGAGCGCCTCGGCGGATGGGGTGGCGACGGCTGCGAGTCCGCCGATCATCGCTCGCCGCGTCATCCGGGGCGCACCGGCGGTGCCATTCATCTCGATACCTCGTCGCTGTGCGGCGAAAGATCAGATGCGGCAGCGTTCACTTGACACTCAAGTCTGTGTGATCCGGCTCCCGGCAACGACAACGTGAATGGCGACGGTCAGTACGCATGGGCACAGTGCCGCCGCACGACGGAGTCCGCGATGATCGAGCGATCGACGATGAGCCCGGACGAGATCGCGGCATGGCCGGCCTATCGCGGCGATGGCGGCGAGACGCCGCACGAGCGCGCTCGCCGGCTGATGCGCAAGCTCGGCCTGTGGTCGCCGGCGCAGGCCTATGGCCGCCGCTGGGGCGTCGGCTGCATCGCCGTCGAGATCACGCAGCGCTGCAATCTCGATTGCGGCCTTTGCTATCTCTCAGACTCGTCCGAGGCGCTCAAGGATCTGCCGCTGCCGGAGGTCCTGCGGCGCCTGGACGACGTGCGCTGCATCTATGGCGAGGGAACCGACGTGCAGATCACCGGTGGCGATCCGACGTTGCGCGATCATGACGAGCTGGTGGCGATCGTGCGCCACGCCGCGGCGATCGGACTGCGGCCCGCGCTGTTCACGAACGGTATTCGCGCCACGCGGGAGCTGCTGGCGAGGCTCGCCAGCGCGGGCCTTGTCGACGTGGCCTTCCATGTCGATACGACGCAGAACCGCAAGGGCTACGACTCGGAAGTCGCGCTCAACGCCCTGCGCGATGTCTACGTCGAACGCGCCCGCGGGCTGGGCCTGAACGTCATCTTCAACACCTCGCTGCACACCGGCAATGTCGGCGAGGTCAGGGCGCTGGTGCGCTACTTCTTTGCCCGGGCCGGCACGATATCCTTTGCCAGCTTTCAATTGCAGGCCGCAACCGGCCGCGGCGTGCTGGGCAGCCGGCCCGAGACGCTGACGCCGGCCGCAATCTGCGCCGCCATCGATGCCGCCCTGGCCGCGCGCCTGTCATGGGACTTTCCACTCGGCGGCCACCCGGCCTGCAACCGCTACGCCTGTGTGCTGGCGGCGGGACAGGAGGCCTTCGACCTGTACCGCGATCGCCCGTTCCTCGAGCGCATGCTTGAGGAGGCCGTGGATGTGCGCCTCGACCGGCGACATCGATTGCGGTCTGTCGCGACGCTACTGCGGTTCTGGATGGCGCGGCCCGGGCTGTGGTTGCCCGGGCTGCGATGGGCCGGCCGGTTGGCCTGGCGCATGAGGCGCGGGCTGTGGCGCGGACGCGGCAGGGTCGAGAAGGTCTCATTCTTCGTCCACAACTTCATGGACGCCTGCAAGCTCGAGCGAGATCGCATCGAGGCTTGCGCGTTCATGGTGGCCACCGCCGACGGCATGCGGTCCATGTGCCTGGTGAATGCGCAGCGCGACCGATTTCTGCTGCCGCCGATCAGGCTCCACCAGCCAGGCCATCGCCTTTTCTGGGATCCCGTCACGGGCGCGACAAGCGAACGCGCCCACGCACCCTCGGTCGTGCAGTTGTCGCGCAAGACGGCCAAAGGCCGTGCCCGCGCGCGATTCGACCGCACGGACGCCTCGTCCACCGGCTGGTAGTGCGCCGCGCCATCCGCTGCTCGCTCATATTCGCTGCCGTGCTGCTGTGCTCGGCGCCGCCGGCCGCGGCGTGCGAGATGTCGTTTCCCCGGATGATCGAGGTGGGCGGTACCGCGCTCTTCCTCAATGGCCAGGGTTGGCGTGTCGTCTCGCCATGGGGCATTCGGGCCTACGCGGCGGCACTCTACCAACCTACATTGACGACCGCAGCGTCTGAAGCGCTGCGCCTCGGGCGGTCCTGGGCGGTCGAGATGGTCTATTGCCGCGAGGCGTCGGCGGCCGCGATCCGCGAAGCCTGTCTTACGTCGCTGCGCGCCAATTGCCGCATCGGCTGCGTGCTCGATGGCGACGCCACTGACGCCTTCCTCGCCACGCTGGCGGACGCCCGCCCGAAGACGCGGTGGCGTTTCGTCTTCGACGGCGGGAACCTCAAAGTGCATGAGGACCAGGTCCTTCGCGGCGGTATCGCCGGCCCCGCCTTCGCCCGGGTGTTGCTCGAGACATGGATCGGCCGGGTACCCCCTACGACAGACCTGCGCGAGGCGTTGCTCGGCCACAAACAGCGATAATCCATCGACCCGCACCGGAGCCTGTCGATTTCCGGCCAGCCCATCCGTCTCTATGATGTCCAGCCAAGGGAGACGGAGATGGCCAAGTTCATGCTGCTGCTGCGCGACAACCCCAGGGACTTCACCGCGCTGTCGCCGGCCGAGATGCAGGCGATCATCGGCAAGTATCGCGCCTGGTCACAGGGGCTGCGCGAGGCCGGCAAGCTGGTCGGCAGCGACAAGCTGCGCGACGATCCCGGCAAGGTGCTGCATCACAGCGGCGCGCAGGTCACGGTGAAGGACGGGCCGTACGCGGAAAGCAAGGAGCTGATCGGCGGCTACTTCGTGATCGAGGCCGAGGACTACGCCGCCGCCTGCGAGATCGCCAAGGGCTGCCCGCATGTCCGACCGGGCGCCACCGGCACCATCGAGGTGCGTCAGATCCACGAGATGTGAGCGCCATGCGGCCGGCGCCCTGCGACCCCGTCGGCGCGCTGGTCGATCGCCTGTTCCGCCGCGAGTCCGGCCGCATCGTCGCCGCGCTCGCGCGCAGCCTGGGCGCGCAACGCCTCGACCTCGCCGAGGACGTGACCCAGCAGGCGCTGCTGCAGGCACTGCGCGTCTGGCCCTATCGCGGCGTGCCCGACGACCCCGCCGCGTGGCTGTTCACCGCGGCGCGTCGGCTGGCGATCGACGCCGCGCGCCGCGACGCCACCTTGCGCCGCCATGCCGCCGCCATCGAGCGCGAGCTGCTGGCGCGCACGCCCGCGCCGCCGGGCGCGCGCTTTACCGAGGAGCTCGCCGACGACGAGCTGCGCCTGCTCTTCATGTGCGCGCACCCGGCGCTGTCGGAAGAGATGCGGCTGGCGCTGATCCTGCGCGTCGGCTGCGGGCTGTCGACGCGCGAAATAGCATCCGGCGTGCTGCGCGAAGAAGCCACCGTGGCGCAGTGGCTGGTGCGCGCGCGCCGGCGCGTGCTCGAGCGCGGCCTGTCGCTCGACATGCCGTCGCCGCGCGACTTGCCCTCGCGGCTGGCGACGGTGCTCGACGCGCTCTACCTCGCCTTCAACGAGGGCCATGGCGCGGCCGACGGTGACGCGCTGGTGCGTGCCGATGTCTGCGACGAGGCGGTGCGGCTGGCGCGGCTGCTGGCCGATCACCCGATCGCCGGCCGGCCCGAAGCCCAGGCGCTGGCGGCGCTGCTGCTGTTCCATCTCGCGCGCCTGCCGACACGGACCGACGCGGCCGGCGAGATCGTGCTGCTCGCCGACCAGGACCGCGCGCGCTGGGATCGCGCGGCGATCGCCGAGGGCTTCGCGCGCCTGGAGCGCGCCGCGACCGGCCAGCACCTGTCGGAGTTCCACCTGCTCGCCGGCATCGCCGCCGAGCACGCGCGCGCCGCGACGTTCGACGAAACCGATTGGCGCTCGATCCTCGGCTACTACGACACGCTGGTGGCGCTTGCGCCCTCGCCCGTGCATCGCCTCAATCGCGCCGTCGCCGTGGCGATGACCGATGGCGTCGCGCGCGGCCTGGCCGAGGTCGAGGCGCTGGCCGGCGAGGCGGCACTGGAGGAGTACTTCCTGCTGCCTGCCATTCGCGGCGAGTTGCTGCGCCGGCTGGGCCGCGACGCCGACGCCGCGCGCGCCTTCGCCGAGGCGGCGCGGCTGACCCGTTCGATGCCGGCGCAACGCTTCCTTCTGCGCCGTGCCGGCACACAAGCGGTCACATCACCGGGAGCGGTGGTGTCGGGCGCTTGATCCGCCGCTGGCGGTCGCCGAGGCTCGCGGCATGCGACGCCCGCCTCCGATCGGCCGCCGGCTCGCCTCGGCGATGGCGTTCGCCGCGCTGGCCGGCGGTGCCCGGGCGCGCGACGAGCCGGTGCTGCGACTGGCGCTCGCCGCGCTCACCGGTCACGAAGAGCGCCGGCGCGCAGCGTTGCGCGGGCTGGTCGCACTGGAGCGGCCGGACGTCGTGCCGGTGCTGCTCGACCTGTGGTTCTTCAATCCCGAGGATTTCGAGGTGATCGGCCCGGCGTTGCGCGCCGCCGCCGGGCGCGACGTGGGTAAGGGCTGGCAGGAATGGATGGTCTGGCAGGAGCTGAACCCGCGCGAGCCGTTCGCCGGCTACGACGTCTTCAAGGCCAATCTGCTGCACGCGATCGATCCCAACTTCCTCGACTTCGTCTCGCCCGGCGCGCGTCGCGCCATCCGGCTCGAGGAGATCGTCTGGGGTGGCGTCGCCAAGGACGGCATTCCCGCATTGGTGAACCCCAGGTTCATCGCCGCCGGCGACGCCGACTGGCTGTGGCCGGGCGAGCTGGTCTTCGGCGTCGAGGTCGGCGGCGACGTGCGGGCGTATCCGCACCGCATCATGGATTGGCACGAGATGGCCAACGACGTGGTCAGCGGCGTGCCGGTGGCGCTGGCCTACTGCACGCTCTGCGGCGCCGGCGTGCTCTATGAAAGCCATGTCGCCGGCCGCGCCAAGCCCTTCGAGTTCGGCTCGTCGAAGCTGCTCTACCGCTCCAACAAGCTGATGTACGACCGCGAGACTCTGTCGCTGTGGAACCACCTCGGCGGCACGCCGGCGGTCGGCCCCCTGGTGGGATCCGGCATCGCGCTGCGCACGCGACCGATCGTCGTCACCACCTGGGAGCGGTGGAAGCGCGACCAGCCCGGCACGCGCGTGCTCTCGCTCGACACTGGCCATACGCGCGACTACGCGCCCGGCAAGCCTTATGGCGACTACTTCACCCGTCCCGGGCTGATGTTCCCGGCGGCCGCGACCGACGGGAGGCTGAAGCCCAAGGACATCGTGCATGGCGTGCGGCTGGACGGCGCGCTGCGCGCCTGGCCGGTGAAGGCCTTCGCCGGCGGGCGCGTGGTCAACGACATGGTCGGCGCCGTGCCCGTCGTGGCGATCGGCGAGGGCGCGACCGAGACGGTGCGCGTCTATCGTCGAGGCGCGCTCACCTTCGACGCGCTGCCGGGAGACAGATTGCGCGACGAGAGCGGCACGACGTGGTCGCGCACCGAATCCGCCCTGGTCGCGCCGGATGGCCGGCGGCTCGAGCGCGTGCCCGGCCACAACGCCTACTGGTTCGGCTGGCGCAACCAGTTCGGCGAGCGCGCCGGCCTGTGGACGCCGCCGTAGGCGAGACCGTCAGGGCCTGGCGGCGACCGCCTCGACCTCGACCAGCATGTCGGGCGCGGCGAGCCCGGACACGATCACAAGGGTCGAGGCCGGGAACGGGTCGTGGATGTATTTGTCGCGTACCGCGCGAAAGGCGCCGATGTAGCGCGCATCGGTGAGGTAGACATTGACCTTGATGATATCGCCGTAGCTCATGCCGGTGCTCTTCAGCACCGCGCCGATGTTCTTGAAGACGGCATCGCACTGCTTCTCGATGCCGGCGGCGACCTTGCCCTTGGCGTCGGTGCCGACCTGGCCCGAGACGTAGAGGACGCGCTGCCCCGGCGGCAGCTCGACGCCATGGGTGTATTTGCCGGCGAGCGGAACGGTCTTCGGATTGTGACGCGTGACTGGCATTGAGCCTCCCGATCGCCCGCGACGCACCGGCGATTGCGCCGGTCGGCCCGCGGGACTATTGCTGCGCCTCCCCCTGGCGCTTGGTCGGATTGAAGCGGTGTCGGCAGCGATGTTCAAGCCCGTGCATGTGATCGGCGGCGGTCTCGCCGGCAGCGAGGCCGCCTGGCAGCTGGCGCGCGCCGGCGTCCCCGTGGTGCTGCACGAGATGCGACCCATTCGCGGCACCGATGCGCATATCACCGATTCGCTGGCCGAGCTGGTGTGCTCCAACTCCTTCCGTTCCGACGACGCCGCGAGCAATGCGGTAGGCCTGCTGCACGAGGAGATGCGCCGCTGCGGCTCGCTGATCCTGCGTGCCGCCGATCAGCACAAGGTGCCGGCGGGCGGCGCGCTCGCCGTCGATCGGCACGGTTTCTCCGGCGCCGTGCAAGCGGCGATCGAGGCCGAGAAGCTGATCGAGATCCGCCGCGAGGAGATCGCCGGCGCGCCGCCGCCGGACTGGGACAGCGTCATCGTCGCCACCGGCCCGCTGACCTCGCCGGCGCTCAGCCAGGCGATTCTCGAGCTCTCGGGCGAGAGCAACCTTGCCTTCTTCGACGCCATCGCGCCCATCGTGCATCGCGACTCCATCGACATGGACATCGCCTGGTTCCAGTCGCGATACGACAAGGCCGGGCCGGGCGGCGATGGCGCCGACTACATCAACTGCCCGCTCGACCGCGACGGTTACTACGCCTTCATCGACGCCCTGATCGCCGGCGAGAAGACCTCGTTCAAGGAGTGGGAGAAGGACACGCCCTATTTCGACGGCTGCCTGCCGATCGAGGTGATGGCCGAGCGCGGCCGCGATACGCTGGCCTTCGGCCCGATGAAGCCGGTGGGGCTGACCGATCCGCGCACCGGCCGGCGGCCGCACGCCGTGGTCCAGCTGCGCCAGGACAACGCGCTGGGCACGCTGTTCAACATCGTCGGCTTCCAGACCAAGCTGAAGCACGGCGAGCAGACCAGGATCTTCCGCATGATCCCCGGCCTGCAGCATGCGGAGTTCGCGCGGCTGGGCGGCCTGCACCGCAACACCTTCATCAACAGCCCGCGCCTGCTCGACGGCACGTTCCGCCTCAAGGCGCGCCCGGCGCTGCGCTTCGCCGGCCAGATCACCGGCTGCGAAGGCTATGTCGAGAGCGCCGCCGTCGGCCTGATGGCGGGACGTTTCGCCGCCGCCGAGCGGCTGGGCGTCGAACCATCGCCGCCACCGCGCACCACGGCGCTGGGCGCGCTGCTGGCGCACATCACCGGCGGCGCCGACGCCGCGACCTATCAGCCGATGAACGTGAATTTCGGCCTGTTCCCCGATGTACCCACGCCGGCAGGCGCCAAGCGCCCGCCGCGCGGCAAGGACAAGAAGCTCGCCATCACCAGCCGCGCGCTCGCCGATCTCGACGCCTGGTTGGGTGTAACCCGTCAGGCGGCGGAGTAGAAATCCTGTCATTCCGAGCGCAGCGAGGAATCCAGGTCGCTCTGGATTCCTCGCTGCGCTCGGAATGACAGGTTGACCTGGTCCAACTACTCTCCTGCCTGACCGCAAGGGGAGGACCAGGCATGAAGATCGGCATCACGATGTTTCCGACGGACTACTCGATCCAGCCGCAGGAGCTGGCGGTCGAGGTCGAGGCGCGTGGTTACGAATCGCTGTGGTTCCCCGAGCACAGCCACATTCCCACCAGCCGCACATCGCCATGGCCCGGCGGTGCCGAGCTGCCGAAATGGTACTACGACACCTATGACCAGTTCGTCGCGCTGGGCGCGGCGGCGGTGGTCACCAAGACGATCAAGCTGGGCACCGGCGTGTGCCTCGTCGTGCAGCGCGATCCGATCTATACCGCCAAGGAGGTCGCGACGATCGACCGGCTGTCGAACGGAAGGCTGCTGTTCGGCGTCGGCGGCGGCTGGAACGCCGAGGAGATGGCCGATCACGGCACGGCCTTCGGCACGCGCTTCAAGCTGATGCGCGAGCGCATCGAGGCGATGAAGGAGATCTGGCAGCGCTCGAAGCCGAAATACGCCGGCGAGATGGTGCAGTTCGGGGAAATGATGCAGTGGCCCAAGCCGGTGCAGAAGCCCTATCCGCCGATCATCGTCGGCGGCGGCTTCCCGCAGGGCGCGCGCCGCGCCATCGCCTACGCCGATGGCTGGATGCCGATCGGCGGGCGCGGCGGCGACACGCTGTCGATGCTGCCGCCGTTCCGGGCGATGCTGAAGGAAGCCGGCCGCGCCGAGGCCGACGTGCCGGTGACGATCTTCGGCGTCGGCATGGACGCCGACGCGCTCAAGCGCGCCCGCGACGCCGGCGTCGATCGCGTCGTCTTCGGCGTGCCGCCGGAAGCGAAGGACAAGGTCCTGCCGCTTCTCGACAAGGGCGCCCAGCTGATGCGGTAGCCCTATTCCGCGGCCACGGACCGAACCTCTGCTGCTGCCTTGCAGTGCGCCGCGATCTTGGCGGCGAGCGACTGGCAGAGCGGACCGGGAATCTCGTGGCCCATTCCGGGCTCCTCGTGCATCGCCGCGCCCGGCACCGAGGCGGCGACGTCGCGGCCGCATTCCACCGGCAGCAGCGGATCGTCACTGCCGTGAATCACCAGGGTCGGCAGCTTGAGCGACTTCAGCAGGGCGGTGCGGTCGCCGTCGGCGATGACGGCGTAATACTGGCGGCCGACGCCCTGCGGGTAGTAGCGGCGGTCGACCTGCCGCTCGACGGTGGCGCGCAGCACCTCCTCGTTCTCGGGGTAGGCCGGCCCGCCGATGGCGCGGCGCAGCGCCATGCTGTGCCGCAGGACCTCGGCGCGGTCGTCGGACATCGGCCGCGTCATCAGCATCTTCATCGCCTCGGGCTTGCCCGGCGGTAGGCCGCGGCGCCCCGAGCTCGACATGATCACCGTCATGCTGCGCACGCGATCGGCATGGCGCGCGGCCATGTGCGGCACGATCATGCCGCCCATCGACAGGCCCGCGACATGCGCGGCCCTGATGCCCAGCGCGTCGAGCAGACCGATGCCGTCGGCCGCCATGTCGGCCACGGTGTAGGGCGGGCTGAGCGGCTTGCCCGCGATCGCCCTCATCATCACCTCGTTCATGTCGACGACGCCGGAGGAGTCGAAGTCGCTCGACAGGCCGACGTCGCGATTGTCGTAGCGCACGACATGCAGGCCGTTGGCCGCCAGCGCCTCGACGAAGGCGTCGGGCCACAGCGTCAGCTGCGCGCCCAGCCCCATCACCAACAGGATGGTGGGATCGCGCGGATCGCCCGATGTCTCGTAGGCGATGGTGAGGCCATTGGCCTTGGCCGTGGGCATGTCGTCTCCTGTCTCCGTGATGGCGCCATCGTGCCTCAGAAACGGCCCGTGCGCACCGCCCACCACAGGCGGATCGGCGCCACGGCCGATGGCGTTTCGGCGGACAGCCCGAACACGCGGAAACCCGCATGGCGGATGCGCGCGATCTGGCGGTCGAGCAGCCGCGCCTGGACAAGCACCGGCAGAGCCTGCCGCGGCACCTTGCGGCGATGGCGGCGCGCCTCGCCCAGCAGCGCGTCCGCGCGATCGAGCACGACGCGCACCACGCCGGCCAGCCGCTCGTCGGGCTGTCCTGTGAACAGCGATTCGGGATTGATATCGCCCAAAAGGTCCCGCGGCAGCATCAGCCGGCGGCGCGCCGCGAGATGCGGTGTGGCGTGCGCCAGCCCGGCCAGCGACCACGCCGTGCCGATCGCACCGGCCGCCGCGCGCGCATCGGCGTCGTCGATGCCCAGCAGGTCGAGCATCAGCAGCGAGAGGGCACCCGACGTCGCCGCGGCATAGTCTTCGAGCGAGGCCAGTGATTCGAAGGGCTCGTCCTCGAGATCGTGCAGGCGGCCGTCGAGCAGGGCCTCGAACCGCTCGCGCGGCGGGCGGCGCCGGGCGATGGCATCGGCCAGCGGCGCCATCACCTGATGCGCGCGCACCTTGCCGGCATAGGCCTCGGCGATGGCTTCGCGCCACCATTGCAGGCGGATCTGCCCCAGCATCGGCTCGCGCACCACCTCGCGGGTGCGGGCGATCTCGGCGTTGAAGGCCAGCGCGGCCCACAGATCGCGGCGCGCCGCCTCGGGCGCGAACAGGCTGCAGAGCCAGCGCCCGTGATCGGCGCTGCGGGCCTGGGTCGCGCAATAGGTCCAGGCCGCCGCCAGGTCGTCGTCACCCCCGTTGGGGCCATGCTGCATCGCGATACCTCGTCCGACCGCACGGCGGACCTACCACATATTGAAACGACTCGCCGATATGATAGCCTTCGATCCCGATACCGAGTCCCACAAGAACCAATGAGGGGAGCCTGTAATGGCCGCCATACTCCAATCCCTTGGCCGTACGCTGCTGGCAGGTCTCGTCCTGCTCATCGCCATCATCGTCATCGTCGGTGCGCTTACCGGCGCCTTCATCAAGGTCGATCACACCTGGGCGACCTTCATCATGCGCTGGCTGCACGTGATCTCGGGCGTGATGTGGATCGGCTTGCTGTGGTACCTCAACTTCGTGCAGATCCCGACCGTGCCGAAGATCGAACCGGCCGAGCACCGCGCGGCGATCAGCAAGTTCATCGCGCCCGAGGTGCTGTTCTGGTTCCGCTATGGCGCGCTCGCGACGGTCGTCACCGGCCTGCTGCTGGCGTGGATGAGCGGCTACATCCTTGAGGCGCTGCTGCTGAACAAGGGCGTGCACGCCATCGGCATCGGCATGTGGCTGGCGCTGATCATGGCC
Organism: Alphaproteobacteria bacterium; assembly: GCA_019635875.1. Classification (NCBI taxonomy): domain Bacteria; kingdom Pseudomonadati; phylum Pseudomonadota; class Alphaproteobacteria; species Alphaproteobacteria bacterium. Next base: position 263,098 of record JAHBYP010000008.1, read on the forward strand.
TTCAATGTCTGGTTCATCATCTGGCCGAACCAGCAGAAGGCGCTGGGCCTCGTCGACTGCCCGGCCGACCAGAAGCCCAAGGCGGCGCGCATCGCCATGCTGACCTCGCGCATCAACACCCTGCTGTCGATCGCCATGCTCTACTGCATGGTCGCACAGCAGAACGGCGGCCTCTGACGACCGTCCGTCGATAGCACCGCACGACAACGGGGCCCTGCGGGGCCCCGTTTTTGCTGCGGTTTCGTTGTGTCGCAGAACACATACCGCACGAAGTTTGGCCATTCTGGGGCATCTGCGGCGATAGCCGTGCACCCGTCATGGTCGGGACCTATATCGGGTCCATCCCCACAGCAGGAGTCGCGTCATGGACCATCACAACCCGTACCTGTCGGAAACCCCGCCGGCCGCGCCGCGGGCCAGGAGCCTGGTGACGCACGAGCTGCCGCCGCTGCCCTATGCGCGCGACGCGCTCCAGCCGCACATTTCCGCCGACACGCTGGACCACCATCACGGCAAGCACCACGCGAAGTACGTGCAGACGCTGAACGAACTGATCCAGGGATCCAACCTCGCCAAGATGCCGCTGGAGGGCGTGATCCGCGCCACCGCGCGCAAGAAGGCGAAGGCCAAGATCTTCAACAACGCCGCCCAGGTATGGAACCACACCTTCCTGTGGCACAGCATGACGCCGCAGGGCGGCGGCCGTCCGACGGGCGCGATCGCCGAGCGCATCGATGCGGATTTCGGCGGCTACGAGAAATTCGCCGAGGAGTTCAAGACCGCGGCGACCGGACAGTTCGGCTCGGGCTGGGCCTGGCTGGTCATCGCCGATGGCAAGCTGGCGATTACGAGCACCGGCAACGCCGACCTGCCGATGGTGCACGGCCAGAAGGCGCTGATCACGCTCGACGTCTGGGAGCACGCCTACTATCTCGACTACCAGCAGGATAGGGCCAAGTACGTCCAGACCTTCCTCGACCGTCTGGTGAACTGGGAGTTCGCCAACGCCAACCTGGTGTAGCGATCAAACCGGCGGGCAGTTGATCGAACGCAATTGCTGTCATTCCGAGCGGAGCGAGGGATCCAGGGCAGGCCTGGATCCCTCGCTCCGCCCGGAAGGAAAGGGTGCCTCTGTCTTTCCGTTCGCCGCCCTAAACCGGCAGGAGGGCGGCGGCCACCCGCCGCCCTTCGGCCAGCAGGATGTTGTAGGTGCGGCACGCCCCCGGCGTATCCGCCACCTCGAGCGAAATGCCACGCCGCCTGAAAGCCTCGCGCGTCGCCGGCGGCACGAAGTCCGCGCGTGCGCCGCAACCGATCACCAGCACGTCGATGTCGCCGGGAAGCGAGCCCGGATCGAGCGCCGCGACCTGGGCGTCGGGCCAGGCGATCGTGCGAACCGCGGTCACCATGATCGCGCCGATATGCCGCGCGCCGCTCACGCGAAAGCCGCCGTCGCCGTAGCTCTGGATGACCTGCCGCTCCGTCGGATCGGGCATCGGCAGGGTCTTGTCGGTCGGTGTCGTCATCGCCGACCGCCCGCGTCACGTCTCAGGGCCGCGCCGCCGTCGCGGTCGGATTGGCGTCGTCGTCCGGCCGCAGCCGCTCGGGCCGCAGGTTGAGATAGACCAGGCTGGCGTTGGCCACCCAGATCGACGAGTAGGTCCCGACGATCACCCCCCACAGCATGGCGTAGGAGAAGCTGTGCAGCACCGGTCCGGCGAACAGCGCCAGCGCGGCCATGGCCATGAACACGGTGCCCGACGTCATGATGGTGCGCGCCAGGGTCTCGTTGACGCTGACATTGAGCATGCCGACCAGCGACATTTTCTTGTAGCGCCGCATGTTCTCGCGCACGCGGTCGAACACCACGACGGTGTCGTTCACCGAGTAGCCGGCGACGGTCAGGACCGCGGCCAGCGCCGCCAGGTTGAACTCGAGCTGGGTGATCACGAAGAAGCCGACGGTCGTCAGCACGTCGTGCGTCACCGCGATCAGCGCGCCGACCGCAAACTGCCACTCGTAGCGGAACCAGACGTAGGCGGCGATGCCCAGCATGGTGATGATCACCGCGATGATGCCGGTGCGCATCAGCTCGGCGCCGATCTTGGGGCCCACGGTCTCGGTGCGGCGGATGTCGTAATCGCCGCCCAGCGCCGCGGCGACCAGGCGGATCGCCACCTGCTGGCACCACTCGGCCTGCTGCTCCGGCGTCATCAGCACGCGCGAGGTCGCACCCGTGCCACGCGCCACCTGGGCGTCGTTGACGGCGATGGTGCGCGCGACCGCGACGCGGCGCTCATCATTGAGCGGCTGCGGCGCCACGACCTCGAGCTCTCCGCCCAGCCCGCCGGTCGCAGGCCTCAGGCCCCAGCCGTCGCCCATCGCCGCGGTCAGGAGCTTGCCGGCATTGCCGACACAGGCCGGACCGGGATCCTGGCGCTGCACGCGCACCAGCACGGTCTCGACATTGCCGAACTCCTGCAGCGTGACCTCGCCGACACCGAGGCCCGACGTGGTCGCGCGGATCGCCGCGAGACTGGCCGGGCCCTTGTTCGAGCGCGCCTCGATGGCGATGCCGCCGAGGAAATCGATGCCGAAATTGAATCCGACGGTGAAGACCAGAACCAGCGCGGCGATGTTGACCGCCGTCGACAGCACGAGCGAGTGGATGCGCTTGCCGAGGAAGTCGAAGTTGGTCCTGATCGGCATCAGGCGCAGTGGCTTCCACATGGCGGCCTCAGATCACCAGCTCGCGCGGGCGGAACGTGCGCAGCCACCAGCCCAGAACCATGCGGGTGAAGATCGTCGAGCTGAACATCGACGTCACCAGCCCCAGCGACAGGGTCACGGCGAAGCCGCGGATCGGACCGCTGCCGAAGCCGAACATCAGCAGGCCGGCGATCAGGGTGGTGAGGTTGGCGTCGATGATCGCCGACAGCGCGCGCTCGTAGCCGGCGACCAGGGCCGACATCGGCTGGCGTCCCGCCGCCTGCTCCTCGCGCACGCGCTCGTAGATCAGCACGTTGGAATCGACGGCCAGGCCCACGGTCAGGACCAGGCCGGCGATGCCCGGCAGGGTCAGCGAGGCGCCGAGCACCGACATGCCGGCGAACACCATCACCATGTTCACGACCATCGCGATGTTGGCGAAGGAGCCGAAGATCGGGCCGTAGGCGACGAACATGAACAGCACGACCAGCACCGTGCCGACGATCGAGGCGATCAGGCCGGCCTGGATGGCGTCGGCGCCCAGATCGGCGCCCACCGTGCGCTTCTCGACGATCGTCAGCGTCGCCGGCAGGGCGCCGGCGCGCAGCAGCAGCGCCAGTTCGTTGGTCTGCTGCACCGTGAACTGGCCGGTGATGATGCCGCTGCCGCCGCAGATCGCGCTGTTGATGCGCGGGGCGCTGATCACCACATCGTCGAGCACGATGGCCAGCGGGTTGCCGACGTTGTTCGTCGTCACGCGGCAGAAGGCGCGGCCGCCGGCGCTGTTGAACTGGAAGCCGACGATCGGCTGGCTGGTCTGCTGGTCGAAGGTCGCGTTGGCGCCGGTGAGATCCTCGCCGCCGACGATGATGGCGCGGCGCACCGCCTGGCACTGCACCTGGAAGCGGCGGCACACATCGGCGGCGCGCAGCTCCTTCTCTTCCGGCCGCTTCTGCGTTTCCCACTGCCTGAGCGCCTCGTCCCAGCCTTCCTTGGTTGGCAGCAGCACCGCGCTGGCCGCCACCGGGGAACCCGGAACCCAGTCGATATCGGCGAGGCGGAACGACAGCCGCGCCGTCTTGCCGACGATGCGCTCGAGCTCGGCCGGATCCTGCACGCCCGGCACCTGGACGACGATGCCGTCGCTGCCCTGGATCTGCAGGGACGGCTCCTTGGTGCCCGACTCGTCGATGCGCCGGCGCAGCACCTCGATCGACTGCTCGAGGATCTCGCGGCGGCGGCGCGCCTGCTCCTGCTCGGTGTACGACAGGCGGAAGGCGGCAGGCGCGGTGCGCTCGACCGTCAGCGTCGAATCGATGTTGCGCAGCACCGACTGGGCGTCGTTGCCCTGCGCCTCGTCGCGGATGGTGACGGTGACGACGCCGCCTTCGGCGACGATGTCGCGCGCCTGGATGCCCCTCTCGCGCAGTCGCTCGCGCACCGTGCCGGTGAGGTTTATGGCGTTCTGGCGGAACACCGTGCGCACGTCGACATCGAGCAGCAAGTGCACGCCGCCGCGCAGGTCGAGGCCGAGGTTGATCAGGTTGCCGGCGTACCACGCCGGCAGGTGGTTGAGCACCGAGCGCGGCAGGAGGTTGGGCAGCGCCAGCACCGCGCAGAACAGCGTGATGCCGAAGATCGTCCAGGTCTGCCAGCGGGGGATATGGAGCATCCGGGTCGCGCCCGGCTACTTCTTGCGGCCGCCGAACAGGCCGCCCAGCACGCTGGTGGGCTTCTGGACGGCCTCCTTGTTCGCCGCTTCCTTGGCAGTCGGCTCGCCGCGGCTGACGATGTTCTGCAAGGTGCCCTTGAGCGCGCGCACGCGCAGGCCCTCGGCCAGCTCGATCTCGATCTCGTTGTCGTTCAGGACCTTGGTGACCTTGCCGAGAAAGCCGCCGCCGGTGACCACCTGGTCGCCGCGCCGCACGCTGGCCAGCATCTCGCGGTGCTCGCGCGCGCGGCGCTGCTGCGGGCGGATCAGCAGGAAGTAGAAGACGACGAAGATGAGGATCAGCGGCGCGATGTTCGACAGCAGCCCGTCCATACCGCCGCCGCCGCCCGCCGCCTGGGCATAGGCCTCGCTGATGAACATGTCGTAACCCCGGTTTTGGGCCCGCAGGAGGGGCCGGAAAAAAGACGCCGGACTATACAGACCCGGCCCCGCATTGCAACGCGACAGATGGGTTTGCGCCGACCGTGGCGCAAGTCCCACGGTCGGAAAAATGCCTTGGACGATCAAGGCATTAGGGATAGGTTCCCGGCCGCTTCCGCCCCGCCATCAGCCGCCAGCGCCATCATGACCGCCGAGTACGAACCCCTGTTGCGCCGGATCGCCGATGCGCTCGACCGCCTCGCCCCCGCCGCGCGCCAGGATACCGACCTGAGGGCCGCCGACGCCTTCGTCTGGCATGTCGACAGCCATCGCCTGGAGCCGGTGCCGGCGGTCAGCCGCGTCGACATCAACCTCCTGCAGGGCATCGACCGCCAGAAGCAGCAGCTGCTCGACAACACACGCCGCTTCGCCAGGGGCTTCCCGGCCAACAACGCCCTGCTGTGGGGCGCGCGCGGCGCCGGCAAGAGCTCGCTGGTCAAGGCCGCGCACGCGGCGATCAACGAGGAGGTGGCGGGCCGGCCGCTGGCGCTGATCGAGATCCACCGCGAGGACATCCCCTCGCTGCCTTCGGTGCTGGCTACGCTGCGCCGCGCGCCGCGCCGCTTCATCCTGTTCTGCGACGACCTCAGCTTCGACGGCCAGGACGCGGCCTACAAGTCGCTGAAGGCGGTGCTCGAGGGCGGCGTCGAGGGCAGGCCGGAGAACGTGATCTTCTACGCCACGTCGAACCGGCGCCACCTGATGCCGCGCGACATGATCGACAACGAGCGCTCGACGGCGATCAACCCGGGCGAGGCGGTTGAGGAGAAGGTCTCGCTGTCGGACCGCTTCGGCCTGTGGCTGGGCTTCCACAACGCCGACCAGCCGACCTATTTCGCGATGATCGAAGGCTACGTGCGGCGCTACGGCCTGGACATCGACCCCGAGACCCTGCGCGCCCAGGCAGTCGAATGGTCGGTGACGCGCGGCGGCCGCTCCGGCCGCGTCGCCTGGCAGTTCATCCAGGACCTCGCCGGCAGGCTGGAGCGCAAGCTGGATTAGCGACTTGCTGTCATCCCGAGCGCAGCGAGGGATCCAGGAAGTTGACTGGATCCCTCGCTGCGCTCGGGATGACGGAAATCAATCGTGGCGCAGGGCCTCGATCGGATCGAGGCGCGAGGCGCGCTGCGCCGGGTAGAAGCCGAAGAACACCCCGATCAGGGCGCTGAAGCCCACGGCGACGACGATCACCTCGGGCTGGATCAGGGTCGGCCAGCCGGCGGCGCGCGCGACGATCACCGAGCCGCCGATGCCCAGCACCACGCCGACCGCGCCGCCGATCGCCGAGAGCGTCGTGGCCTCGATCAGGAACTGGCGCAGGATGTCGCCGCGGCGCGCGCCGACCGCCAGCCGCAGGCCGATCTCCTTGGTCCGCTCGGTCACCGAGACCAGCATGATGTTCATGATGCCGATGCCGCCGACCAGCAGCGAGACGCCGGCGACGGCGGCCAGCAGCAGGGCGAGGATACGTGCCGAGGCCGCCTGGGTCTCGGCCACCTCGGTGAGGTTGCGGATCCAGAAATCGTTGTCCTGCGCCGGCGTCAGGCGGTGGCGCTGGCGCAGCAGGTTGGCCAGCGCCTGCTCGGCCTCGCCCATGTCCTCGCCGTCGCGGATCTTGATCAGCACGGCGGCGACGGCGCGCGAATTGGCCCGGCTGGTGCCGACGACCTTCTGCTTGGCGGTCGACAGCGGCACGACGACGACATCGTCCTGGTCCTGGCCCGACGTGTTCTGGCCCTTGCGCGCGAGAACGCCCACGACCATGAACGGCGTCGCCTTCACGCGGATCATCTGGCCGACGGGATCGATATCGTCGCCGAACAGGTTCTTCACCACGGTCTCGCCCAGCAGGATCACCTTGGCGGCGCCGGAGATCTCCTGCTGGGTGAAGTCGCGGCCGCTCCGGAGCTCCCAGTCGCGTGCCTCGAGGTAGCCCGCGGTGACGCCGAGCACGACGGTCGACCAGTTGACGCCGCCGGTGACGATCTGCGCGCTGCCGCGCACCGTGCCGACCGAGACCTGCACCGCCGGCACCTCGCGCGCCATGGCGTTGACGTCCTCCTCCGAGAGCGTCCAGCGCGAGCCGAAGCCCATGCGCACGCCGCCCGAGGTCGTGCTGCCCGAGATCACGATCATCAGGTTCGAGCCCAGGCTCTGGATCTGCTGCATCACCTTGGCGCGGGCGCCCGAGCCGACCGCGACCATGACGATCACCGCGGTGACGCCGATGATGATGCCCAGCATGGTGAGCGCGCTGCGCAGCAGGTTGGCGCGCAGCGCGTCGAGCGCCGAGCGCAGGGCCTCGAGGATGCTCACGCCGCGTCCTCGCGTTCAGCGGGGGCCGCGATCAGCCGCTCGAGCTCCTGCGCCGCGTCGTTGGGCTCCTGCCGGCGATCGTCGACCACCTTGCCGTCGCGGAAGCGGATCACGCGGCTGGCGAAGGAGGCGACATCGGGCTCGTGGGTGACGACGACCACGGTCTGGCCGTCGCGGTTGAGCCGCTGGAACAGCGCCATGATCTCGAGGCTGGTCCGCGAATCCAGGGCGCCGGTGGGCTCGTCGGCGAGCAGAAGCGCCGGCTCGTTGACCAGCGCGCGGGCGATGGCGACGCGCTGCTGCTGGCCGCCGGAAAGCTGCGCCGGGCGATGGTCGAGGCGATCGCCCAGCCCCACCGTCCGCAGCGCCGCCCTGGCCTTGGCCTCGCGCACCGCGCGCGAGGCGCCGGCATAGACCATCGGCAGGCAGACATTGGCCAGCGCCGTCGCGCGCGGCAGCAGGTTGAACGACTGGAAGACGAAGCCGATCTTGCGGTTGCGCAGGGCCGCGAGCTGGTCGGGCGACATGCCGGACACCGATTCGCCGTCGAGCGCGTAGTCGCCCTTGCTCGGCGTGTCGAGGCAGCCCAGCAGGTTCATGAAGGTCGACTTGCCCGAGCCCGACGGCCCCATGACGGCGGCGAAATCGCCGCGCGCGATCGACAGCGACGCCCGCCGCAGCGCCCGCACGCGCTGGTCGCCCATGACATAGGTCTTGGCGAGATCGCGCGTCTCGATCAGCGCGGTCATGGCAGCCGCCTCTTGCCTTCCCCCGGAGGGGGAAGGTGGCGCGTAGCGCCGGATGGGGGATGTCGAAGACGGACCCCTGCGTTCGTCTTCGACATCCCCCTTCCGCCCTTCGGGCACCTTCCCCCTCCGGGGGAAGGTAGATGACCAGACCTGACCATCAGAACCGCAGGCGCGGCGGGCCGGAGGAGTCGGCCGCGGCCGGCCGCGGGCCGCCGCCGACGATCACCTCGCTGCCGGCCTTCAGCGTCGTGGTGATGATCTCGGTGCTGGTGCCGTCGCCGACGCCCAGCCGCACGCGCATCGGCTTGGCCAGCCCGTCGGGACCGACGATGAACAGCTCGGCCGGCGGCGCGCCCGCGGCTGCGGCGCGGATCGCGGCGTATTTCGGCTTCTGCTCGGCGTCGAGCATAGCGTCGATCTGCTTGGCCGCCGCCTCGCGGATGGCGCGCACCTTGGCGCGGCGCTCCTCCGGCGACGCGCCGCTGGTGAAGACTGCGCGGATCTCCGCGCCGCTCTGGGCGAAGATGCGGTCGAGCTCCTTGCGCTGCTCGTCGGTGAGCTTGAGCTGCTCGGTCAGCGCCTTCTTCATCGCCTCGGCATTGGCCTGCGGGCTGCCGCCGCGCGGCGCGCCGCCCGGGCTCGTCGGCTGGGCCTGAGGCTCGTCGCCGCCGGCGCCCGGCTGCGGCTGTTGCGGCCCGCGGCCCGGCGGCTTCCAGCGCAGCGCGGCATTGGCGACCTTCAGCACGTCGTCGCGCCGGTCGGTGATGATGGTCACCGTCGCCGTCATGCCGGGCAGCAGCTTGAGGTCGGGATTTTCGGCGGCGATCACCACCGTGTAGGTGATGACGTTCTGGATGTTGTTGGGCGCCAGCCGCACCTGCGCGACCTTGCCGCGAAAGCGATCGTTGGGGTAGGCGTTGACCGTGAAGGTCACATCCAGCCCGTCGCGCACGCGGCCGATATCGGCCTCGTCGACCGTGGTCTCGACCTGCATCTGGCGCAGGTCCTGTGCCACGGTGAACAGGGTCGGCGACGCCAAACTGGCAGCCACGGTCTGACCGACGTCGATCGAGCGCTGCACCACGACGCCGTCGATCGGCGCGCGGATCACCGAGCGCTTGATGTCGACCTCGACCTGGCGCACCGCGGCCTGGCGCTGCTGCACCAGCGCCCTGAGATTGAGCAGCTGCGCCTCGGTGACCTTGTGGTTGGCCTCGGCGGCGCGCAACGAGGCGCGGGTCGCCAGGGCCGTGTTGCGCGCTCTCTCGGCCTCGGCCGCGGAGCCCGCGCCGCTCTTCGCCAGGCCCTCGCGCCGCGCGGCCTCGCTCTCGGCCGTGGCCAGCGTAGCCCTGAAATTCTCGATGTCGGCGGCAGCCTTCTCGATCTGCGCCGCCTGCATCACCACGGCGGCCTCGGCGGCGGCAAGGTCGGCCTGGGCCGAAAGCAGCCGCGCCTCGATCAGCTCGGTGTCGATGCGCGCCAGCTCCTGGCCGGCCTTCACCCGGGTGTTGAAGTCGGCCTTGAGCTCGACGATCTGGCCCGAGAGCTGCGAGCCGACGATCACCGTCGTCACCGGCGTGACCGTGCCTGTCGCGGTGATGACCGAGGTGATCGGGCCACGTTCGATCCTGACCGTGCGGTATTTCACCGGCTGCTCGCCGCCCGAGGTGAACGCGAACGCGCCACCGGCCAGCGCTGCGATCACCACAGCCCCGCCGATCAGCCATTTCCATTTGCTGTCGAGCACGCTCGGCCCTGTCCCTAGGCCCGGCCTTCCCCGGGGCCGGTCAAAGGCAATCTACACCGGCGGCGCGATCCGCTCACGTCGAGGTTTGTGACGAAGCGTGGCCGAGCGTCCGCTCAGAACGCGATCGGCGTCGGCCCCTGGGGCACCGTGGCCCAGAAGTCAGGATCGTGACCGAAGAAGATGCGCGCGCCGCCGGCCTCCAGGGCCGCCAGCTTGTCGAGCGAGGCATGCATCTGCTCGCGGTCGTAGGCGAAGCGCGGCAGGCGCCGCTCGCGCAGGGTACGGCAGAAATAGCAGGCGTCGCCGGCCAGGACGACGTCGCCGCCGTTGAGCCGTACGCGCAGGGACTGGTGGCCTGGCGTGTGACCGGGCGTCGGCAGGCAGACCACGCTGCCGTCGCCGAACAGGTCGTGCTCGCCCTCCGGCGCGATCACCGGGTGGCCGCAATTGACCTCGCTCGGGTTGAAGCCGTAGCGCTGGGCCTGCTCGGCGTCGCGGCCGGCCTCGAACTCGGCGCGCTGGATCACCAGGCTGGCATTGGGGATCAGCGCATTGCCGCCGGAGTGATCGAAATGCAGGTGCGAGTTGATCAGGTAGTCGATGCGCTTCGGGTCGCGGTCCATCGCCTCGAGCTTTGCCGAGATTTCCTCGCCGGGCGCGTACTCGAACTTGAAGATGCCGGCGAGTCTCTCACCGACACGCGCCGCCGGCTCGCTCTGGCATTGCGGGTGCATGCCGCTGTCGTACAGCGCCAGCCCCTTGGGATGCTCGATGAGATAGCTCGGAATCGGCAGGCGCACGTCGCCTTCGCCGCCTTCCATCATGTGCTTCATGCTGCCGGTGAGGTGGCCGCAGGTCAGGGCGTAGAGCTTCACGGTCATGGCGTCACACCGTCAGCACGATCTTTCCGAAATGCCGGTTGGCCTTCATCATCGCCAGCGCGTCGACGACCTGGTCCAGCGGGAAGGTCCGGTCGATCGGCAGGGTGAGCTTGCCGGCCTCGACCGCGTCCCACAGATCCGCGCGCATCAGCCGGTTGATCTCCCGCACCTCCTCCGGCGAGCGGGTGCGGAAGGTCACGCCGATGTAGTCGATGCGCTTGAGCGCGTGCAGGTCGAAGTTGAACTCGCCCTTGCTGCCGCCCAGCCGGCCGACATTGACGATGCGGCCGAGGATCGCGCAGGCGTCCATGTTCTGGTTGGCGACGCTGGCCGAGACCTGGTCGACGATCAGGTCGACGCCCTTGCCGCCGGTCGCCTGCTTGACCTTCTCCGGCCATTGCGCGTCGGTGGTGTCGATGGCGAGGTCGCAGCCGTATTCCTTCAGCCGCGCGCGACGGCCCTCGTGGGTCGAGGAGCCCATGACGATCGACGCACCCATCAGCCTGGCGATCTGCATGCCCATCAGCCCGACGCCCGAGCTGGCGCCCTGGATCAGCACGCTCTCGCCCTTCTTCATGCGGCCGGCGGTGATCACCGCGTTGTGCATGGTCTGCAGCGCCACCGGATAGCAGGCGGCCTGCTCGAAGGTCATGTTGTTGGCGGGGATGCGATGCACGCGGCCGGCATCGGTCACGGCGTACTCGGCATAGCCGCCGGGCGCCGAGCTCATCACCCGGTCACCGGCCTTGATGCCCTTCACCGCGCTGCCGACCGCCTCGACCTCGCCGGCGCATTCCAGGCCCATGCGCGCGCCGACGCCGCCGATCGAGCCGTGCCGGCTGCCGGCGGCGATGCCGAGATCGGCGCGATTGAGGCTGGCGGCGCGCACCCTGATCAGCACCTCGTCCGCCTTGGGCTCGGGCTTGGGCACATCCTGGATCTCGACGCCGTTGTTGCCGACGACAGCTGCCTTCATGGCGAACTCCTCCATCTTTTCTTGTCCTTCTCCCCGCGAAGGCGGGGAGAAGGTGCCCGAAGGGCGGATGAGGGGCTTCCCGGACTCTCGACGACAAGGACCGATATTGTTGCGCGAGGAAGCCCCTCATCCGCCTCGCTGCGCTCGGCACCTTCTCCGCGCCTTCGCGGGGAGAAGGAGACTAGACAATACGGCTTCGCCGGTCCTGCCAGTAGCGATCGCGCAACAGGCGCTTGTAGAGCTTGCCGGTGGCGTGACGCGGCAACTCGGCCTCGAAGTCCACCGTGCGCGGACACTTGATCGGCGAGAGGTGCTGGCGGCAATAGGCGAGCAGTTCCTCGGCAAGAGCCGGGCCGGCCTCGCGCATGTCGCTGGGCTGCACCACCGCCTTCACCTCCTCACCGAAATCCTCGTTGGGCACGCCGAACACCGCGACGTCGACCACCTTGGGATGGTTGATCAGCGTGTTCTCCGCCTCCTGCGGATAGATGTTCACGCCGCCGGAGATGATCATGAAGGCCTTGCGGTCGGTCAGGTGCAGGAAGCCGTCGGCATCGACGTAGCCGACATCGCCCAGCGTGGTCCAACCTTTGGGATGGCGCGATTCCGCCGTCTTCGCGGGATCGTTGTGATAGGCGAACTCGCGGCCTTCGGCGAAGTACACCGTGCCCGACTCGCCGACCGGCAGCTCCTCGCCGTCGTCGCCAACGATCTTGAGCTTGCCGACCACCGCCCTGCCCACCGTGCCCTTGTGCGCCAGCCATTCCTGCGCGCTGGCCATGGTCAGGCCGTTGCCTTCGGTGCCGCCGTAATACTCCCAGATGATCGGTCCCCACCACGCGATCATCTGCTCCTTGACCGGGATCGGGCACGGCGCGGCGGCGTGGATGGCGCAGCGCAGCGAGGACACGTCGTATTTCGCGCGCACCGCGTCGGGCAGCTTCAGCATGCGCACGAACATGGTCGGCACCAGCTGCGTATGCGTGACCGCATGCTTGGGCACCAGCTTGAGGAATTCCTCGGCGTCGAAATGCTCCATGATCACGCAGCTGCCGCCCAGCCGCATGATGGTCATGTTGAAGCGCAGGGGAGCGGCGTGATAGAGCGGCGCCGGCGAGAGATAAACCGTGTCCTCGTCGATGCCGTAGAGCTTGCGGCTGAGGTCGAGCAGCGGATTGACCTCGTCGATCGGCTGCATCAGCTGCGGCGTCTTCACGCCCTTGGGCCGGCCGGTGGTGCCAGAGGAATAGAGCATGTCCTGGCCGGCGACCTCGTCGGCGATCGGCGTTGGCGGGAACCCCGCCACGACATCCTCGAACGACTCATAGCCGTCGATCGCGCCGTCGACCATCAGCCGCGTGCTCACGCCGGGCAGCAGCGTGCGCAGCTCGGCGGCGGTCGCCTCGAGCGCCTTCGAGACGATGATCAGCCGCGCGCCGCAATCGCCGACGATGTAGTCGACCTCGGCGGCGGTCAGCCGCGAGCTGATCGGCGTGTAGACCAGGCCCGAGCGCTGCGCGCCCCAGCAGATCTCGAAGAAGCGCGGGTTGTTCTCCATCAGGATGGCGATGTGGTCGCCCGGCCTCAGCCCGCGTGCCCGGAACATCTGCGCGATGCGGTTCGAGCGCTCGTCGAGCTGGCGGTAGCTCACCGTCTCGCCGCTGCCGGCCATGACATAGGCCGGCTTGTCGGGCGTGCGCCGGGCATGGATGTAGGGATGCAACGGGGTTCTCCGGACTCGGGGCGGCGCCAACCAAAGCACGCCGCGCCACGCCGCCTCAAGTCATGGCGGCGTTGTTGACCCTGCGATGCGGATGGGCTTCATTGCGCCCGCGTCCGGCACGGTGCCCCTGTGGCGGAATTGGTAGACGCGGCAGACTCAAAATCTGTTGCCCGCGAGGGCGTGTTGGTTCGAGTCCGACCAGGGGCACCAATCGGCGGCGACGCCTCGCAGCGCGCCGTCAGGCCGCGTCGAAGATTCCCGGATCGAGTCCGAGCTTGGCGAGCCGCGGCAGGAAGAACGGCCGGTGGCCGGTGCTGACGAAGGCGCCGCCGGTCGCGTCGTGGTCGTGGAAGAAGAGGTCGCGGCAGGCTGCGTCCCCGCCGTCGACGGCGGCCAGCTCGGCGATGTGGGTGACGCGCCGCGTGCCGTCGCGGAACGCCTCCAGATGCACCACGAGATCGAAGGCGCCGGCGATGCGCCTGAGCGCCGTCGCCGGCGTCTCGTGCGGCTCCGTCTCGGCGATGCGGCGCGCCAGCTCCTCGACCGCGGCGCGCGGCGAGGCGGCCTCGCAGCTCGCCAGCACGCCGTCGCGGCCGGCGTCGATCAGGGTCGCCAGCGTGGCCACCGCGCCGTTGCCCAGCCCGTCGATCACCAGCCGGTCGGGCCGCAGGCGGGAGGCCGCGGCGATCGCCAGCGACAGGTCGATCGCCGGCACCATCTCCGGCCCGGCCTCGGGCGCCACGAGGCTGACGACGTTGGCGACGTCGAGGCGCAGCTCGGGATGACGCTCCACCGTGACCACGCGCTGGTCGCCGGCGATGGTCCGTGCCAGCGCCGCGAGCATCGTCGTGCGGCCCGACTCGGCGCGCCCGCTGACCAGGATGTTGAGCCGGCCGCGCGCCGCGGCGCGCAGCAGCGCGGCCATGGGCGGCGACAGCGAATCCCATCCCACCATGTCGTCGAGACTCGCCGTCGGCGCCGCGCGGCGGGTGATGGTGAACAGCGGACCCGACGGTGCCAGCGGCGGCGCGACGATGACGAAGCGACTGCCATCGGGCAGGCGGCCTTCGATCAGCGGCCGCGGCGCGGCGGCCGGCGGCGCGCCGGCGAAGCGCGCCAGGCGCTCGAGCACGCTCGCCACATGCTGCGCGTCGCGGAAGCCGTCGACCCGCTCGATATGGCCGCGCCGCTCGACGAACACCGCGTCGGGCCCGTTGACCATGATCGCGCTCACCGCCCGGTCGCGCAGCAGCGGCTCGAGCACGCCCAGGCCGAAGGCGTCGTCGACAATGAGCTGCTCCAGCCGGGCGCGTTCGGCCTCGCCGACGCGCACGCCCACCTCGGCCAGCGCCTCGCCGGTAGTCTGCGACACCCAGCTCGCGAGCTCGGCGCGCGCGGCAGGCGGCGGATTGGCGGCGCGCCGGCGCTGCCAGGCGGGCGCGATGGCGGCGAGCGCCGCCTGCGCCGACATCCCGTCGGCCACGGCCGCCGGCTGCATCAGCTGCTGCGCCGCCGGCACTTCGCTGCCGAAGACCGTGCGGGCGGCATCGGCGGCGGCCGCTTCCATGTGCGCGATCTGCTCCGGCGTCAGCGTGTCGGTGCGTTCCCTGGCCGGCGGGAGGTCGCGCATCGGCCGGCGGCGCGGCGCCGGCGACTCATTCATGGTGGGGCGCGGCTCGACCTCGACCAGCGGCGAGGGAATCGCCTCGATCGGCGGCGGCGGCGGCGGCGCGGCGGGCTCGGGCGGCAGGCCGGCCACCTCGCGGATGGCGCGCGCGTCGGGATCGCCATCGACGAAGTCGACCAGGCTCGACGGCGGCGCGCTGGGACCCGGCGCCGGCTTCAAGGTCGGCCAGCCGCGCTTGTGGTTGTCGAGCAGCTCGACGACGATGCGGCGCAGCTCGAAGCTGGTCAGGGTCACGCCCCGGGTGCGGAAATAGTTGTGCACCAGCTCGCCCAGCCGATAGGCGACGTCGCCGGCCGACAGGCCGCCCATCAGGGTCGAGTCGACCGGCCCGCGCAGCTCGCGGAACAGCAGCAGCCAGGTTTCCTCGAGCTGACGCGTGCGATTGTCGGATTGCCGCGGCGGAAAGATCGGGCCGGCCGAATTGTCGGAGGGATCGGTCTCGACCGCAGTCGCCTCCGCCGGGGAGTGCACGGCCTGGCCGTGCAGCGCCCCGCTACCGGGCTCGCCTGGAATACGCATCAGTCGCCTGCGCTGGAAAATGTCACGGACTATGAGGTCAAATATTCCTGCGCAGGATAACCGCGCAGCGATCGCGACGACAGCGAAAAATCAGCGAATTAGTAAGATTTCTCAATGACTTAGTCAAAAGCCAGACAACGACATGAGTTAGTCGGTCAAGTTCGCGCGTCACATCAGGAAAGGCGGTTGCTGCATCCTCTTGCACCGTCCGTGAGTTAACAGAATCAACCTGCCAGTTAAGTTGAAGTCGTCGGGTGCCGTTCCGCTAAAGCGGTTGCCACGCCGAATCGGTTCGGCCATGGTCCGCGCGCCTCTTCCGACAACCATCCGAAACAACCGACCCGAGGACACCATGCGCTGGATCGCATCGATTGTGGCAACGCTCGTCTTCCTTACGGTCGCCAGCGAGGGCCAGGCCATGGATCGCGAGAACACGCTTTATATCCAGCTCAAGGACGGCCGTGTCGTGATCGAAATGCGTCCCGACCTGGCGCCCAAGCACGTCACGCAGATCAAGAAGCTGGCGCGCGAGGGCAAGTACGATGGCGTCGTGTTCCACCGCGTGATCGACGGCTTCATGGCGCAGACCGGCGACCCGTCGGGCACCGGCTCGGGCGGCATGGGCGATCCGCTGCCGGCCGAGTTCTCCAAGGAGCCGCATGTGCGCGGCATCGCCTCGATGGCGCGCACCAACGATCCCAACAGCGCGCGCAGCCAGTTCTTCATCGTCTTCGCCGACGCGCGCTTCCTCGACGGCAAGTACACCGTGTGGGGCAAGGTCACCTCGGGCATGGAGTTCGTCGACAAGATCGCCAAGGGCGAGCCGCCGCGCGCGCCCGACAAGATGATCAGCGTCAAGGTCGCCGCCGACGTGAAGGAGTGAGCGACGCCTTCACGCGACTCGAAGCAGCGTGAGACGAGGTCGCGCCAACCGGGGCCGCGCCCCGTGGCGCGGCCTTCGCCGCCCGCAGCCGCCATCGTCATCGGCGTCGCATCGCTGGTGCCGTTCATCGCCGGCGTGGCACTCGCGGTCTATGGCGGCACGCTCGACTGGCGCCTGTACGGCACCTCCCTGCTGAGCGCCTACGCCGCCTGCGCCCTGTCGTTTCTCGGCGCGGTTCACTGGGGCCTGGCAATGCGCGAGCAGCCGGTGCCGGCGCTGCGCCTCGCCATCTCGATCGTGCCCGTGCTGGTCGGCTTCGTCGCCCTGGCGATCGGCGGCCGTTCCGGCCTAACCGTGATGGCGGCCGGCTACCTCGGCGCTCTCGCCTACGACATCTTCGGCGCGCGGCAGGGCTTCGTGCCGGCGTGGTATCCGCGCCTGCGCTGGCCGCTCACGGGGATCGCGCTGGTCTGCCTGTTCGGCGCGATCCTCGGTGGCCCGCTTTAGTCAGAACCTGTCATCCCGAGCGCAGCGAGGGATCCAGGGCGATCGTAGATCCCTCGC
>JAHBYP010000009.1 GCA_019635875.1 Alphaproteobacteria bacterium
GAAGCGTCCGGTTCTGGTCATTGGCGGCACTCGCGGCACCGGGCTTCTGATTGTCCGCCTGCTGCGCCAGCGCGGCTATCGGATTCGGGTGCTGGCACGCGACACGATTGGGGCCGCTGCCGAACTGGACCGCTCTATTGAGATCGTCGCCGGGGATCTCACGAAGGCGGAGACGCTTCCTGCAGCGGTGGCGGACGTGGATCACATTATTTTCACCGCCGGCGCGCCGAGCGGGCGCTACGCGCCGGAGCGCGTCGTCAAGGCGACCGACTATCAGGGCGTGGCGGACACGATCGCGGCTGCTCACCAATCTGGGTTCCTCGGTCGCTTCGTCTATCTCAACTCGATCGGCATCGCGACACCTTCCTGGTCCGCAACTCTGATCAACCTGCTCAAGAGGAATACGCTAGTCTGGCGTCGGCGCATTGAAGATGACATTCGTGCCAGCGGCTTGGACTACACGATCATCCGCGTGGGTTTCCTGCTTGATCGGCCTGCCGGGAAACATGCAATCGACCTCGGGCAGGACGCACTGCCGCTGGCCCCCCGGAACCGGATCGCCCGCGCCGATGTCGCGGAGGCGTTCGTCGAAGCCATGGAGCATCCGCGCGCCTCCCGGACGACGTTCGAGATTGTGTGGGGCAAGGGCGCGCGACGGGAGAGCTGGACGTCCCTGCTCGATCGGCTCAAGCCTGACCCCGGATGACAGGTGCCCAACCGAAGGACCGCAGGTACGCGACAATGGCGTCCCCAACGGGAAGGTAACGGATGGGTGATTTCAATAGGTTAGACTGGCCGATGTTGCCGGAAGGTACTCGTGGAATCGCGTATCATTCCACCCCCGGCGCGGGCGCGGCATAGGAGGCGCGGGATGCCCATTCGTCCAGAGAACCGCAGCCGCTATCCGAAGGACTGGCCGGCGATTAGCCAGCGCATCCGGCAGCGCGCCGACGGCAAGTGCGAGGAGTGCGGCGTTCCGAACTACGAACTTGGCGGGCGGCTCGATGGCGATTGGTTCAAGGCCCTGCCGACAGGAGACAACGGGCTCCGCCTGACATGGCCGCAACCGGGAGAAGCCGGATGGTGCCGGCGCGGCGAGCGCACCGAGCGGCTGCGGATCGTGCGTATCATCTTGACCGTCGCACACCTGGACCACACGCCGGAGAACTGCGCCGACGACAACCTGAAAGCCCTCTGCCAGCGCTGCCACAACCGCTACGATTCGGCCATGCGCCGCTCGGGCATCAGGCAACGTGCGCGCGCCAAGATGGCGATTGGCGACCTGCTATGACCCGCCACGCGCTCGCCCTGCTCTGCCTGCTGCCCGTGGCCGCCGCGGCGGAGACGGTGACGGGCCTGCCGCACGTCGTGGACGGCGATAGTCTGCGCTTCCCCGGCGTCGAGGTGCGGCTAGAGGGCCTGGATGCGCCGGAATGGAACCAAACCTGCCGCCGCGCGGACGGCGCCGAGTACCGCTGCGGCCAGGATGCGACGGCCGCCCTGCGTGCCCTCATCGCCGGCCGCCCCGTGACGTGCGTAGGCGTGCCGCAGCCGGACGGGACGGAGCGCGACCGCTACGGGCGCCTGTTGGGCGACTGCCGCGCTGGCGACACGCACCTGAACGCCGCGATGGTCGAGGCCGGATGGGCGCTGGCGTACAGGCGCTATAACCTGCGCCTTGTGCCGCATGAAGACCGCGCGCGGGCGGCGAGGCGCGGGATGTGGCAAGGTGAGTTCGTGCCGCCGTGGGAGTATCGGCGGGAGCGGAGTGGACGGTGAGAGAGGCGGACGATGATGACGCGCGAACTGGCAATTGAGCGGTTGCAAGCCGAAGCGTCCCGGACGGACATCGAGTCAGCGCATCTCGCCGCCGACGAGGTGCTTTGCGATCTACTCAAGGCGCTGGGCTATACCGACGTGGTTGACGCCTACAACAAGGTCATCAAGTGGTACGCCTAGCCCCGCCGCGCATCCGAGGTTCCGCCCCGCGCGCGGATGGGGTATAAGGGGCGCGCTGCGTTTGGGGAGACGAGCCCCTACGGTACAACAGCCGCTTGCACGCCAAGAGCGGGTCGCCCGGAAGTCAATCGGCTGGGGTCCGCGACGTAACGCCGGAAGCCTCACCGGCCCGCAGCTACAGCCGCCCGCCTGACATCCTCGCCGACGCTCGCGACTACTGGCCCCGCTCCGCCTGCCAGCCCTTGATCCACTGATCGCACCGTCGAAGCTGGCCCTGGGCGGCCGCGGCGGCGGCGGCATAGACCACGGCCCGCTCCCGCCAGTCCACCATGCCCTCGACGTTGGGCGCGGGCTGCGGCTCGCAGGCGCCAGGCGGCGGCCCGGCTGGATAGACCCGTTCGATCTTGGTGACGACCTCAGGGGGCTTTGAACAGGCCGCAAGCAGAAGGGCGGCCATCAAGATAGCGCGGGTCATAGATTGCGTCCTGTGCTATGATTCTTCATGAACTTTTCAAGCGCCGACTTCGAGATAATTCGCGACATTCTTGCTGAGAACAGCATCCCGGAACCAAATTCTGGTTGTCACCTTTGGCTCGGATATGCGCCGGGATTCGGGCATGGCCGCATCAAGTACCGCGGCAAGATGATCTATGCCCATCGGGCGGCTTGGCTTTGTAGGCATGGCGACATAGCCGCGCCGTGCGTTCTTCACAGGTGTGATGTGCCAGGCTGTGTCAATCCCGACCATCTGTTTCTCGGCACGCGATCCGACAATGACCGCGACATGAGGACCAAGGGAAGGCAAAGCGGCGGGCGCGGACAAAAAGTCTGGACCGCCAAACTCGATGAGGCGGCGGTGTATGCCATCCGTGCTGACCTCCGGAGTCGCCGCATCATAGCCGCTGAGTTTCGCATCGACAGAAGCGTCGTTGATCGCATTAAGAGGCGGGCCAGTTGGGTGCATCTGCCCGACTAGTTCCGAAAAAGCCGATCAAGCGCCTCGGCGTCCATCGGGTCTATCTGACAGGCGCTTCCATTTCGGATCCTCTCTCGGATGGCGGCGACTTGGGCGCCCAGCTCGGCGGCGTCCTTGAGCGCGGTCGCGCTGATCGCCCGGTTGCGTTCGGCTTCGGCGACGGCGCGGCGGCGCTCGTCGAGCAGAGAGACGTTGGCCTCCAGCGCGGCGTTGAGCGCGACGCGCGCCATGGCCCGGCTTTCGTAGAGGTTCGGCACCCAGATCGTGAGCGTGCCCACCAGCGCGAGACCGGCGACGCCCAGCGCGCCCGCGAGGATCTTGGTGATCATGCGGCCACCTTCGCCGCCGCCATAGCCGCCCGCGTCTGCGGCCCGATCCAACCGTCGCGCGTGCCCACGTCGTAGCCCTTGATCAGCAGCTCGGCTTGCGTGCGCCGCGCCGCGTTGCGGCCGTCGTCGGCGATGCCCAGCCCAAGCCGGACCTCGCGCCAGCGCACGAGGTGATGCACCTGGAACTCATCGGCCGCGAGGCCGGGATTGGTGACGTGCATGGCGCGCAGGAACCCCGTCTCGGTGCCGGCCGCCGCGTGCGCGCCGATGCGGTTGATCTTGTAGAACGCCGCCGCCGCGCGCGAGCCCTCGACGGGATCGCTCAGCAGATCCGGGTTGGCGTAGAAGTCCGTCCCGGTCGCCTCGCTCACCGCGCGCTGGTTGTTGCCGCCCGTGATCTGCAGCGGCCCGAGCCCGCGGCGCCGGTAGCCGTCGCCATCCTGCGTATTGCCCAGCTTCGGATTGGCGGGCCGGCGATCGTCATAGAGCCAGTTGTAGAACTGCTCGTCGAAATACTGCTTTCCCCGCCGCTTCCATTCCAGCATCAGCTCGACGGGCGGCGTGCGCGCGGTGCCGAAGACGTAGACGATGCGCTCGGCCATCGTGCCGAAGTAGCTGACCTCGGCGAGCCGGGAGAGCTGGCCCGACTCGTTCGCCATGCTCGCCAGCCAGCACGCCATGACGTGCGGGTTGTCGGCCAGGCCGAACTCCTTGGCGGCGGCGTCGAAGCCCGGCCCCCAGGCAAGGCATGCCTCGCGCGTGGCGATGGGGTAGCAGGCGGCCAGCGTCGCGGGGGTCAGGTCCATCATGACAGTCCTTTCGTGCGCTCCCACGCCGCGCCGAAGACGTAGCTACCGACCGTGCTGGCGAGGATGCCGCCCAAAGTCATCACCGTGAGGCGGCCCAGCTCGGTGTCGTGCTTGTCGATCACGACGTAGGCGATCAGGCCGGCGCAGAAGACCAGCGTTCCGAAGACGGCAGAGCGCCGCCACTTCCAGCCGGTCGGGTTCTTTGGGTCTGGCGTCATCGCGGCCCCCCGCCCTTCGTGTCGATGAGCCGATCCATCCGCTCGACCAGCACCGCCGTCGAGGTGATCAGCTTGTTGGTCTCCGTCGTCAGCCGCTCGATGCGCTGGTCGGTGATGTCCATGCGGCGGGATTGGGCACTGGCCCTGTCATCGTTGGCCACGATCCGCGCCGTCAGCCGCGCCTCGACCTGGTCGACCCTGCTGGCCAGCTCCGAGCGCAGCAGCTTGAGCTCGGTGCGCATGTCGAGCAGGCCAAGGCCGGCAGGGACCAGCGCACCGCAGGCGATAACCATCGCTCCGCGCGCGATCAGCGTCAGGACGGCGTTGTGCGCCAGCTTCTCGGCCTTGGAGGCGGCGTCGGCCATCAGTCCCACCCCGCAGCGACGTCGATCGCCGCCAGCGCCTCGGCGTCTCTCGCGGCGAGGATGGCATCCTTGAGATCGCGCGCGCGGACCTGCAGCACGGTGACGACGCGGTCGGCCTCCAGGGCGAAGTCGCGGAACTGTTCGGCCGTCAGCACAGTGCGGCTGTTGTCGGCGGCGATGATGCCGATGTCGTCGGGCCAGTCGACGCCCGGCACGCCCGACAGCACCCAGCCGGCGCGCGTCGCGCGGCCGTTGATGAAGGCGCGGCTGCGTTCGTTGAGCTGGTAGGCCTTGCCGTCGTAGGTGAAGCCGGCGACTTCGCGGCGGGCGAGCTCGGCGGCGACTTCGGCGATGCGGCCTGCCTTCGCCACGTCGAGCGGCAGCGCCCAGCCGCCGTCGCTCCAGACATGGCGCGGCGAGGGCGGCGGCTCGGCGGTCTCGTCGTCCTCGACCACGCGGCCGGGCGCGACGATGGTGTGCGGCTGGCCGGTGTCCTTGTCGTAGACCACCTCGCCGCGATGATCCGCGACCAGCGACCAGCGCTCGCCGTCGAACACCGCCACCTTGCCGGGCTGCGGCGCCGGCGGCTCGACCCGCGTGGCGTTGGGCGGCAGCAGCCACACCGCGCGCTTGTCCGGCCACCAGTCGTTGGGCGACAGCCGCGCCTTCTGGCTGCCTTCGAGCGCGCCGTGCTCGTCGAACAGCCACACCGTGGGTGCCGGCGGCGCGTCGGCGAGGGCGCCCGAGGGGATGCCGGCGCGGCCGGCGCGGGTCGGTGTGTCGCTCATGTCTTGATGATCCAGTTCAGCGCGCGGTTCTTGGGGCGGGCCTCGCTGCCGACACTCGCCACCGTCAGCTCGCCGTTGTTGCTGGCGTTGGCGCCGACCTGCAGGCCCGCGCTGCCGCTGACGCCGTAGGACACGCCCGTGCCGTGCGCGTGCGCCTTGTTGTCGTCGGCCTCGTAGCTGCCCAGCGCCCGGCCGCTGGCCGCCTTGCCGCGCGGGAAGAGGTTGCGCAGGTCGGGCAGGTTGAAGGTGGTCGAGCCGTCGCCCAGGCCGTAGAGCGATCGCGTGTAGGAGTGCGTGCCGCTCTGGCCGCCCGAGGTGTTGATCGCCGTCCCGGCCGCCGCGTTGGCTTCCGTCGTCGCCAGCCGGAAGGTGTCGGCGTCGACATAGATGACGAAATATTCGTTGCCCGCCGTCAGGCCGGTCGGCAGCGCGCCGGTGGTCGACAGCCGCAGCCGCTCGCCGCCGGTGAAGCCGTGGCTGGTCTTGGTGACGACCCCGGGCGAGGCGATGGTCACGGTGAAGGTCTGCGCCGTGAAGCCGGGATCCGTCACCAGCGCGTCGAACAGGTAGGGGTAGGTGGCGCGCGACACCGCCGAGCCGTCGCACAGCAGGAAGGCGGCAGGGATGTCGCTCGTCGGCCAGGCGACGATGTAGCCCGAGGGAACGTGGTAGTAGACGTCGTCGGCCGGGATGGCCTGGTCGCCGGCGGTCGGCGACGGCACCACGACGGGCTCGGTGAAGACGTTGTTGCCGGTGAACTCGTTGTCGCCGGCCAGCGTCGGCACGTCTTCCGCGGCTGGCACGCCCATCGCCTCCCGAGCCAGCGCCAGCGTCGCCGCGGCCACCACCGGCGCCATAGCCAGCGACACGGCGCCCGACTCGGTCACGCCGCTGTAGAGCGCCAACTCGCCGTCCGGATCGAAGCCGACGAACTTGCTGGCCCGGTCGGCGTCCGTCGCATTGAGATCGCCGATGGCGGCCTGCGACGGCGAGAGCTTGAGCGCCCGGCCCTGTTGCTCGCGCACCTGCTGCAGCTGCATCGCCAGCAGATCCAGCGCGCGCTCAATAACCTCGGGATAGAACCCGCCCTGATTCTTGATGTCCGTCGCCTGCGTATAGGGCACCACGCGCAGGATCGTCAGCAGCGTGCCGGTGGCGATCGCCGGGGCGTAGGTCACCGTGCCGCCCGGGTTGGCCGCCTGGTCGGCGTTGAGCGCGACGGTGTAGACGCTGGGATCGAGCGTCGAGTCGGCGCCCTCCGCGTCGGTGTACACGACGGTGAGGTGCGTCTCGTCGAGCACCGCAAAAGTGAACGGCCACGACGTGGTGGCGTCGTTTCCGGTGCCGATGACTTTCGATGTGCTGGACGATACGGTCATCTACGCTACTCCACCGCCACGCGAATATAGGTGCGCCCTCGCGTGCGGGCGATTTTCCCCTCTAGGGTCGTTTCTCCGGGCCATACACAAGCCCGTCGAGCCAGTCCTTGATGTCCTTGGGCGACTGGTCGCCCTCGATCACATCCCACAGGAATTGCGACGTGTTGCCGAGCTGGCCGACCGGCAGGCCCAGCAGGTAGCCCGGAACCTCGATCGCGCGCTTGAGGAAGCCCTCGTTGACCTCGCCCTCGCGCGCCAGCTTGATGAAGTCGTTGCTGAGGCGCAGGAGCGTCTCGCCGGCGCGCGCCGCGGGCGTGAACTGGTAGCCACCCCGGAACTTGCCGCTGATGCTGTTTTCGAGCCCGGACGCCAGATCGCGCGCCACGGGCACGCTCATGGGCAGGTTGAACAGCACTTTGCGCGCGGCCCAGGCGCCCAGGTCTTCATCCTCATCCGGGCCCTGCCCGCCGGCCCAGGCGCCGAACAGCGCCGGCACGACCAGCAGCCACCACGAGCGCGCCGCGATCATGGCGAAGTCGCCGACCGACTCGGCTTCGCGCACGTCGCGGGCGAGCTGCCGCTGCCGTTGGTACAGGTGCGAGAAGTAGCTGTAGAACATGGTCGCCAGACGCCAAATCTCGTTGCGCCGCGACACCGCCGGCAAGTCCTTGGTGGCGCCGCTGCCCTGCGAGTCGCGCACGGCCTTGTTGGCGGCGTAGACCGCATCGCCGTCGTCCATCCCGGAGCGCAGCGCATTCTCGTAGGCGCCGATCCACGTCGGCACCGACACGGCCATGTCGAGCATGCCGATGCCGTAGAAGGCGAAGCGTCGCGCGTCGGCGATCAGGCCGCGCTTGTCGACCAGGTCGCGCACGTTGTCGCGGATGGACTGGTCGACCTGGTTGAAGCGCGCCGCCATCTCGTCGGACTTGCCGGTGACGAAGGCGTGCGCCTCGGCCGGGTTGCGCAGGAACGTCTTGACGCCCGACGCCAGCGCCCGCGTGCCGATGCGCTCGACCGAATCGCTCAGGCCGCCGAGCTGCGCCAGCATGGTGGTGAAGCGGAAGCCCATGCCCACCAGCGTGGTGTGAAGCCGGGCCTGCTTCATGAAGTCTTCCCAGAACTTCAGGCCCTTGTTGTCGTTGGCCCACTCGTTGGCGATCGATTGCAGCCACGGGCGGAACTGCTTGTAGTATTCGCGGCCCAGCGCCTCCTCTATCGCCTCGCGCACCCGGTTGTCGCCCAGGAACCGATCGGCCTGCATGATGGCCTCACGGTGCGTCAGGTCGTGGATGACCTCGGTGATGTGCCGGGGGATCACCTCCAGATCGAGCCACAGCGGCCGCGCGTAGCCCTCGG
Source organism: Alphaproteobacteria bacterium (assembly GCA_019635875.1). Lineage (NCBI taxonomy): Bacteria > Pseudomonadati > Pseudomonadota > Alphaproteobacteria > Alphaproteobacteria bacterium. The sequence continues at coordinate 8,183 of JAHBYP010000009.1, forward strand.
TGCGCTCTTTGGTGAAGCCCTTGGGCGTCGTGGCGCGCGTGTAGTTGTTCTCGAAAAGCTGGTCGGTGGTCTTCTGCGAGCGGGCATCCACGTCGAAGCTGCGGCGCGGATCGTAGACCAGCGGATAGTAGCCGCCGCGATAGGTGCCGTGCGGCGTCGCCACCTCGCGCGCCTCGACCTTCTCGGGCTCGACGCCGTTGATACGCCGTTCGAGCTCGGCGATCTGCGGCCACAGGGTCTCGATCAGATCCCATGTGCCCTGCACGAAGTCCCAATCCTCTTTCCGCAGCTCGCGCGCCAGCACGGCGTCGACCGCCTCGGCGTCCCAGCCCTCGCCCTTGAGCAGCTTGGCCCGGTTGCCCTCGTTGCCCATGTTGAGCGCCATCGCGACCAGGCGCGAGCGCAGCATGACCGAGGGGCGGCCGTCCCTGGTCGGCAGGCCCGGCAGCGTGACCTTCTCCTGCCAGCGCTCGACCGTGCCCTCGGGAAGCGCCTTCATCAGCGCGGCGAACCCGTCGAGCTTTTCCTTCTGCAGCTTGCGCTCGGCGGCCTGCGCTTCCTCCATCGGGCGGAAGACCACGCGGTTCATCACGCCGTTGCTGTCGCCGCCGTCGAGCCAGTCGACCAAGGTCTCGATCTTGAGCAGCGAGGCGTCGGCGCCACGGATGATGTCGCCCGCCCGCCCGAACTTGCGCTCCAGCGCGGTCAGGCCCCGATCATCACCCCCGCCTCCCCGCTGGGGGGTGAGGTTGATGGCGGCGACCGCCTCGTCAACCGTGGCGTCGAACTCGCGCTTTTCCTTGTTGAGCGTCAGTTCCTTTTTCAGCCGGCCCAGGTGCGCGATCTGGCGCACGCTGTCGTACAGGCCCCGGAACTCGCTCACCAGGATCTCGCTGTAGTGCCGGCGCTGCGCCTCGTCGAGCAGCGCCTCGGGAATCGCCACGTCGACGCCTTCGGCCTCCATCCGGGCCGCGAAGTCCCGCAGCGCCACGCGGCGCTCTGTGAGCCTGCGGGTCTCAGTGTGGAAATCGTAGCGCTCCAGCAGGCCGTGGATCTGTTCGAGGTAATCCTGATCCATCGACTTCAGCGTGCGGGCGCTGGCGTAGCGGTCCATCAGCCGCTGGCCCTTCTCGACCAGCTCGCGCGCCTTCTTCGCCTCGACGTACATCGCATGGGCGATCATCTGGCGCTGCTTCTGGCGGAAGGCTTCTTCGTGGTCGCCGGCCAGCACCGCGTCGAGTACCGCCCTGCCCGCCTTCGCCTCGGCGCGACGATGCAGGGCCACGTCGACCGCCTCGCGCACCGGCTGGGCGGCGATATGGTCGGCGGCGTAGCGGCGGATCACGGCCAGGGGCGATGGCTCGATTCCGGCCTTGCGGCCCAGTGACCGCAGCTCTGTCGCCAGCACGTCGAGCTGATCCTCGTTGTGGATCGCGTCGAGGGCTTCGCGCTGGATAGAGCCGTCGTTCAGAAGATCGCCGTGGCGCTCGGCCATGATGCGGTCGACCTCGGCCGCGATGGACGCCTCGCGCACGGAGCGGCCGTCGCCGGCAGCCTTCATGCCGCGCTTCTGGACCTCCAGCGCCAGCAGCGCGTCGACCATCTCGCGGCCCGACGCGAAGCCCAGCGACTCGGCGAGGATGTCGGGATGCACGCCGCCGGCCTCGACGTAGATCGGCGGGATACCCTTGGGCAGCGCGTCGAGCACCGTGGGCACGCTGTACATATCGAGCAGCGCGTCCTTGCTCAGCCGCATCCGGCCGCCCAGGGTGTCGCCCGCCAGCGTCTTGCCGGTGCGCAGGTAGTGCAGCGCGTTCAGGTCCGGGCGCTGGTCGATTTCCTCGCGCACCTCGGCGCGGACCCGGGCGGCCTCCTCGTTCCATTCGCGGGTGCGCCGCCGGCGGATCGCCTCCATCGTCTTGCGCAGCAGATCGGTTTCCGCCGTCGAGCGCGCGCGCTGCACCGACTCGGTGTAGGCGGCGAACTCCGCGTCCGTCATGCCGGCCTGGTCGGCGCTGGCGAAAAGCTGCTGCGCGGCCAGCTCGGTGCGCGCGAGATCGATCTGCTCGTCGGTCGCCACAAGCCGATCCATCACCGCGCGGATTTCATCGTTGATCGGCGAGTTGAGCCCGGCCACCGTGCGGTAGATGCTGACCAGCCACGCCTTGAAGCGCTGGAAGACGCCGCCCAGCTCCAGCGACGGCGCCTTGCCCTCCATGAAGTAGGTTTCGACCGCCCGGGCCCAGCGCTCGTGCTGGTCGACCGTGACCGCCTCGCCGGGCTTGATGCCGAGGAATTTCTCGACCGCCGCCCAATCGTCGCGCACCTGCTGTTGCGCGGCGGCGTCCGTCGAATCGGCCCGCAGCTCCTCCAGCCACAGGTGGCCCGTCTCGTGCAGGAACGTGCTCAGGTCGGCGCGGGCGAAGAGCGAGATGATCGACCGGCCGTCGCTGAAGGCGATCTTGCCGCGCGCCATGCCGCTGCCGTCGGGTTGCGTGTAGCCCCCCGCATCCTGCCCCAGCTTCGCCAGCGCGGCCTTGATCTCGGCGTTCGTGTTCTCCTTGCCGACGCCGGCGCGTGACGTGGCCTCGTCCAGGTCGGCCAGCGCCGCCGCATAATCCGCCCGCCAGTCGCGCGTGTTGTCGGCGACGTGGCGCTTGCGGCCGGCCAGTTCCTCGCGCATCGCCTCCAGCAGGTCGTCGATCGTCGGGCGCTCGGTAAACTCGGGGAAATACCCGTTCTCCCACGCCGACAGCGCCATGTCGTCGAGCGACAGCTTGGCCTTGTCCTGCACCAGCTTGCGCACGCCCGGCTTGCCCTTGTGCCACTTGTCGGCGTCCATCGCGGCCAGATCGCCGCCCTCGTCGACCAGCCCGCCCTTCTCGCTGACGAACTCCAGCAGCGACGGCCCCATGAGCTTGCGCTGCGACGCCGCCGCCTTGCCCTTGCGCCAGGCGTCTATCAGCAGGTCCATCTGGTCCGGCGGCACCCGCGCGATCGTGTCGGGCATGACGCGGCGCAGTTCGAGCCCGGAGCGCCGGTACGCCTCCATCGCATCGGTGCCCAGCCGCGCGCCGCGGGCCTGATACCGGGCGGCGTACAGCGCGGCGTACTGGCGGGCGACGTCGGGGGTGAAGCCGGCGTCCTGCGCCTTCTGCACCACGTCCTCGAACACCTGCTGACCGGGGGTCGCGGCCTTGGCTTCGGCGACAGCCTCGCGTCCGATGCGCGCGCCCTCGGTTTCGAGGAAGCTTTGATAGGTCGCTTCGAAGTCACGCGCCTGCACCAGCGACATGCCGCCGGGGGTCAGGCGCAGATCTTCCTTGAAATACTCATGGAAGCCCGCGGCCGCGATGTGCTGGGCATAGTCGGCCATCGGCAGCACCACGTCGCCGCCGACTGCGATCGCCGCCTTGACCTGCTCGTCGATCCCCATGCGGCGCACCAGCGCCTCGGCCTCGTCGGGCGGCAGCGACTGGAAGAATTCGACCACCTTCTCGGCGGGCAGGTAGACCTTGGCATCCGGCGCCACCTCGCCGACGAACTCGCCGAGCGCGCCGGGCGCACGCTGCGCCAGCGGATTGTTGGGCAGATCACCCATGGTCTTGTCGAAGCGCTCCAGACCGGCAACGGTGGCGGTGGCCTCGTTGCGCATCCGCTCGGCCTCGTTCGCCAGCTGCGCGCCACGGCCACGCCAGCGCATGCCGGCCACCTCAAGGGGTGCGCCGCTCAGCTCGCCCAGCGCCTCGGCCAGAACGGCGCCCGGCTTGATCTCGCGGCCAGCCGCCGCGGAACCCAGCGCCTCGCCGCCGGCGCCGGCGCCAGCCTGCACCCCCATCTGCGCCACGACGTTGGCCGCCTCGCGCCCAAGCCCGGCCTTGACGAAGGGGGTGAGCGTCGCGCGGCCAACACCCATGCTCGCAGCATCGATCGTGCCGACCACACCGGCCTTGATCGCCGAGCGCTGGAGAACCTTCTGCATCAGCGCCGGGTCGCTCAGCGCGACGGCGAGCTTGGCCTGATCCTTGGTGTCGACGCCCAGCTCTTCGAGATTGTCGACGATGCCGCTCAGGAACTCTTGGCCGAACGAAGAAAGGCCCGTCGCGGCAACGCCGGCCACCGGCCCGCCTACCACCGTGGCGCCGACGCCGACGGCGAGCTGGGCGGAACTCTGCGCCGCCAGATCGAAGATCACGCCCAGCGGGTCCTTCATGAAGGCGCCCCAGGCATCGGCCCAGGTTTTCGCCTCGCTCAGCTCGCGCATGGCGGGGCGCATCGGAATGTCCGCAGCGGCGGCGCCCGACGTGATCGCGTCGCGCACGGCTCCGGCCAGCACGCGCCGGCGTGCCTCCGGGCTGGCGTCCTGCGATCCAGCGATATGCGCGCCGATGAAGCCGAGCGCCGGCAGACCAAGACCCGCCGTCAGCAGCGGCAACACCTGCGGATCGGTGTAGCGCCACGTCTCGCCGCCCTGCGCCGCGTTGATCGCCCGCAGCGCGTCGAAGCCCTGGACGGTCCCGAAGTACGTGCGCTTCAGCTCGTTCCAGAACTTCTCGAACGCCCCGAGCTGTTCGTAGGCATCGACGGCCACGCGCGCGTTGAGGGGGTCGGTCAGCCACAGCCGCGTGCGCGGCAGTCCCGCCAGCAGCTTGTCGAACTCGTTGACCTGCGCCCGGCTCTCGATCGCCGGCAGATTGCGCTCGACGTAGGCGGGATCGACGCCCGCGCGTCCGGCCAGCATGGCGGCCTTCGCGGCCTTGTCGGGATTGGTCCCATAGGCGCCGAACAGCGAGGAGCGCAGCGCCGCCGTCTGCCGCGCGTCGGCCTCGCGCACCGCCTCGTCGAAGGTCGCCGGCTGATCGGGCTTCAGCAGGTCGCGAGTCGAGACGCCGTTGAGCAGGCCGTCGAACTCGTTCATTTCTTCTTCTCGATCGGCTTGAAGACCTCGCCGAGGCCCCTGTCCCACCACCGCTGCACCGCGCGCTCGATGCCTGTGCGCTGGCCGTAGTCGCGGCTGGTCACGGGCGGCGGCGCGTCCGGCGGCGGCAGGATGACCGCGCCCAGCTCATGCGGCTGCACTGGCGGCGGCGCGTCGGGCGACGGAACCTCGACAGTCGAACGGGCGCGCACCTGATTGGCGATGCGCCAGGCGTTGACGATGGAGACTTCCGTGACCGGCTTGCCCTGCCGGCGCAGCGATCCGACGAGCTGCGCCACGACCTCCGGCTTGCTCCTCAGGTCCGGCTCCATCTGCGTCGCCGCGAACATCGCCACCTTGAGATCGTCCGTGACGCCGGCGACCTTCTCGGCGGCAAAGACCTTGTCCCAGGTGGCGACCATCTCGCGCGGCACCTTGTCGACCGTGACCTCGAAGCGCGCCTTGTCGCTGCCGAAGAAGCCGCTGGTGCCGCTGACCGGCTTGGCCAGGCGGTCGACGATCGCCTGCGTCTCCTCCAGCGTCAGCTTCTTGCCCTTCTCGCGGGTCGAGCGCGCCACTTCGAAATCCACGGCGCGGCGGAAGGCGGCCACCCTCTTGGCGGCGTCGGTGCCTTTCTTTGGCGTCGGGTCGAGGCCCAGCACGCCGCGCAGGGCGTCGTCCTGCATCTGCCGCAGGGTGCGCTCGCCGGTGATGTTGCCGTCGGGATCGCCCTTGCGGATGTCGCCCTGCATGCCGACGAACTTGTCGAAGCTCGACTTGGACAGCTTGGCCCGGAACGTCAGCAGGTTGAGCGCGGCGAACGCGGCCCGCTCATTGGCGTTGTCCGAGGTCGCCATGCGATGCAGCGCGTAGTAGGCCTCGTCGTCGTCGGTGTCGGTGCCCTTGGCGACCTTCTTCGAGAGGTCCCTGATGCTCGCCTGTTGCTTCGGATCGAGCGCCAGCCACATCGCCGCCGGCATGGCCTCCAGCGCCTGCCCCGGATTGGCGCCGACCCACGCCACCGCGTCGTCGAGCGCCTTGTCCATGCGCTCCTTCCACAGCGCGTGCGCGCGGCCGAACTCGGCTTCCGCCACGCCGACGTACTTCTGCCGCTCTTGCGGATCGGCGATGCCCAGCGCATCCACGCGCGCGAGGTAGTCGGCGCGGCGAGGTTCCGGTGGTGGACCGGCCGTGGTCCGCGCCACCGGCTGATCCTCCATGCCCGGCTGCCCGGGCTTCAGCTTGTCGGCGATGCGCGGGAAGGCGGCGCGCGCCTCGCGATCGTCGGCGATGCCGAAGGCGGTGCGCGGCAGCCACACCTTGGCGCCGTCGGGGATCTTCTCGGGATCGCCACCAGCGGCCAGCCACTTGTCGACGTTGCCCGGCCCCCAGCCATAGGCCAGCCGCGCCAGCAGCCAGTTGCCGCCGTACTTGTCGGCGTACTGCTTCATGGCCTGCGCCGTGTGCTCGATCGACGCCTTGGGATCCTTCGGATCGAAGCCCCGGGCGCGCGCCCATTGCTCGCCCCACTGACCCAGCCCGACCGAATCGACGCCCGGCCCCTGGTCGTTGCGGTTGCGCGCGTTGGGGTTCCAGCGCGACTCGTTCCAGATGGTTGACGCCAGCAGCGCCTTGGGCACGCCGTGCTTGGCCGCCGCCGCATCCACGTCGGGGGCGAACTGCGACGGCACGGTGTAGACGCCGCCCGCGCTCCCGCCGTCCCGCAGGCTCTGGCCGAAGCGCAGCGCCGCTCGATTTTCCACCGACGCCTTCACCAGCGCGTCGAGCCGGTCTGTGTCGAGCGGGTCGAACTGCGCACGGTGCTTGGCGTACCACGCCGCCGCGCCGTCGGGATCGGTCGGCAGGCGGCCCTCAAGCTGCGCCTTGAACATGGCGCCGCGATACTTCCGCGCCTGCGCCTTCGCCACCTCGTCGCCCAGGTGCGCATTGGCCTGCATCACGGCCTGCTCGCCGACCGTCAGGGCGATCAGGAATTGCTTGTCATCGGTCGCCGCCGCGCCGTCGCGCAGCGCATCATCGGCCCGCGCCGTGAAGGTTGCCGTCTGCCACGCCTGCCGCTGCGTGCGGGTGTGGTCGTTCATCGTCTGCAGCGTCGAGTCGAAGTGCGCGCCGACGATGCGGTCGATCATGCGCTTCTGGTCTTCGTTGCGGCCAAGCGCCGTGTACTTGGCCCGCAGCTTCTCCAGCTCGTCGAACGTGCCCTTGAAGCGATCGATGGCGTCGCGGCCGCGCTGGGCAAGGAACCCGTTCGCGGGATCCGCCATCAGACGCGTGACCTCGCCGCGGAACTGGCGCTCCACGTCGTAGGCGGCGGCCTCATTGTCGCGCGCCGCTTCCTCGAGCAGCATGTCGCGCAACTCCCGCGACATCTGCCGGCCCTGAGCGCCCAGCTTCTCCAGCCCCGCGCCCGCGCCCTGCCCAAAGTCACCGGCGCCAGCGTTGATGTTCTGGTAGCCACCACCGGGCACCGGCTGCGGCGACACGCCGGCCGGCTGGTAGGGGGCGATGCGGATGCCGGCGGCCATCAGAAGCCCAGCCCGCTCAGGCGACTACCGGCGCCCGCCGGATTGCCCCAAAGCCTGATCCCGGCGCCCGTGCGCTGGAAATCACTGTACATCTTGGCCCCTTGGAACGCCCCGCCGAGGATCGACCCGCCGGCGCTCAGCCAGCTGCCCAGCGTCGAGGTGCGGCTATCGGCCAGGCGCGCGGCCGCGTCGTAGTTCATGCCCTGCACCCGGTGCCCATACGCCTCGCGCTGGAAGTTGCTGCGCACCGTGAGCGCGTCCATCTCGCCCAGCCCGGCGGTATCCATCTGGATATCGAGCGGCGAGCCTTCGTCGAGCACCGACCCCTGCCCGGCCAGCCCGGCGCGCTGCGAACCCAGGATCAGCGCCGCCCGCCGGCGCATCCGGTCTTCCTCGATGTCGCCGCGCTTCTCGGCGTCCTGCGCATTGCGCTCGGCGATGATCTGGTTGTTGCGCGCCACCTGCGCCTGGTAGGCGGCCTGCTGCGAGGCGGCCTGACCCTGCATGATCGTGCCGACGGCGCCGATCACCGCCGAGCCGATGGTGGCGATGGTAGCCAGCTCACACATCGGCGCGCCTCAGCTCGAAAGGATGGAACGGCAGCCGGGCGACGCCGTAGGGCACCGGCGGCAGGATGGTGAAGCCGATCCAGCGCAGCCAGCGGACGGAGAGCGCGTTGCGGGCATCGACCCAGTTGGACAGCAGCGGGAACATCGTCAGCCAGCGGCGCACCGTCGGACGGTTGCGGCGGGCGACCGCGAAGGCGTGGCGGGCGACCAGGTCGGAGCCCAGCAGCCAGGGCGCGCCGTGACCGCCCAGCAGGGAGAGCGGCCCGACGCCCCACAGCGCGATAATCCCCTCGGGGGTAGTCGCAGCCCACGCCTCGGAACTGCGCGCCAGCGAGCGCCGCAGCGCGTCCAGCGGGGCATCGCCCGACGCCGCCTCGATCTCCAGCCGGTCGGCCTCGCGCAGGTCAGGTGCCAGCGCCACCGCGTCGGCGTCCGTGGCGGGGCGGATCAGGATCTCAGCCACCGACGTCGAGCCTCGGGATGATCGCCAGCACCCGCGCCGGCAGGCCCGGCGTGGCCCGCAGGTAGACCCGGCCGCCGTCGCCCCACTTCGGCTCGATCAGCACCTCGCGGTCGCCGGTGAACAGCGCGATGGGCTCGCCGTAGGCTTCGTCCGAGCGTTCCTTGATTTCCGTGAGGCTGCTGGCGCTCGGCCCGACCAGCAGGCCGCGCGACTCGTCGACGCGCACCACCACCTGCCCGACCCGCTTGCGCCGGCCCTGCACCGTCGGCTGGCCGGCGTCGGCGTCGAGCGTCTGCAGGTCGCAATCGTAGGGCAGCCCGACCAGGGCACGCGAGGCGGGCCGCTCCAGCGCCGCGGTGCCGTTGCCGACCACCACCTCGGGCATCTTGCTGCCGTCGGCGAAGACGTCGACCGTGCGGCCCTCCAGGTGCCACAGGCCGCCGACCGAGGATGCCAGCAGCGCCCAGTCGGCGGTGTCCGTGTCCTGCAGGGCGGCCGGGGCGTTCGTCTCGAGGCGGGCCGTCACCGTGTCGCCATCGGTGTAGGCCGTGATCGTCGCCCGCACCTTGGCGTCGCCCGAGCGCAGCTCGTAGATCCTGCCGACCGAGGCGGCGGAGAACGGCGCGTGCCCGGTGGCCTGCAAGGTCACCGAATCGCCCATGTCGTAGCCGGCGCCGGTGATCTTGAGGTAGTCGTCCGTCACCGCGTTGTTGCCGTCGTAGGCCAGCGCGCAATCGAGGAACCAGGCATCCCGCAGCTGCGAGAACATGCGCGAGGCCATGCGCTCGACGTAACGCACCGTCTGGCCGCCGACCGTGCGCGCCACGGTCATGTAGAGCACGTCCTCGCTGCCCTCGCTGATCACGCACACCGATTCGACCGTGCCATCGGTGACGTGCCGGGCCCAGGCGAAGACCTCGTGCTCGCGCATGTAGGTCAGCGCCAGCAGTACGCCGTCGTCGCGCACCGCCCACACCACCTTGTGCGGCACCTGCGCCCAGGCCCATTCCTGGATCGCGTGGCCGTCGAACAGGTGCGCGGCCATCACCGACAGGTCGACGCCGGTCCAGCCGTCCTTTTCAAACTGGTAGCGCAGGTCGCGGACGATGCTGCCCTTCTCCTGCACGAACAGGATGGAGTCGTTGACCACGATCGGCGGCACATGGTTGGCGCCGGCGTAGCTCTGCGCCCGCAGGTTCGTGTTGGCCGGCGTCAGCACGTCGGCCTGCGCGCCCGGCCAGCACATCCACTCGGCGCCCGAGGTGAAGACGATCAGCGCGCCAACCGACACCAGGTGGCGGATCTCGTTGACCTGGCGCGAGGCGATGGTGCGGGTGATGGCGTCGTCGTCCTGCGTCGGCGTGCTGACGTTCATGTTCTTGTAGGAGCCGCTGGCGGTGGCCCAGATGGTCTGCGGCTTGTTGGCCGAGCCGCCGAAGAACTTGCGCTGCTCGTGGTAGTTGACGCAGCCCGGCCATTCGCCGGCACCGTCGAAGGGGTTGCGGCTGCCCGGCGGGGCGTCCGTGGTGTCGGCCCTGATCTTGTCGTCGACGAAGCCTGTGGGGCCATCGCCGGCGTTGCCGACGAATCCATAGATGCCGTTGCGCTGCTTGTAGACGTTGTAGGAGCCCGCGCCCGCGGCGTTGGTCCAGTGCACGCTGATGAAATCGCCCGTCGCCGCGTTCCAGTCGTGCTCCTGCTTGAACGTCGCATTGCCCGCGCTCGACGGCAGCGATTCCTCACCGCTTTCGGCGTTGATCGCGGTCACGACGTAGCTCCAGGGGGCCGAGCCGCTGACCGAGGACGGCGTCGCCGTGACGCCGGTCGGTGCCGCCTGCTCCGAGGCGAAGGTGATGGTGCTGAGCGCCCATGACGCATGGCCCGAGCGCGTCAGGTCGCGCGGCGCGTAGCCGGGATGCGTCAAGGTCAGCGTGTCGGCCGACTGCGTGAATTTCAGCGTCGGCAGGTCGGCGGCGGCGTAGGGCGTGGCGAGCGTGTAGAGCCTTGCGAAGGTGCCGCCCGAGGTGAAGGCGCCGTAGCCCGAGGTGTCCACGCCCGAAAGCTGGAAGGTATCGGTGGTGGCGCCCGCGACCGTGAAGTAGCGGCCGTTGAGCTCGGTCATGCCGCCGATGCCCGAGGCATAGACTCGGTCGCCGTTCGACCAGCCGTGCCCGGTTATCTCGATCACGCCGGAACTGGCATTCGACGCCGCGACGACGCTCTGCGCCGCTTCGGTGACATAGCCGCCATCCTTGATGACGCGCATCGTCTGGTGGCCGAACTCGAGCGCGTAGGCCTGCTCGGTGTTGAACTGGAACGGGATCAGCCGCGAGCGCACTTCGTGGTCGATGCAGGGCCCGACCCACAGCGTGCCCGGCCGGTTCTGCGCCCCGCCCTGCGCCATGATCATCCAGTTCAGGCAGGTCGCCAGGCCGATGTGGTACTTGGCGAGATCGACGCGCGCGTGCAGCGCCGGCGCGAGCTCGCCGGCGGCGAAGGACGGCTGGATCAGCGGCGTGCCCATGACTTGCTCCCCCTCAGCCCGAGTAGCCGCGCGCCTGCAGGAAGTCGGGCACCTGATGATCGGTGGTCCAGACGCCTTCGTTGGCCTCGCTCGCCATCGCCTCGGCGATCCTCGCCTGCGCGCGGCGCGCGACGGCGTCGGCCAGCGACTCCTTGTTGGTGATCGGCAGCGCGATCGCTTCCGCCAGCCGCCACGACAGCGCCTTGACGAATCCGGCACTGAAAAGCTCGCTGTTCTCGACGATGCGCGTGTAGACGCCCTCGGCCTGCGACTGGTTGGTGAATATCGCCACCACGTCGTTGCCGCTGCCATCGGCGATGCCGCCGAGCTGCCAGTCGACAGGCGCGCCGGTCAGCCGCGGCCCGGACCAGATGCCCCGGAAGCGCGCGCACTTGTTGGGCACGCTGTAGACGTAGCTCCAGCCGGTCGGCGCGGTCTCGCTGCGCAGGGCCAGGGTCTCGACCCGGCGCGCGAAGTTCCAATCGAACTCCCGCAGCAGCTCGTCCCTGACCTGCGTGTAGTTGGCCTTGCAGATCCGCGCCTCGACGCTCGCCTCGTCGAGAGAGGCGATGGTGTCGCGCGTGCCCAGTCGGGAAAGCGCGAGGTTGCAGATGGCGACGATGGAAGCCATGGCCCTACTCCATCCGCTCGCGCCACGCCCGCAGCCGGCAGGTCGCGCCGCACGGCTCTGCCGGGCGCACGCTCTGAATCGCCACCGCCTCGGCCGGCGTCGGACAGAGTCCCGTGCTCATCGGCTCCCAGCCGGCGCGGTAGACCATGCGACCGTCCGGCATCGGCTCGAAGCAGCCGGCCATGCCGCCGCGGTCGGGACCGCACGCGGTAAGCGCGAGCAGCAAGAGCGCGGCGCGGGTCATAGCGCCGCGAGATCGGCGCGAACCGCCGTCACGTCGGTGATGGCCTGCGCCACCGAACTGCCGCCTTCGTCATCGCCGAGATCGCTCAGGATGCTGACGATGTCCGTGTTGGCCTGATCCAGTCCGGCGATGAAGGCGGTCAGGGTCGCGTCGGCGGCGGCCACGTTGACGCCAGCCATGATGGCGCTCATGGCCTCCAGCAGCAGGCCCTCCAGCATCGCGATAACGGTTGAAACCGAGTCGCCGCCGGTGTCGGCGCCCAGCGCCGCCAGCGACGTCGCGGCGGCAGTCGCCTGCGTGATGATGTCGTCCTGCTTGGCCGTGGTGGCGAGACCTTCGGAGTCGATGGAAACACCCGCCACCACTACCGGCAGTGGGTTATCCTCGCTGACGACGGTCGGCGTGGCCTCGGAAGTAAGGAATTCGATCTGCATTACGCTACTCCTGCTGATCGAGAGAGGCCCGCGTCAGGCGGCCTTGGGCACGCCCATGCGGCGGGCGATTTCGGCCTTGATGAACTCGGTCGAGGCGGCAGCCGTGTTCACCGTGTCCGGCGCGCCCAGCTTGCTCGCCAGCAGGATGATCGAGCCGGCGTTGCCCTTCTCCCAGCCATCGGGGATCGGCACCACGGCCGCGGGCTGCGGCGGCGTGAACGGCGCGGGCACCGGCGTCGAGCCGGGCGGCGGCATGAAGACCTCGACCTCGCCGCCGGCCAGCGAATCGCGGCGCGCGACGGCGGTCTGCATCGTAATGCCCTTGCTCTTGAAGTAGGCGGCCTGCCGGCGCTCGCCGTCGGCGTCGGTCGGCACCATCTCGAGCCCGGGGTTGCCGGCATACTCGACGAACACCTCGGTCTCCGGCGGCACGACGCGCATGACACCGTCGACGTAGCTGGTGGCCTTCAGGCGGTAGCGGCAGGGCTTTTCGTAGACGCTCATGGTTCACCTCGGAAAAATCCGCCGCCGGCCCGCCAGGGAGGAGAGGATTGGCGTAGCGGCCGGCGGCGGTCGGAGAAGGCTCAGAAGCCGGTGGTGAGCAGGCCGCTGGCGTAGTGCGCCTGGGCCTGACGATCGCGCAGCAGGCCGGCGCGGACGGCGCCCGCCGTGAAGTCGGTCGTGCCCGGCGTGTAGTAGAGCCGGAGGTAGCGCTGTACGCCGGCCGGCAGCTTCCACTTGGCGATCTCGTAGCCCGCCACCAGCGACGCCTTGGCGACGCCGGAGATGGACTGGAGCGTGACCGCCGTCGCGAAGCTCGACTGCGTGTCGGTCTGCAGCGCCACGGCCAGGGTGGACGAGCCGCCCGAGAGCATGGCCGTGGTGACGCCGAGGAACACCTCCATCGGCTCGCCGACGCCGATGTCGCGCGACACGCCAAGGTCGATGTAGTCGGTGGAGGCCGCCGAGTCGGTGATGGCCTGGTCGTTGCTGAAGAGGTTTTCCTTGTCGAAGATCATGGACGGTACTCCGTGAATGGGTTGCGCCGAGGGCCGGTCAGGAGACGGTCGACTCGGTGTTGAGGATCGCATCGCAGGTGCGCAGCGGGATGCCCTGGAACGAGGTGCGCTGCTTGCCGTCGATCTCGTCGAACTTCAGCGCCAGCGTCGTCTTGTTGATCGCCTGGATGTCGAACCAGGTCCGCATGGCGCGGTTCATGTAGAACACCGGGCGGCCCATGCCCATCATCGGGATCTTGTTGATCGCCCTGATCATGTAGTTCATCAGGTTGATCGGCGTTGAGCCGGCGATGTCGCTGAGGTCGATGTTGCAGATGCGCACGACGTAGCGCCAGTCGCGCAGCGTCAGGCCCGCATCCCACTTGAAGTGCGTGCGATACGCCTCGTACTGGTTGCCGGCGGCGTCGAGCACCGTCTGCTGGCCCTTGTCGTTGTGCTGCAGGCCGGCCTTGCTGCCCTTGGGGAAGATGCCGTGACAGCTCTGATCGCCCCACACGACGAGCCAGATCGAGGTGTTGTCCGAGCCCGAGCCGCCCGCCTTGATGACGTTCGTGCCGTTGCCGGCGGTGCTGAGGTTGTAGCGCGGCTCCAGCCCGGTGATGCGTTCGGGGTTCGTGGCCTGGTTGCCGTAGAACAGCGCCGTGGCGAGCTGCTGGTTCATGCCTTCGATGAAGGCGCGGTCCTCGCTCAGCCGGAACTCGGCGGTGTTGCCGTTGAGATCGGCCAGCGCCTTGTCGATCTCGCTGTAGACCTCCAGCATGCCGCAGGCGTCGTCGACCTGCGCCGTCGTGCTCTTGGTCTTGGGGACGCCGTAGTTCAGCAGGCGCCAGGTGGCGGACGGCAGGCCTGTGCGGACCGTAGTGCGGTGGCCGGTCGGCAGGTTGCCTTCCATCCACAGCATGTCGGTGAGGATTTCGTTGGTCTGCCCGAGCAGCTCGACGATCTTGCTGATCTTGCCATCCGGGTCCGAGCGCTTCGCGTGGTCCGCGAGCGTCAGGGCAGTGGTGCCGATAGCGGCCATTGGTGGGTACTCCTACTCAACTCGTGCTGGCGGCCGGCCTCAGCCGGCCTTGCTCTGGTTGGGATACAGCGTCTCGGCGGCGCTCTTCTCGGCAGCGGCGGGGCCGCCGGCGAGCACGAGCTTGTCCTCCGAGATCGCTTTGCCCACGTTGACGACGAAGCGCACGATGTCGGGGTGATTCCCCGCGCCCGTGACCATCATCGCCTGACGCAGGCCGGGTGGGCCGAAGCGATCCATGGCCTTGCCAGCAGCGGATATCGACTCATCGAATCGATCACCGCCGATGTCCTTGTCGGCCTTGACCTCGCCTTTCCACTTCTCCTGCAGGTCGCCCCAGGCCTTCGCCTGAGCCTCGCTGAAGCTGTTGATCTTGCCGGTGTAGAAATCGACGAGCTGCTGCGCCTGTTCCTGCGGCAGCTTCATGCCGGCGAACAGAGTCTTGGCCTCGCCGAGCGTCGCGGCGTCCACCTCGACGCCTTCCGGCAGCTTGAAGTCCTGATACTCGATGGGCTTGTCGGCGTCGGCGGCCTTCGTGTCTTTTGACTCCGTGCCAGCCTTGTCCCCTGTTGCAGCCTTCGACGTCTCGGCTTCCGTGCCGGCGGTCGCCTTGGTCTCGGTCGCCGTCTGCTCTGCAGCGGTCACGGCCGCATTGCCCAGCACGTTGTCGGCGGTCGCCGTCGTGGTCGCCTGCGTCTCGGTTGCGGTCGTGGTCGTGGTCTCGCCACTCATGCTCTACTCCTTGCGCGCCCGAAGCGCGAAGCGGTGTCCATTGCCGTCGTCTTCCGACGCGACAATCTCGAAATCGCCGCGATACACGGCGCGGTAGTCGGCCATCGGCGTGACGCCCACCTGCTTCTCGTACTCGCCGCGATCGAGGAACGTCAGCGACGCCGGCGGGATCACGCGCGTATGGCCGGGATCGCCCCAGGCCCACGGGCTCGACAGGCTGGGCACCGTGGCGAACAGCACGCCGCCGGGCTTGAGGATCCGATGCAGCTCGTCGAACTGGCCGAAGAAGAACCGCCAATCGCCTTGCGAGCCGCAGTGCTCGAGCACCTCGTAGGCGGCGATCTCGTCGAAGGTGTCGGCGCGGAACGGATACGGCAGCACGTTGAGGTCGTGCAGCACGTCGCAGCCGGTGGCCGGGTCGATGTCGAGCGTGACCAGATGGCCCCACTCCGGCCAGTCGCCGGGCAGGCCGATGCGCCGGTCGCGCCGGTTGCCGCAGCCCAGCAGCAGCGAGCGCTTGACGGAGGTCGCCGCGTCAAGCATCGGCGTTCTCCTCGGTCATCGTCTTGAAGTGGTCCGGGCACACGCGCTGGAGCTGGGCCAGCAGCCGCAGGCCGACGTTGCGCTCGCCCTCGTGGAAGTACGTCATGTGCGGATCGCCCGAGCGCGCCGACGTGCGATACAGCCCGCAGGCGCCCAGCATGTCCCACACCCAGGCGCGGCCCTGCTTGTGCGACATGAAGGCCATGATCGCGGCGTCGAGTTCCTTCTGCCGGTCCTTCGCCGAGCGGGCACGGTCCTGCACCTGCTTCTGGTCGGCGACGTCGAGCGGGGTTCTCGGTTCGGCGCTCATGCCGCCCTCGCCGTCGCTTCCGGCAGCGGCTCGACGCGATGCGTCACGCAGCCGATGTGGCCGACCTGCGTCGTCAGCCAGTCGTCGCACAGCACGCGGTAGCCGGCCTCGCGCGCGCGCTCGAAGAACCAGCGGTCCTCGCCCGTCTCGCGGCCGGGCGTCTCGTCGAAGTTGAACCACGGCTCCGGCACGTCGGCGAAGACCCTCATCGACACCAGCACGCAGCCCATGCCGAGATAGCCCATCGCGGTCATGTCTTCGGGCACGCCGGCCTGATCCGGCAACATCGGGCCGATCACGCTGCCCTTGGGATCGTTGCGCCGGCGATAGGTCGCGCCGACGATCGGCTCGTTGTGCGACAGCAGCCGGTCGATCGTGTCGGGCGGGAACGTCATGTCGGAGTCGAACCACAGCGCCCAGTCTGCGCGGCGCTCCAGCGCCCGGCGCACCAGGTTGTTGCGGCTGCGGGCGAGGTTGCTCGACCGCTCGTTCATGATGTCGATCACCCGGGCAGAGCGCGAGCAGCGCACCACCGCGGCCAGCGACAGCGCGAAGTCGGCGTGCAGCAGGTCGCCCGAGGGGATCAGAATTGCGACATGACTCATTGCAGCCCCATCATCGTGGCGAGCGCGTTCTGCCCGCCGCCCACCTCGGTGTCCGCCAGCACGGCCGCGCCCTGCACCGCCGTCGGCGCCAGCTCGGCGGCCTTCTGCGCCGCGATCTCCTGAGCGCGCTGGGCGCGGATCGCGGCGACCGCGTCAGCATCGCGGATCATGTCCGGCGGCGCGTTGAGCATGTCGGCGTAGACCTCGGTGGCCCGGTCCTGGTCGATCTTGTCGAGCACGGCGGGATTGACCGCCGCCTGGTTGCCGACGAACGCCAGCAGCCGCTCGATGCTGGTCAGGCCGACCGACTTCTGCGCCTGGGCCAGGATCGAGATGTACTCGAACTGCAGATCGGCGCCCGACTCCATCAGCTCGCGCGGCGGCACCGGCAGGCGGTTGCGGCTGGCGAGGATCCCGATCACGCGGCGCAGGCAGCGGTCGAGCAGCTCGTCGTGCAGGCGCTCCAGCGCCGGCCCGAGCATCAGCATCTTTTCCTCGCGCCGCTCGATCACCTCGAGGTTCTGGCGCGGCTGGATACCGTCCATCTGCGAGAGCATCAGGAACAGGTCCTCGTAGAACGCCCGGCTGATGCTCTGGCGCACTTCCTTCTGCGCCTCGCGCACGGCCACGATGGAGCGCGCGTCGATCACGAAGGCCGGCTTGAAGGCGTCGCTGGTGTTGGTCGGCAGGAACGTCACGCCACCGGGAAGCGCGCTCATCGGCTCGTTGCGCAGAGCCACCGGCGCCTGCATCGGCGGGCGGCTCGTCTTGTCGACCAGCTCGGCGTGGCGACGGGCAAGCAGCTGCGCCGTGCGTACGTCGGGCAGCGCGTCCATGCCCGGGCTGCGGCCGTAGGCATCATTGCCCGTCGTGGTCCAGCGCGGGCACATCGCGGGGAACTCGTCATAGCCGCGATAGCTCAGCACGCCGTCGCAGTGCGTGCCCTTCTCGTAGTAGACCGAGCGGAACGGCTTGTCTTCGGAGAGCGCGCTGTCGGCGACCCGGCCGTCATTGGGCTCGATCGCGTGCACGACCTCCTTCTCAAGGTCGAGATCGCCGCGCTTGTAGGCGGTCTGCACGTCGACGCTGGCGTTCTCCAGGCCGAAGCGCTGCACGATCTGCCCGACCGTCATCGGGAACACGCGGTAGAGCGTGTCGACGGCCAGCCGCGCCGACGAGCCGAGGTAGTATTCCCCGACCGTCAGGGCATAGCAGCGGATGTCGTCCTCGTCGTCCTCGTCGATCAGCAGCACGCCGGTGCCGAAGACGCCGAGCTCCTCGTAGACCGAACCCAGCGCGTTGTAGGCGTTCGAGCGCGCCAGCGTGTCGAGCACCACCTGCCGCACGTCGTCGAGCCACGCCTTGACCGCCTGCGACTGGCGGCGCTCGTCGCGCATGCCCAGCGTGAAGCGGAACCACGGCCGCGCCGGCGAGGTGACGCCGGACATCATGCCCGCGGCGAAGGAGCGTGCGGCCAGCGCGGCGGTGGGGTCGAGGATCGCGGTGTTGAGCTTGTCGCCCTTGCCGCCCTGGTTGGGCGTCACGAGGAACCGGCCGCGCCGGGGGAGGATGAACTTGGCGAGTTCCTGATAGTGCGTGAACCACGACACGCGCTCCCGATCAAGCGCGGCCAGGCGGCGGTCGCACTGCTTGCGCAGCTTGGCGATCTGCTGACTGTCGCGGCTGTACGCTGCCACTGTCGACCTCCAGACGGGTCCGGCGCCCCGCCCTTACGCGACTACGCTACTGACGGCCGCCGGGCCGCCGCGCCCCCCGCAACGCTACTGACCCAAAAGAACCTTCCCGCCCGTCGTGCTGGCCCTCGACGTGTCGCCGCCGGGCCCGGTCAGGATGGTCGAGCTGTAGCCCTGAGCACCGATCGCCTTGCGCTTGGCCGATGCGCGCGCCTGCTGCACGCCGGGATCGACGTCGGTAGGCGGGTCCGGCGGCGGAGCGGGAACCGGCGGTACGGCCGGCGCTTTCGGGAAGAAGCACATGGCGGCAAAATACCGCCCGGCCGCGCAACGGCCTATTTTCCCACCCAGCGTCGTAAGCCTATGAAATCGCTTTCGATTGGCTAGATGGCCGCCAGCGGGTCGTAGTCAACCTGCACGCGGCCGGGCTGGCCGATGTGGATTCCGGCATACGCGCCGTGCCTAGGCTGCACCGGATAGGCGAAAGTCAGCGCCAGCGCGTCGCCCATGTCGGGCGAGGCCAGCCCGCGCTTCTTCATGTCCTCTTTCTTCTCGAGCTGGATTTCATCGCGGCTGTTGAAGCCGTACTCCGGGCCAGTCAGATCGTCCGCCAACTCGGCGTCGTCTGGAATCGCGCCGTCCTTCAACCACTCGCGCGCGTTGCCCCACATCTCGGCGCGCTTGTTGGCGTACTTGGCCGTGACGTTGTTGACCCGCGTGCCATCGGAGGCGCCGCCGAACTCGACGCCCATCACGCCGTAGGTGTTCAGCTGGGCCAGGCGGTCGACCACGCCCGCCCCCATGCCCATGTCGATGAAGATCGCGTCGGCATGGTGCGTGCGCGCCGCCTCGGCGATGCGAGCCGCCACCTGCATCAGGTCGGGGATGCGCATGCGGATGGGCGGGATGGTGCGCGCGTCGCGGCCGCGGCGGAAGAAGATCACCGTGCGGTCATCGCCACCGCGCGCGATGTCGCAACCCATCACCAGCGCATCCGAGAGCATGGAGCGCGCCTCTTCCTTGCGCGCCTTCTCGACCCTGTCGGACGGGATGAACTGGCTGTCGCCGGCGCGCGGGAACTCGCCCTTGATGCGCTTGCGGGCGAAGTCGCTGTCCTCGCCGTAGTCGTCGATCCATTGCTGAATCTGCGCCTTGTTGGTGCCGGGCACGGTGCGACTGTCGATCTGCCGACAGGACCAGCGGGCGCGATACCTGCCGAAGCACTCACGGAAGCGGCCGGTGTTCTGCGTCGGGTTGCCGAACACCACCCAGATGATCTCGGTCTCGGCATCGGTGAGCGCGCCCTCGGAGACTTCCCAGATCGAGTCGTCGATCGACGAGGCCTCGTCGAACAGCAGCACGATGCGCTTGCGCAGATTGTGCAGGCCGGCGAAGGCCTCGGTGTTGTTCGCCGACCAGGTCATGCGATCGCCGCGCCAGGTCTTCGACCGGCCTTTCTCCCGGCTGGTGATCGCCGTCTCGGTGATCTCGAACAGCTCGCTGCCGATCATCATGTTGAACCACTTCACCACCTGCGGCCAGGTCTTGGTCCGGAGCTGCTGTTCGGTGTTGGCGGTGATCGCGGTGATCGCATCCTCGAAGGTCGCCAGCGCCCACAGCTTGATCCACGCCATCAGCGCCGACTTGCCGATGCCGTGGCCCGAGGCGACGGCGATGCGGATCACCTCCCAGACGTTGGCCGCGGCGTTGGCCTTCAGCCGGTCGCCGATCTCGCGCAGGACGTCGCGCTGCCACTCGCGCGGCCCCGCTTCGTGCTCGAGCGGCCCAGGCTCCCCCCAGGGGAAGGCGTACTCAACGAAGCCGAGCGGGTCGCGCGTGTAGCTGCCAAAGCGCTCGGTGACTTCGTCGGCCTCGGCTTCGGTCATTTCGTCGGCACCCTCTTCCGCGCGCGCGCCAGCCGATCGGCGATGCTGCCGCGCAGGTCGACCTCGCTGCGGTCGACGAACATGCCCATGGTCTTGCCGAGCCAGCCCCAGGCGCTCACGCGCGCGCCGTGGGTGGTGTTGTCGCCTTCGCGATTGGCTTCCTTCAGCAGGCCCACGATCACCATCTGCTGCGTCAGCTCGGTCTTTTCGGCGAGCTTGGCGCGGCCTTCGGCAACCGCCGCCTGAACCTTAATATTCGCCAATAGCTGCGCCGCGCCCTGACTCGCCGTCTTGGCGCTGTACCCCGCGCGAATCGCCGCCTGCGTGGCGTTCAGGTCGATCAGATACTCGGCGACGAACCGCTCTTGTTTCGGGGTCAGGGGCATCAGAACCGCCCCGCAGCCGTGACGGCCGCGAGATAGTCCCGCGCCGGGGATCGCTCCACCTCACCGGCGCGCGGCAGAATTCGGCCCATCGCGCCCCGCTTGAACCGAGGCCTGGACCAACTCGTCCAGCGCCACCGATCGCCGACCATCACGCCCATCAGGCGCACCTTGAAGCCGCCGCGCGCGTTCGAGCCCCATATCACCAACTCGTCGGCGTCTTGCAGCATCCTGATCGCGAGCCTGACCGTGTCGATGTTCACTCCCACGGCCTGCGCCATGTCACCAAGCGTCGGGCACGGCTCACCGGCCGCGCGTGCGATCAGGTGGCGCACCTCGTCGAGCACCGCGCTGGCCGGGACTGCGGGCGGGCGGCCGCGGGGGAGCATCAGGCGGCGTCCTTGCGCCGATCGGGACGCGGCCCCCAGTGGTCGCGCCACTTCCACGCCTCGTCCCAAGTGCCGCGCTCGGCGTAGAGCCGCTCGAGCATCGCGCGCAACGGGCCATCGTCCGCCGATCCGTCGCCCGAGGCGTCCGGCAGCGGCGTGGTGTTGCGAGCCTTTGCTGCCGCGACGGCCTCCGCGAACCAGCCGAAGCCGCGCGGTGGTTTGGATTTGGCCTGCAATTTCAGGCACTCGCCGTCGATCGCCGGCAGCACGTCGCGCTCCAGATCGGCGCCCTCGGCAAGCCAGGCATCGATCTGCCCGAGGCTGGCCGTGAGCGAGGGATAGGCGCGCAAGTCGTTGCCGATGCTGGGGAAATGCTTCTCGACCAGCGCCAGACATCGGCCGCGCGGATCTCGGCGCAGGAACGCCGGCATGGGTCCGGGATCGCCGCTGGGCGAGGGCGGCGGAGGCGGGTCGGCGACCGAGCTCGGTTGCGCGGGTTCGGGACTCCCCCTCTGCCCTTGAGGTTCTGGCTTCTGGCCTCTGGCCTCTGGCATATGGGCTTTATGGGGGGGGTTAACCCCATTGCCGCCTTTTGGGTTATCCGGCGGCTTATCGTTGCCCTTAAGAGTGGGGTTGCCGCCACGGCCTCCGTTCTCGGCGTCCTTCTCGGCCTTGGCCTTATCCCTGACCATGCGACGGCTGAAGATCACGCCCTTGTCCGTCACGCTATAGACGCCGGCCAGCTTCAGCTCATCCAGCAGCTTCTTCACCTCGCGCTCGCTGCCCCCCAGGAGCGATGCGAGCTGGGCCGTCGTCGGCACGGTGCCCTTGACCACCAAGTGGCCGAACGGCTCGGCTTCCTGCATCAGGCTCAGCAAGTCGATCCATAAGCCGCGCGCCGCGAACCCGCACATGCGCAGCGCAGGGTCCGCGCGCCAGTCCGCGCCATACCACTTGATCCAGGGCTTTCGTGCTGCGCTCACATCAGCCCTCCATCGTGGAACTGCGTTCGCACGCCATCCCAGCGGCAATGCGCGGTGAAAGGCGCCTCGCCGTCGCGCTGCTTGGCGACGATGATCTCGGCCTTGCCGCGGGCGTTCTCGAGCCGGGACAGATGCTCCATCTCGTCGGCGACGGTCGGCGGCTTGCCGCCCCTGCCGGCCGGCTTCGACCGGGCGAGGTAGTATTCCTCGCGGTAGACGAACAGCACGGCGTTGGCGTCCTGCTCGATCGAGCCCGACTCGCGCAGATCGCCCAGGTCGGGCCGCTTGTCGTCGCGCACGTTGACGCCGCGGTTGATCTGGCTGAGCACGATCAGGGCAATGCCGAGTTCCTGCGCCAGCCCCTTGAGCGCGCGGGTCATCTGGCCCAGCTCCTCGGCGCGCGTGCCGGCGCGGCGCAGGCCATCGTCGGGCTGCATGAGCTGCAGGTAATCGACGATCGCCAGGCCGATGCCGTGCTGGCGCTTGAGCCGGCGCAGGCGGGAGCGGATCTGAGCCACCGACAGGCCCGGCGTGTCGTCGAGCCACATCGGGCGCCCCTTGAGTGCCCGGGCGGCGCCGTCGATCCGGTTGTACTCGCCCTGACTGATATCGCCATCCTTGATGCGCGTGCTGCTGATGCCGCTGTGGCGCGCCAGCCGGCGGGTTGCCCACTGACCGCTCGACATCTCCATGGCGAAGATGCCGACGCCGACGCCGCGCAGCTCGTTCGCCTCGGCGATGTTGTCGGCCAGGGCCGACTTGCCCGAGCTGGTGGCGCCGGCGATGTAGACCACGTCGCCCGGCTCGATCCTGAGCTTGGCGTCGAGCTCGCGCAGGCCGGTGACGATGCGCCTGGACTGGCGCTCCCGGTCCGGCAGGTCCCTGTCCCGCATCGCCGCGTCGGCGGCCAGCAGGGCGCCTTCCGTGCTGTCCTGCGCCCCCACGACGCGATCGGTGGCATGGCCCGACGTGTCGATCCCCGCCAGCATCGACTCGGCCTCGGCTACCAGCTCGCGCGCCGGCCGGTCGCCCGGCTCGTGCGCCGCGGCAATGATGGCGTTGCCGATGTCGCACAGCTGCCGGCGATGATGGAGGCTCACCAGCCGCTGGCCGTAGTCGGCCGCGTCGAGCGTGTGGATCGCCGCCATCGCCAGCTTGGCGAGATAGCCGACCGGAGTAATGCCGGTGCCCTTGAAGTCGCCTTCGGCCAGCATGCCGGCCACCATGTTGGGCGTGGCGACCACCTTGCGGTCGACCAGGCCGCGACAGGCGGCGAAGATCATGCCGTGCAACGGGTCGGCGAAGTGGTCGGGACGCAGGAAGTCGAGCGCGTGCATGGCGCCGTTGTCGACCAGGATCACGCCGAGCACGGCCTGTTCCATGGCGAAATCGTGCGGGGCCTCGCGATCCCCCGCCGCGTTGAGCCAGGCGACGTTGCTCATGCTGCCGCCTTGGCCGGCGCGAACCGGTCTGTTTCGAGCCCCCACACGGTCCATCCCGGCCTTTGCTGTCGGGCGAACAGCTCGAGGTAGGGGCCGGCGGCGTACTCGACGGCACGACGGTAGAACTCGTCCGGCTTGCGGCTGTGCTCGCGCACCGGGGCAAGGATGACCTCGCGCACCGACTTGCTGAGCCGCTTGGCGTTGCCGCGCCTGCCCAGCACCACGAACTCGGCGTTCTTGCGCGTCGTCAGGCCCAGCCCGACGTGCAGGTCACTTTCCAGCAGCCGCACGACCGAGAACTGGCGCGCGTCGATGGTCTTGCGCAGCTTGATCCAGGTGAAGGCGACCGAGGATGGCTTGAAGCCCCACGCCTTCATGATCGGCAGATGCTTGCCCTCGACGAACAGCGGGCCGGTGATCCAGAGCATCAGGTGCGCGTCGTCGGCGGCCAGATTACGCACCGGCAAAGCGGCAATGTCGTCTACGCCCATCACGCGGTAGTGCTTCTCGGCATCGCGCCGGCTCGTCCAGTTGGACATCTGCAGGGCGGTGCGCGCGCGGAAGTGCCACGGCGGATCGGCCGCGATCAGCCCGAAGTGCCGGCGCGGCAGGCCGGTGAACGGGTCGCCCGTCACGCCGCCCTCCCCAGCCCGCGATCCCAGCCGGGGGCGCGGCCGTGCGCGTGCAGGACGTGCGAGAGGATGCCGATGGCGTCACCCTCGTGATCGGTGCGCACGAGGATCCCGAGCTGCCGGCAGCGCGCCATCACCTGGTGCTTGTCGGCACGGCCCGAGCCGGTGAACGACTTCTTCCACGTCGGCACGGCGACTTCCTCGCAATCGACGCCGGCGTGCGCCGCGCCCATTTCGGCGATCGACACCAGCCCGATCAGCAGACGCACGGTCAGCCACATGGTCTGCAGGTTCTGGCCGCGCGGCGGGATCGGCGACTCGAAGGCGATCAGCGTCGGCTTGTGGAGCTCGATCGCCTCGCCCAGCCACAGGTCGAACGCGGCGAACCGCCCGCCGAAATCCTCGGGATCGGCCGGCCGCGGCAGCTTGTGCGTGCCGAAGATCGGCGCCGCGGCGGGGCCGCCCACCGCGAAGCCGACAGAGGTGCTTATGTCGAGCGCCAGGGCCTTCATGCGTGCCCGGCGACGCCTTCCGCCGTCTGCACGGCGCCGGCACCCTTGGCGTTCTGCTCGCCGACCCAGCCCTCGCGCCACAGCGCGTGCGCCTTGGCGTCGCCGTCGTAGGGATTGTCCGAAATCTCGACGCCATCGTGATAGGCCCGCGCGCCCTCGGCGCTGTACTCGGCCTCGACCTTGGCCTTGGCCGGGTCGCCGCCGTTCTTGTACTTGCGCGCGCCGGGCGCGTTCTCGGCCACCCAGCGGTTCCAGCCGCCGGTCCAGCGCGCGTGCTCCTCGGTGCCCGCCTGGTGCGGGTTGTTGCTCGCCGGCTCGCCGTTCTTGCCGGCGTGGTAGCCCGCCGCATCGGCGTCCATGACGTCGACGGTCTCGACGTCGGCGAACAGGTTCCATTGCGTGCCCAGCGGCGCGTTGAGCATCTTCAGCACGCGGCCGACGTTGCGGTAGTGCGAGACGACCTCGCCGGCCTCCTGCTTCTTCAGGCCCAGCGCCTCCATGATCGCCGCGACCGGCGCGCCGGCCTTCTTGGCCGCCTTCTTGATGGCCGCGAACTCGCCGCGCACGCTGGCCGTCTCGCGCAGCTTTTCCTCGAGCCGCAGATGCGCGCCCTGGATCTGGTCGATGTGATGCTGCAACGTCGCCTCGTCGAACTCGGCCGGCGGCGTCTTCGAGTTGTGCCCCTTGCCGCCGCGCGTCGGCGTGTCGACCTTCTCGGCGTCGGCGAGGCGATCCATCGCGGTCTTGGTCTTCGATCTGCGGGCCATGTCGGCTCCTTCGTGAGAGAGGGCGTCGATGCCGTCGACGCGGCGGACTCAACGCAATGTCGGGGCGGTCACTTCCTCCGCTTCCTCGGCAGCACCGTGATCACATGCCCGCCCGGCGCGACCACGGCGATGAGCGCGGTCTTGCCCACCAGCACGGCATGGCGCTGCGAACTGTCCGGCTGCGTCGAGAGGTGCAGCGACTTGCCGGCCGCGACGTCGGCGGTGATGCGGTCGAGGTCGGCGCCGGTCAGCTCGAGCCCGTAGCGCTGGCGGGCGCGGGTGATGGCGTGGGGTTCGGGCATCAGGCGACGCGCGACAGGCGCGCGGCGTTACCCTGCATCCGATCGAGCTCGCGGGCGATCTCGTCGAGCAGCGCGTTTGCCAAACCGACGAAATCGGCCGGTGTCGGCGCCTGTGCCGACCCGACGTCTTTGCCGGGGCTGGCGCCGCACAAACGATCCAGCGACATGGTCATCGCGCCGTTGTGCTGCTGCATCATCGACGCGGTCATGCGCAGGCGGTCGACGATAACCTCGGCCTGGCTCTTGTCGCGGGCCTCTGTGGCGCCTTCGCCAAAGCTGCGAGTTGAGAGAGCTTGCATTGTCGTCTCCTTCGTTGAAGTCAAACAGCAGCAGCCACCGCCACGACGATCATCGCGACGATGGCGATGCAGGCGTACAGCACGGCGCCGGCGATCAGCGAGCGGCGGTCGTTGATGAAGGCCGGTGCGTCGCGGCACGGCGTGATGCCGCCGCCGGCGAGCATGTTGCGGGCGAACGGCGAGCCCTTGGCCGTGCGTGCGGGCGTCATGCGGCTTCCTTCCCCATCAAGAGCAGCTGCACGCGCTCGGCCTCGCGCTCGTACTCGGCCGGGCTCATCCGCAGGGTCCGCAGGTTGTCGAGCGTTTCACGGATCACGGAGCGAAGGTCGATCCGCTCGGCAATCGTGAGGCTGCCGGCCTTGCAAAGCCTGTCGTGCCAAGCGGTTAGCTTTTCGGTGATGTCGGGCTGGCGTCGCTCGGTCATGGCGCCGGTCCGTTAAAACGCTCGGTGACGTACCGCCCATCGCGCAGGAACCGGCGCAGGTGCGTGACCTTGCCGGTGACGAGATTCGTCTGCGTCGGGCCGATCCATTCCCGCTCCTGCAGCTCGGCCGCGCGCTGCGGCGAGACCTCGACGCGGGGAGCGGGGATGTGTTCGATGATCTCGGCCATCTCGGCGCGCACCGCTTCCTCGGCGAGCCGCTTCTGCTTCCGGCGTCGCTGCCAGGCGGCCAATGCACTATCGCCGGACTGCTTCCAGCCGCTGTTGGCGAGCTGCCCAGGCGCGGCGAAGATCGTCTTGCAGCGCGCGAGCTGCTTCGGGCCGTTGCGGTTGCGCTTCGGGGGCGAGGCGAGCGCCGCCGGATCGAACTGCTCGACCCCGCTGCGGCGCATGCGGTCGCGCTCGCGGGCTTTGGTGTGATCGATCATCCGGCCCATCACATCATCTCCCTCTTGTCGCCCCAGCCCCACGGCGGCTCGGTCGCGGCACGCGGCCCCTGTTCCGCCGCCTCCATCTCGGCGATACCCGCCTCGACTCGATCCAGCGCAGCGATGGCGTCGCGCATGTCAGCGGCAAGCCGCAGCGGCAGGCCGGGCCGACGCAGCAGGGCACGCAGCGCATCGGCGGTGGTGTCAGCGGGGCGCATGTCAGGCGGCCTCGTGGTTGGGCGCGCGCTTGCCCGAGCCGCTACCGGGCGGCAAGGTCAGGCCGAAGCGCAGGGAGGCGACAATGGCGAAGGTGGTTCGGCTCACGCCGCAGATGGCGCGGGAGCTATTCGGCGACACGCTGATGGCGCCGCCAGTGAAGACGGTCGACATCATGCAGGGCGAGCCTCCGGGCGGTCTGACGATTGGTCTGCGACTGACAGATGGGTCGTACCTCCAGCTACCGTTTCCACCCGAATCGCTGGGCCTCGTCCGTCAGATGCTCGGAGCGTGTAGCGCTCTACTTCGCACCCCAGACGACGCAACGAAGCAATGAGCAGGTCGATCAGGTCCATCCGCAGTCGCTCGCGAAGGCCGACCGACCGCAGCCGCGCGAACATGCCCGGGCCGACCAGGCCGCGCGTCGAGACCCGATCCGCCCCGGGCCGCGACCGCCCGTTGAACCGCGCCACGTCGATGCCGATGATGTTGCGGTCGTTCATGCGGCGTCCTGGGCGGGGGTTGGGGTGATGCCGGGGCGGCGAGGCCTCGGCTTGGCGAGCATCGTCGCGGCCCGCCGCATGAACTCACGACCATCGACCTGTTGCCGAACGGACCCCAAATGATCGAGGGCCACGCGAGCATCGGGCGAGATCGCCACCGGCGGCGGGGAGGGCGATTGCCGATCGGTCGATTCGCCCGGGAACTGCATGCGCGGAGACATCAGGCGGCGTCCCGATCAGCCGACTGGTCGATGCCGTAGAAGTCGGCGGCCGTGACGGCGCCGTTCGCCATGGCGATGATCGCGCGGCCCTCGTCCGGCGCTGGCTGGCGCTGGCCGAGCACCACGCGGCGAACGGTCCAGAAGCTGATCGGTCGGTCCAGGCGCTCGCGGAGCTTCTTCGTCAGCCAGGTCACCGACCGATCGTCGCCATCCAGCCAAGCCTTGAGCTTTTCGCGCTGCACAACATTCGGGGTGGCTGTCATTTCTTCCGGCCTATTAGGAGGGTGGCTTGACAATGTGCCGATCTCGCACAATTGTCAACTGCCTTGCAGGTCGCCCATGTGCAACATTCGGCAAAGACGCCCTGTGCGCCATTCGCACATATCGCGCGGATGGGAAACCGTCTTCGAAGGATCAGGGAGTCACAGGGTCGAACGCTGGAGGATGTTGCCAGCGAGGCCGGGCTGTATCACGGCACGCTCAGCCGGCTCGAGCGCGGCGGGATCCTCAAGGACTATCAGATGACCGCGCTCGCCAGGGCGCTCGGCGTGCCGACGTCGGACATTCCCGAAACCGAGATGGTGCCCGCGATCAACTACATCGGCGCCGGCGCCGAGTTCTATCCGATCGACGACTATGCCAAAGGTCAGGGCCTTGGCGAAATCGAGTGTCCGCGCGGCCTAAACCCAGCAACCACCGTCGCCGCCATCGTGAAGGGCGCATCAATGGAGCCGATGGTCTTCGACGGCTGGTATGTCTTCTACAGCCGCGAGCCCGAGCAGGATGTCTATGGCGTGGTCGGAAAGCTCTGCGTCGTGAAGCTGGCCGACGGCAGGATGATGCTCAAGCAGGTGCGGCGAGGCCCGACGCCCGGCCGATTTAATCTCATCTCGATCAACGCCGGCCTGATCGAAGACGTAGAGCTAGAATGGGCGTCACCCGTGAAGCACATGCAGGCGCCAGAGTAGACGGCGGATATCAGCCGCGAGCCCTCATGGCGGCCTGGTTGGCTTTCAGCAGCGCACGAAGCGCATGCGCGTACTCAGCGCGTTCGTTGACCAAGTCCCAGAGATCCTTGGGCATCGGGCGCTTCGTCTTCATGTTGTAGTCGATGTGATAGTCTCGCATTTCGCGCAGATACTCGATGTGCTCGGTCGCGTAGTCGTCCAGGCTGGCTTCGTCAATCAGACGGTCCCTCCAGCGGCCCTCAGGCTCAACCTCAGGATCGAAGTTGCCCGACCTAATAATCTCTTGCGCCTCTTCGGCCGCGAGTAAGCCAACCGACATCACGCCAAGCTGATAGGTCGCCTCATCCGGCGCCCCGGCCAGTGGCAGGCTGGAACGCCGCGGCCTCGCCTCGCCGAAAAGGTGTCGCAGCCAACGCACGCCATCACCCGAACGTAAACACGAAGGGCCGGCCACCGATGTTGCCCTGCCCGGTCCCGCGCGTGCCGGTCGACACAAACTCAAATGGCCCGCTGCGACCGTCAGCGCAGACGAAGGTGCCCGCGCCTTGGCGCCGGTTCACGTAGACGAAATCCCCGGAGCACTGCGCACCCTTCGAGGAGTAGATCGTCAGAGTGCCGCCGCCGTCCATGTAACCCGTGGCCTTGCCCGTGAAGGTCTCGTCCGAGTCGGACATGCGGCCACGAACGTCGAGCGTCATCGAACAGGCGGACAACGCCGCCGCGCACGCGGTGATTGCCAAGAGGCGCCCCAACTTCCCCTCCCCGGTTGAGATTCCGGCTGATCATGCGCGGGACAAAGCCAGAACCTCAGAGCGTATTCGGCACATGACCCGGCGGACGCTGAGCGGCTTCTACGCAGAAATGTGCCAAACACGCACATTTTGCGATTGACTTGAATGTGCCGATCCTGCACATTTCCACCCGTGCCGGCGCTGGTGCCGGTTCGTGGGGACAGGGGCGGCGGTGCGGGCGAACAGCCGGCCGCCGATCCCGGTCAGAGGAGCGGGCGATGACCGAAGCGGAGCGGATCGAGCTGATGGACAAGGCGGCCCGCGCGGTCGGCCACATCGGCAACGGCCATTACCTGCTCGCCGAGTGCCTGCTGTCCGACGTGATGGCGAAGCTCGCGCCAGCCGGTGCGGCCCAGGTCGCCGCCCAGCGCGCCAAGCTGTTCGGGGAGAAGCGCGATGCCGCGTGACATCGCCGCCCTCCCCGTCGCCACCAAGCCGAGCCCCGACACGCTGGCCCAGGCACGCGAGCGGCGCGCCGAGCTGTTCGGCCGCGATCTGCCAGACGGCGATCGTGAGCCCGGCCTGCTCGCCAACCTCGCGACGATGCGGCGGCGCGGCATGCATCCGTTCGAGCGCGCGACGCTGCCGATGCTGCGGCGGACGCTCGCGGCGGTGAACCGGCAGGCGTTCAAGGTGCTGCCGTGACCCGCGAATCCTGGATCGTCTCGTGGCTCGACGCGGCCGCCGCCAAGGACGAAGACCGCGACCTTGCCGACTTCGCCTGCGAGCGCACGGCCCTCAATCGCGGTCACGCCGAGAGCGTCGGGCGCAAGCTGCTGAAGCAGGGGAAGGTCTGCGGCAGTTCGGTCGAGATCAAGCGCGTCCGCTACTTCCGCGACGAAGATGGTGTGCCGGATGAGACCATCCTCGAATCGCACGAGGTCCGGCTGTGACCCGCGACGAGGAATGGGCGCTGATGCTGGCGTGGGTGGCGAGCGATGACGAGGCGCCCGTGCGCGACGACGGGGCGACGCTGTTGGATTGGACGACGTGATGCTGTTCCCGCGCCAGAGTGAGCTCGATCAGCTCGCACGCCACATCTACCAGTCCGGCGTCAACAGCGGCCAGGACCAGGCCGCGCTTGTCGCGACGAACTTCGCCGGGACGTTCGGCTACAGCCGCGAAGACCTTCTGCATCGCGCGCGCGAGATCGCCCGCGATGAACGGCATCAGCCGGTCGACAACGCGAGGATCGCGCGGTGGTGAAGGTGGCCCCATGACCCGCGCCCCATCCGAAGCCGAGCGCAGTGCGCTGGCCCGCGAGCGCGCGGCGGCGCTGGCGCGGGTGATGCGCAGGCGCGAGTCCGAGGCCGACTGGCGGCTCCTGCAGGACAACCCGCCGCCGAAGAAGGACGCGCCCCATGCCTGACGCGCTCACCCTCGGCGCGGGCATCCATCCGCATATCGCGGAGAGTGCCTATCACGCCGACCCCTGCCCCGAGCCTTCGCTCAGTGCGAGTATCGCCAAGATGCTCGTCAGCCAGTCGCCGCTTCATGCCTGGACGGCGCATCCCCGCCTCAATCCCGCGTGGCAGTCGGACGAGTCATCGAAGGCTCAGGACATCGGCAGCGCGGCGCATGCGCTCTTGCTCGGCGTCGGGCGCGGCATGGAGGTTATCAAGTTCAAGGACTACCGGAGTAATGCCGCCAAGGACGCGCGCGATGCGGCACGCGAGGCCGGCAAGGTGCCCGTCCTTGAGGACGATGCCGGCGACGTGCGCGCCATGGTCCTGTCGGCCCGCCAGCAGCTCGCCGCGCATGAAGTCGGCGACGTGTTCGACGGTTGTATGGCCGAGCAAACGATGGTCTGGCGCGACGATGATACGTGGTGCCGCGCCCGGATCGACTGCCTGCCCGCCGACTTCACGGGCGAGGGCCGCGTGCGCCTGGTGGACTACAAGACCAGCAGCGGCAGCGCCGAGCCGGACGCCTTCACGTCGCGCCTGTACGGGATGGACGGCGACATTCAGGCGGCGTTCTACGAGCGCGGCATCCTGAAACTCTACCCGGCGGTGCGCGAGGTCGAGTTCCTGTTCATCGCTCAGGAGACCAAGCCGCCCTATGGCTTGTCCGTCGTGGCGCTCAGCAACAAGGCGCTGGATCAGGCGCGGGAGCGCGTCGAGGAAGCGTTCAAGGTTTGGCGGACGTGCATAAAGGCGGATCGCTGGCCGGGCTACGTGCCACGCATCTGCCGCGTCGATCCGCCCGGCTGGCAGGGCAAGCAGCACGAGGAGCGGAAGATCCTCGGCACCACACCAAGCGGCCTGCTGAAAGTCGCCATGGACTGGCAGGCACCCCACAGGAGGACGGCATGACGTTCAAGTTCGACCAGGCGCAGCGCAGCGACACGAAGGCGCTCATCGGCCTTTACGGCCAGTCCGGCAGCGGCAAGACCTACAGCGCGCTCATGCTCGGGCGCGGCCTTGTCGGGGCGACTGGCAAGCTGGCGATGATCGACACGGAAAGCGGGCGCGGCGCGCTGTACGCCGACGTGATCCCCGGCGGCTATCTCCGCGCCGACCTCGGCGCCCCGTTCACGCCGCAGCGCTACATCGCCGCCATCGAGGACGCTGAGAAGGCTGGCATCGAGTGTCTGGTGATCGACAGCATGTCGCACGAGTGGGAGGGCGTCGGCGGCGTGATCGAGATGGCCGGCGCCATCGAGCAGCGCACCGGCAAGCCCGGACTGCATTGCTGGAAAGAACCCAAGGGCGCGCATCTCAAGATGCTGCTCAAGCTGCTGGGCACCAACATGCACGTCATCTGCTGCCTGCGTGCCAAGCGCAAGTCGCGGCAGGTCACGAACGAGAAGGGCAAGCAGGTCATCGTCAAGGACGAGTTCGCATCACCGAAGCAGGATGGCGACTTCATTTTCGAGATGACGGTTCACGCCGAGATCCTGCCGGACCACACGATGCGCGTGACCAAGATCAGCCATCCCGAACTGGCGAGCGTTATCCGCAGCGGTGAGCGCATCACCGTCGAGACGGGCGCGAAGCTGGCGGCCTGGGCCAAGGGCGGTGCTGTCTCGACGCCGCCCGTAACCACCCCGCCGCAGCAACAGCAGCCGCCCGCGTCCGACTTCCCCGGCGACAGGCCGAGTTGGCAGCCGCCGGCATCGCTCAAGGTCGCGCTGGCCGCCATCGCCAACATGGAGCCGTTGGAAGCGCGCGTCTGGCAGACCAACGCGACGGCTTGGCTCGCGACGATCCCGCCGAAGGCCGCCGACAGCATCACGGCAGCGCTTGCCGAGCGCATCGGCCCCGACGAGCCGCCGCCCGCCGACGATGACGAGCGGTGGGCAGCATGACCGCCCGCGCGAAGCGGCCGAGGCCGAAGGCGGTGGAGGTCGAGACTGGCTTCCGTGGCGCATACCGCTTGGATAGCGCACTCCCGTGCCCGTTCTGTGGCGAGCCTCCGATCCTTGTGCCTTGGCACGGCGGCGGACCTCGGAAGCGGAACCTCATGTGCTGGAATGACGCGTGCGGCGTTGAGCCAAGCGTCTGCGGCAGCACGGAAGCTGTCGCCATCGCCATGTGGAACAAGCGCACCGCGGCGCCGGCCGCAGCGAGGGGGAAGTGATGGGATATCGAGACTATCGCGTGACGGTCCAGTACACGTTCGCTCGCAAGAAGGGTGGCGTGTCGCTCGGTCTGACCGTGAAGGCCGAGGACGAAGAAGACGCCATAGACAAGGCCATTGCCGAGCATGTCGCGCCGTACAAGGCTCGACGGTTCCATGCAGCCAAGGCGGAGCGCGCACGATGACCCCCGCCGCGCGTGCCGAGCGGGAGGCACGCACGCCTTCGCGCGCGCCTTCCTCGCAGCCACCCTTCGCGCGCACCAGGAGGACCAATGCTGACGGATGACAGGCTGCGGGCCATCGTGGCTGACGGCGAACGAGTGGCCCAAGAGTCTCGATTTGAATCGGACCAACGCTACTACGCTGACGTAGCCGCCGCTCTCCGCATGGTGCTGGCGGTGCGGGAGTTGTGCACGGCGTGGGAACAGATCGCCAGTAGCAACACAGCAGCCACCGACTACCTTCTCGGCATGCGCCACCAGATGAAGGATTGCGCCCTCCAAGCGCGCGCCATCGTCGGCGGCGCGGGAGGCGAGGCATGACGCTTGCCGAGAGAATGGGCGGTCATCGGTTCAAGGTCGGCCAGCGTGTGCGTTTTAGCGAGTACGCGCGCGGCCGATTCATTCTGCCGAAGTCGCGCGAGAACGCGATCGGCACCGTCACCAAAGTTGACGAGTTCGGCTGCCCAACCGTCCGATGGGACCACCGCAAGACTGCGTCCGGCTACAATTGGGCCTTCATTGAGCCGATCCGCAAGACGGAGCCTCGGGCATGAGCGGGCGCGACGAGCTGGCGGCGGTTGCACGGAACGCGATCATGGATCACGTCGGCGGGAGTCCGACTGACTTCGGCATCCTCGACGCAGACCCCGTCCTGTCGGATGCGGAGTATGAGACGCTCGGCAATCTCGTCGCCGAAGCGGCCCTCACCCACCTCCAGTCCGACGCCGTGATCGAGCGCATGGCTAGGGGGATACACGAACACTGGCGGCGGTCCCTCCCCGGCGATGACTGGGATGCCATGAAGAACGACCACCGGGCTGTGTGGCGCGACAAGGCCCGCGCCGCCGTCGCAGTGCTCGGGAGGGGCCATGGTTGACCGGCCGCAGCGCATCCAGCGCAAGCGCACCAAGGGCTGGAAGATGCCGCCGAACACGGTCGTTGTCGATCGGTCGAGCGGCTTCGGCAATCCGTTCTCGATTACCAAAGGAACGTCTACGCACATGGGCGTGACGACGGAGACGTGGTGTATCGGCACTTGGAGCGGCCCCGGCATGTGGTTCCGTGACACTCCCGCCGAGGCTCGGGAACTGGCGGTGTCGGCGTATCGGGCGTGGATCAATCACCCGGCGCAAAGCAACCTACGAGACAAGGCGCGCCTCGCGCTCGCCGGAAAGAATCTGGCGTGCTGGTGCAAGCCGGGCGACGCCTGCCACGCCGACGTTCTGCTGGAGCTGGCGAACGGGCCAGCGCTCGGGAGGGCGGATGGCTGAGGCCCCCTCCTATCCCCCGCGCGGCCTGTCTCGCGAGGAGGCGGCGCGCTACATCGGCGTGGGCGCGACCAAGTTTGACGAGATGGTGCGCGACCGCCGCATGCCGAGGCCGAAGCGGATCGACGGCCGGGTGGTATGGGATCGCATCGCCCTGGACGCCGCGTTCTCCGATCTGCCGGATGACGGGAAGCGGGAAAATCAGTTCGACGTGGCCTTGAACATCCGGCGGCCGGCGGCGTAGCGTTGCGGCCGATGACGCCCCGCCCCTACCTCAGCAGCTTTCGCGACCGGCACGGCACGACGCGCTGGCGCTTCAGGCGCGGCAGTCGATCAGTCTACCTTCCCGGCCAGCCCGGAGAACACGCCTTCGAGGCCGCCTATTGCGCCGCCCTTGAGGGCCGCGCGCCGACGCGCGCCGAAGTCCGTAGGCACCCGGCCGCGACCGTAGCTCGCTCACTTAAGGCGGCGTGGCGGATCGTGACAACGCAGACCGCCGAGTGGCGCGCGCTCAAGGCGTCATCCCGAGCGCAGCAGACCGCCGTTGCCGAACGCTTCCTGACCTCGACAGGCCCCAACTCGACACTTCCCTATGGCGACATGCTGGTTGCCGAACTACAGCGCCGCCACGTCAAGGCGATCCTTGCCAGCATGGCCGACACGCCGCACGCTGCCGAACACGTCTTGCGCCTCTTGCGGCGCCTCATCGGCGTGGCGCTCGACGAGGAATGGACTGAGACAGATCCGACGCACAGGCTACGCTATCGCCCGCAGCTTGAAGGCTGGCGCGCCTGGACGACGGAAGAGCGCGAGCAGTACGAGGCGCACTGGCCGGTCGGCTCAACGCCTCGCCTCGCCTACGCGCTCGCCCTTTGCACTGGACAGCGCCGATCCGATGTAGCGGCCCTGCGTTGGGCGAACTTGCGCGACGGCGGGATCGTACTGACACAGATCAAGACCGGCCGCGCCTTGTGGCTGCCGATCCTGCCGGCGCTGGCCGAAGCCCTCGCGGCCGCGCCTCGCGAAGGGGCGACAATTCTTGTCACCCGCTACGGCCAGCCGTTCTCCACAAAGGCGCTGGGCATGCGGATGCAGGGCTGGACCGAGGCCGCTGGCCTGCCGTCTGGCTGCACGTTCCATGGGCTGCGTAAGACGCTGGGCAAGCTCCTGGCCGAGGGCGGCGCGACCACGCGGCAACTGATGGACATTCTCGGCCACACGAACATGCAACACGCCGAGCTGTATTCCCGCGAAGCAGAACAGCGGCGCCTTGCGGCGGCCGGTATGCGCGTGCTGACGAAGCCTCGACTGGTGAAGGGCTAACCGGGTGTCTACCCGTGGCGTCTACCCCGCCACGAACATCTTGGTCCACAACGGTGCTGGCGTCCCCAACGGGATTCGAACCCGTGTTACCAACGTGAAAGGCTGGTGTCCTAGGCCTCTAGACGATGGGGACGTCGCGGCGCGCCGGATGTGTAACGGTTCGCGCGGGGAAATCAAGCCGCCCGGCTGCCCTCACGATGCGACATTGCGGTCCCACCAGTCCCGGGTGCGGTACCAGGCGCCGACCATGGGCAGGAACCAGGGATTGCCGCTGTAGAGCGGCACGGTGGGGAAATCCTGCCCGTCGAAGGCGTTGACCGGAGCATTGGAGCCGCCGGCGATCTTTCGTGCCGTCTGGAAGCCCAGATACGACATCATCGCCACGCCGGAGCCGTTGCAGGCCATCAGGTAGTGCATGCCCTGCTCCATGCCCATGTGCGGCAGGAAGTCGAAGGCGAAGGCGACGTTGCCGGTCCAGGCATGCGTGACCTTGGTGCCCCTGAGCTGCGGCCAGCGGTCGAGCATGTAGCCGTGCAGCACCGGTGCGCTGACCTCCGGCGAGACCTGGGTGAAGCGCGCGCGGCCGCCGAAGATCACCCGCTTGTTGTCCGGCGACTGGCGGTAGTAGCAGAGCACGCGCTTGGTATCGCTGATCACCCGGTTCTTCGGGATCAGGCTCTGGACCAGGTCCTCGGGCAGCTCCTCGGTGGCGATGATGTGGCTGGCCACCGGCACCAGGCGGCGCTTGAGCGTCGGTGTCAGATCCGTCGTGTAGCCGTTGGTGGCGATCACCACCTCCTTCGCCTCGATCGGGCCCTTGCTGGTGAGCACGGTGAAGCCGCCGGTCTTGCGTTCGATCTTCTCGGCGTCGCATTGCGCGCAGAGCCTCGCCCCGGCGCGGTGCGCCGCCTTCAGCAGGCCGCCATAGTACAGCGCCGGGTGCAGCTGGCCGGTGCGCTCCACCACCATGCCGCCGTGGTAGTAGTCCGAGGCGATCTCCTCGCGCTGGCGCTCGCGCGGCACCATGTAGGTACCCAGTCCCCCGCTCTCGTTGTAGGTGCCGGTCTTGGCCGCCTGCTCGTCGTAGTGCCGCCTGGTATAGGCGCCACTGAACCGACCGCTCATGCGCCAGTGGCACTCGATGCCCTCGCGCTCGATCACGGTCTGGACCTGCGCCAGCGAATCCGCGGCGTCGGCCAGCATGCGGGCCATGACGTTCTTCCACGCCTCGGGATCGCTCTTCACGCCCTTGCCCGAGAAGCCCTTGCCCAGGGTCGTGCCGCCGCTGACGCCGCCGCCGTTGCGCGTCGAGGCGCCGATGCCGAAATCGCCGCGCTCCAGCACGGTGACGTCGATGCCCGAACGCGCCAGCTCCAGCGCCGTCGACAGCCCGCCATAGCCGGCGCCGACCACCAGCACGTCGGTCTTCTTCGGCGGGTCCTGCGACAGCTCGTTGGAGGGGTGCCACCATTCCCACCACCAGGGCATCGCCTTGAAGTCCTTGTGGAAGACGCTGTCGGCCATGCTTCCCTCCCCGTTCGGCGACACAGTCGCGCGCAGCGGCACTGGATTCAAGCTAGGCTGCCGCACATGGCCGCCGATCCTGTCATCGCTCGCCTGATGAAACTGGCCGCCAAGGCCGGGCTCGCCGAGGTCGAGGAGAGCATCTGGTATCGCACGCCGTCGCTGAAGGTGGCCGGCAAGTCGATGATGCGCGTCAAGGACGACGATACCCTCGTCTTCCGCTGTTCGCTGGAAGACAAGGAAATGCTGATGGCGGCGGCACCCAGGGTCTATTTCGAGACCGACCACTACAAGGGCTGGCCGGCCGTGCTGGTGCGGCTGTCGAGAGCCAGCGACAAGGATCTGACCGCCAGCCTGATCCGCGCCTGGCGGTTGATGGCGCCCAAACGCCTGATGGGCCGCCGCCGATAGCAATTCGGCCGGTGCGATCCCATATCCGGCGCAACGAGGAGAGCGTGACATGGCCCGGGGCGATCCGCGCGACTGGATGTGGTCTGAGGCGTTGCAGATGCTGGCGCGGGCCGAGGGCCTGCATCGCGAGGTCTTCCGCCCGCGCCCAAGCCCGCGCGAGGCCACCTGGGAACCCCCCGTCGACGTGCTGGAGACCGACGACGCCGTGCTGATCCTGCTCGCCCTGCCCGGCGTCGATCCGGCACAGGTCAAGGTGGTGATCGAGGGCGGCATCCTGGTCGTCACTGGCGAGCGCGTGCTGCCCGATGAGCTGCGGCGCGCCGTGATCCACCGGCTGGAGCTGCCGCGAGGGCATTTCGAACGACGCCTCGAGCTGCCGGCCGGCCGCTACGACTCGGCACGCAATTTCGCCGCCAATGGCTGCCTGGTAGTGCATCTGGGCAAGGCGGGTATGCGCGGAGGTGCGCCATGACCCCCGACGACGTCAACCCGAACGCCACCCGGACGGCGGCGAAGCCGCTGCCGGCCGACGCCATGATCGTGCTGCCGGTGCGCGACGTCGTGCTGTTCCCGGAGATCGTCATGCCGATCGCCGTCGGCCGGCCCGCCTCGATCGCGGCCGTGCAGCAGGCCGCGCGCGAGCAGCGCCAGATCGTCGTCGTGCTGCAGCGCGACGCCGAGGCGACCGAGCCCAGGGCCGGCGACCTGCACGGCACCGGCACGCTGGCCAACATCCTGCGCTACATCAAGGCGCCCGACGGCACGCATCACATCGTCTGCCAGGGCGCGCAGCGCTTCCGCATCACCGAGTATCTTGACGGCTACCCCTTCCCCGTTGCGCGCGGCCTGCACATTGCCGAGCCTTCCGGCGAAGGATCGGATGTCGAGGCGCGCTTCCTGGTGCTGCGGCAGCAGGTCAACGAGGTCTTCGAGCTCCTGCCGCAGGTTCCCGCCGAGCTGCGCCAGACCGTCGAGGCGACCGAGCAGCCCGGCGCGCTGGCCGATCTCGCCGCGACCTATCTCGACGCCAAGCTCGAGGAGAAGCAGGAGGTTCTCGAGACCAGCGAGCTGATCCCGCGTCTCGACAAGGTCTCCTCCCTGCTCGGCAAGCGCCTGGAGGTGCTGCGTCTGTCCAACGAGATCGGCCGGCAGACCAAGCAGACCCTCGATGCGCGCCAGCGCGAGATCCTGCTGCGCGAGCAGATGGCCGCCATCCAGCGCGAGCTGGGCGAGGACGAGTCCGGCAAGCAGGAGATCGCCGCGCTCGAGAAGGCGATCGCCGAGTCGAAGATGCCCGAGGAGGTCGAGAAGCAGGCGCGCAAGGAGCTGCGCCGCCTGCAGCGCACGCCCGATGCCTCGGCCGAGCACGGCATGATCCGCACCTATCTCGACACGCTGCTCGAGCTGCCGTGGGCGCCGCCCGAAGCGCGGCCGATCGACATCGCCGAGGCGCGCCGCATCCTCGACGCCGATCATTTCGGCCTGGAGAAGATCAAGCAGCGCATCGTCGAGTACCTCGCGGTGCGCAAGCTGGCGCCCGAAGGCAAGGCGCCGATCCTGTGCTTCGTCGGCCCGCCCGGCGTCGGCAAGACGTCGCTGGGCCAGTCGATCGCCCGCGCCATGGGGCGCAAGTTCGCGCGCGTGAGCCTGGGCGGCGTGCACGACGAGGCCGAGATCCGCGGCCATCGCCGCACCTATATCGGCGCTATGCCCGGCACCATCGTTCAGGCGATCCGCAAGGCCGGCTCGCGCGACTGCGTGATGATGCTCGACGAGATCGACAAGATGGGCCGCGGCATCCAGGGCGATCCGTCCTCGGCCATGCTCGAGGTGCTCGACCCCGAGCAGAACGGCACCTTCCGCGACAACTATCTCGACGTACCGTTCGATCTCAGCCGCGTCGTCTTCATCGCCACCGCCAACATGCTGGAGACCATCCCCGGCCCGCTGCGCGACCGCATGGAGATCATCGCGCTGTCGGGCTACACGTCGGGCGAGAAGTTCGAGATCGCCAAGCGCTATCTCGTGGGCCGCC
The DNA here is from genome assembly GCA_019635875.1 of Alphaproteobacteria bacterium. NCBI lineage: Bacteria > Pseudomonadati > Pseudomonadota > Alphaproteobacteria > Alphaproteobacteria bacterium. The sequence goes on from JAHBYP010000009.1 coordinate 47,961, forward strand.
AGCTCCAGGCCAACGGGCTGAAGCCGGAACAGGCCGAGATCGACGACGAGGCGATCCGGCACATCATCGACGCCTATACGCGCGAGGCCGGCGTGCGCAGCCTCGAACGCGAGATCGGCCGCGCGCTGCGCAACGTCGCCGTGCGCATCGCCGACGGATCGGAAACACATGTGCGCGTCACCGTCGACGCCCTGGAGAAGATCCTCGGGCCGATCCGTTTCGAGAACGAGGTGGCGCTGCGCACCAGCGTGCCCGGCGTCGCCACCGGCCTGGCCTGGACTCCGGTGGGCGGCGACATCCTCTTCATCGAGGCGACGCGCACGCCCGGCGGCGGCAAGCTGATCCTCACCGGCCAGCTCGGCGAGGTGATGCGTGAGAGCGCGCAGGCCGCGCTCAGCCTGGTGAAGAACCAGGCGCAGTCGCTGCGTATCGATTCCGCCCAGTTCGAGAAGAGCGACATCCACGTCCACGTGCCGGCCGGCGCCACGCCGAAGGACGGCCCGAGCGCCGGCGTGGCGATGTTCATGGCGCTCGCCTCGCTGCTGACCGGCCGCGCCATCCGCAGCGACACGGCGATGACCGGCGAGATCAGCCTGCGCGGCCTCGTGCTGCCGGTCGGCGGCATCAAGGAGAAGGTCGTGGCCGCGCACGCCGCCGGCGTGAAGCGCGTGATGCTGCCGGCGCGCAACCGGCGCGATTTCGACGACATCCCGGAGGAAGTGCGCACTGCGCTTGAGTTTACCTGGCTCGAACGCGTCGACGATGCGGTCGCCGCCGCACTTCAATCAGCAACAGTCGAACGCGCGGTGGCCGATTGATCTTGCCTTCCCCCTCAGGGGCAGGGCAATCGCATATGGCCTTCAAAGGCTGGGGGCGCGCCACTCCAGCGAAGCATCATGAGCGCCACTGGAGCGGCGCGGCCCGACAAGGCAACAATCCATATGCGATAGCCCTGCCCTCCGGGGGAAGGTAGAGATTCAGCGCGCCAGTGCTGCGTCCTCGATCTGGAACTGCACGTCCTCGCGGCCGTTCCAGCGGTTCACCCGGGCGACGCCGGCAATGTGCAGCGGCGCGCCGGCAGTGTTCGTCAGCGCATCGCCCAGCGGCCGGCCGCCGGCACGGAAGGCAATCGCGTTCACCCGCGCGCCATCGCTGCCGGTCAGCTGGCAGCGCACATGGTTCTCGCCGACACCCTGCCACCAGCTCACCACCATCGAGGAAAGCGCGAAGCGCGGCTCGGGATTGCCGACACCGAACGGTGCGCAGCGTTCCAGGGTGCGAAGGAAATCCAATGTCAGGCCGCTCGCGGCAACGGCCCCGTCGAGGCTGAGCGAGGGAACCAGCGCGCCATTGGGCATCTGCGCAGCGACGCGCTCGACCATGAAGTCGGCAAACGCCTCGGCCATGCTGCGCGCCACGGTCAGGCCGGCCGCCATGGCGTGGCCGCCGCCATTGATCAGCAGCCCGGACTGCCGCGCGGCGATGACGATCGAGCCGAGATCGACACCGCGGACCGAGCGGCCGGAGCCCTTGCCGACGTCGCCGTCGTAGCCGATGACGAAGACTGGACGATGGAAGCGCTCGACCAGCCGGCTGGCGACGATGCCGATGACGCCGGGATGCCAGCCATCGTCCATCACCACGATCGCCGGCGGCAGCACGGGCGGCTCGCCGATGCGCGCCAGCGCCGCGTCGAGCACCGCCTGCTCGATGGCGCGGCGCTCGGCGTTGAACTGGTCGAGCCGCAGCGCCAGTGCCCCGGCCTCGTGCGGATCGTCGGTCGACAGCAGGCGCGTGCCGAGATCGGCCTGGCCGACGCGCCCGCCGGCGTTGACGCGCGGCCCAAGCAGGAAGCCGGCATGGAACGTGCCCGGCGCTTCGTTCATGCGCGCGACCTCGGCGAGCGCCACCAGGCCGGCATTGCCGCGCTCGCGCATCACCCGCAGCCCCTGGCGCACGAAGGCGCGGTTGACGCCGGTGAGCGGCACCACATCACACACCGTGCCCAGCGCCACGAGGTCGAGCCATTGCCGCAGGTCGGGCTCCGGCCGATTCGCCCCGTAGCGGCCCGCTACGCGCAGCGCGCGATTGACGCCGACGATCAGCAGGAAGGCCACGCCCACCGCCGCCATCTGGCGATGCGGGCTGGTCTCGTCGAGACGGTTGGGGTCGACCACGGCCACGGCGCGCGGCAGAAGCGGCTCCGCCACGTGGTGGTCGATCACGATCACGTCGAGCCCGGCCTCGGCGGCGGCGTCGAGGGGCGCGAAGGCGGTGATGCCGCAGTCGACCGTCACCGCGACGGCGACGCCCTGCGCCTTGAGCTTCAACAGCGCGGCGGCGTTGGGGCCGTAGCCTTCGGTGAGACGGTCGGGGATGTAGGCGACGATGTCGGCGCCGACGCCGCGGAAGAAGCGCAGCAGCAGCGCCGAGGACGTGGCGCCGTCGACGTCGTAGTCGCCATAGACGGCGATTCTCTCGCCGCGCGTCACCGCGCCGGCCAGCCGCGCGATGGCCGCGTCCATGTCCTTCAGATGCGAGGGGTCGGGCAGAAAGCGCCGCAACGTCGGCTCGAGGAAGTCGCCGACCTCGTCGATCGCCACACCGCGGGCCGCCAGCAGGCGCGCCACGGCGTCGGGCAGGCCGTGGCGCTGGGCGATGGCCAGCGCGGAGCGGTCATCCGCCGCGCGCGAGATCCAGCGCCGGCCGCAGGCCGACTTCTCGACTCCGAGGAATGCCGGCTCAGAGGCCATCTTGATTACCCGTCGTCCTGAGCGAAGCGAAGGACCTCGCAGTGGCACGAACTACAACGACCGCTGGATCCTTCGCTGCGTTCAGGATGACAGCGGTGCTCGCCTAGGCCCAGCTCGGGAGGCCGGTCTTCACTGTGTAGTTGTGCAGGGCGTGGACATAGCGCACCGTGCCGGTCTTCGAGCGCATCACCAGCGAGTAGGTTTCCGCACCGTTGTGGAAGCGGCGCACGCCCTTGAGCATCGAGCCATTGGTGACGCCGGTGGCGGCGAACATTACGTCGCCCTTGGCCATCTCCAGCATCGAGTACTTCTTGTTGAAGTCCTTGATGCCCAGCCGGGTCGCGCGACCGCGCTCGTCGTCGTTGCGGAACAGCAGACGGCCCTGCATCTGCCCGCCGATGCAGCGCAGCGCCGCCGCGGCCAGCACGCCCTCCGGCGCGCCGCCCGAACCGAGATAGATGTCGACGCCGGACTCCGGCTGCGACGTGGCGATCACCCCCGACACGTCGCCGTCGCCGATCAGCATGATGCGTGCGCCTGCCTCGCGCGTCTTGGCAATCAGCTCGCTGTGCCGGGGCCGATCGAGGATGCAGGCGACCAGATCGGAGACCTCGACCCTCTTGGCCTTGGCGAGGTTCTTCAGGTTCTCGGCCGGCGGCGCATCGATATCGACCACGCCGTCGGGCAGACCGCCACCGACGGCGATCTTGTCCATGTAGACATCGGGCGCGTTGAGAAAGTTGCCGTGCTCGGCCATGGCGATAACCGCCAGCGCGTTGGGCCCGCCCTTGGCGGTGATCGTGGTGCCCTCCAGCGGATCGAGCGCGATGTCGATCCTGGGGCCGGCGCCGGTGCCGACCCTCTCGCCGATGAACAGCATCGGCGCCTCGTCGCGTTCGCCCTCGCCGATCACCACCGTGCCCTCGATCGACAGGCCGTTGAGCGCCTGGCGCATGGCGTCGACCGCGGCCTGGTCGGCGGCCTTCTCGTTGCCGCGGCCCATCAGCTTGGACGCCGCAAGCGCGGCGGCTTCTGTCACCCGCACCGCCTCGAGCGCAAGGTTGCGATCCATCCTGGTGTCGACGTCGGCCATGGCACCCTTCCTCTCTGAATTCCGTCGCAACCCTACCTCCCCCCGCTGGCGGGGGAAGGTGCCCCAAGGGGGGATGGGGGTGGCGGCATCGCGGCCAGATGCGACCATCGATGCTGTCGCACGAGCCATCCCCATCCGGCGCTTCGCGCCACCTTCCCCCGCCAGCGGGGGAAGGTAAATGTCCCAAGCACGTCAGAAATCCTCGATCCGGATCAGGTTCGGCTTCTCCAGCACGGTGCCGAGCGCGGCGATGCGGCCCGCCGCGCGGACCATCGCCTGCTCCTCGGTCTCGTGCGTCACAAGCACGACCGGCACCGAGTCGTTGGGCCCGTGTGAGCGGCCGTGCTGCAGCATCGACTCCAGCGACACCTGCTCGTCGCGCAGCGCCGCGGTGATGTCGGCAATGACGCCGGGCTGATCGCGCACCATCAGCCGCATGTAGTAGGCGCCGCGCCGCTTCTCGATCGGCGAGACCGCCCTGGGCGAAAGCTTGGCGGTGGGCACGACGAAGGGCGGCAGGCCATGGCCCCGCGCCACGTCGATGAGATCGGCGACCACGGCCGAAGCGGTCGGGCCGGCGCCGGCGCCCCTGCCCTGGAACATGGTCGAGCCGACGAAATCGCCCTCGACCACCACGGCGTTGAACACGCCGTCGACATGCGCGATCGGCGTCTTGTTTGACACCATGCAGGGATGCACGCGCTGCTCGATGCCGTGCTCGGTCTCGCGCGCGATGCCCAGGAGCTTGATGCGGTATTCCAGCTCCTCGGCGAAGGCGATGTCGAATGCGCCGATGCGGCGGATGCCCTCGACATACACGCCGGCGAAATTCACCGGCGCGCCGAAGGCCGCGGCGGCGAGGATCGACAGCTTGTGCGCGGCATCGACGCCGTCGATGTCGAAGCTGGGATCGGCCTCGGCGTAACCCAGCTTCTGCGCCTCGGCGAGCACGTCGCCGAAATCGCGCCTGGTTTCGCGCATGGTTGTGAGGATGTAATTGCAGGTGCCGTTGAGGATGCCGTAGAGCCGCTTCACGCGGTTGCCGACCAGTCCCTCGCGCAGCGCCTTGATGATCGGGATGCCGCCGGCCACCGAGGCCTCGAAGCCCAGCAAGGTGCCCTTGGCCTCGGCCAGCCTGGCAATCTCCGCGCCGTGCAGCGCCAGCAGCGCCTTGTTGGCGGTGACCAGGCTCTTGCCGTTGGCGATCGCGGTCTCAACCAGCTTGCGCGCCGGCCCGTCGGAGCCACCCATCACCTCGACGACGACGTCGATGTCCTGCGCCGTCGCCAGCGCCAGCGGATCGCTCTCCAGGCGGATGCCTGACAGGTCGACATCGCGCCGCTTCTTCAGATCACGCGCCGAAGCGGCGACCACCACCACCGGCCTGCCGCACCGCAGGGCCAGCAGATCGGCCTGCTCGCGCAACAGCCGCACCACCCCGCCGCCGACCGTGCCGAGGCCGGCGATTCCCACACGCAACGCCTGTGACATGATTGCCCTCGGTCCGTGATCAGGCGCGCGCCTTGATGAGCGTGACATTGTCGCCAATGCCGCGCAGGTACAGATCGATCGCCTTCTCGGGGTCCGAGAGCACGACCTTGACGCTGCGGATGGCCTGGCGGATGCGGTGCTTGTTCTCCACCAGCGCGATGCGCACGTGGTGATCGCCGTACTCGCCGAAGCCGATTCCGGGCGAAACCGCGATGTTGGCCTGGGTCAGCATCAGCTTGGAGAACGCCAGCGAGCCCAGCTGCGCGAAAGGCTCCGGGATCGGCGCCCAGGCGAACATGCTGGCGGCCGGCGACGGGATGCTCCAGCCGGCCGCGTGCATGCCCTCGATCAGGATGTCGCGGCGCTCCTTGTACGTGGCGCGCGCTTCGGCGACGCAGTCCTGCGGCCCGTTGATCGCCGCGGTGGCGGCGACCTGGATCGGCGTGAAGGCGCCGTAGTCGAGGTACGACTTGATGCGCGCCAGCGACTGGATGAGCCTCTTGTTGCCGGCGGCGAAGCCGATGCGCCAGCCCGCCATCGAGTAGGTCTTGCTCATCGAGGTGAACTCGATGGCGATGTCGCGGGCGCCCGGGATCTGCAGGATCGACGGCGGCGGCCGGTCGTCGAAATAGATCTCGGCATAGGCCAGGTCCGACAGCACCCAGATGCCGGCGCGGCGGCAGTACTCGACGATCGGCCGGTAGAACTCGAGGTCGACGACCTGCGCCGTCGGATTCGACGGATAGTTCAGCACCAGGGCCAGCGGCTTGGGCACCGAGTGGCGCACCGCACGGTCGAGCGCCGGCATGAACTCGTCGATGCTGAGCGCGCCCGGCACCGGGATGTGGCGGATCGAGCCGCCGGCGATGATGAAGCCGTAGGGATGGATCGGATAGCTCGGATTGGGCGCCAGGATGATGTCGCCCGGCGAGGTGATCGCCTGGGCGAGGTTGGCCAGGCCCTCCTTCGAGCCGATGGTGACGATGATCTCGCTCTCGGGGTCGAGTTCGACGCCGAAGCGGCGCTGGTAGTACGCGGCTTGGGCCCGGCGCAGGCCGGGAATGCCGCGCGAGTTAGAGTAGCCGTGGGTGCGCGGGTTGCCGGCGGCCTCGGCCAGCTTGGCGACGATGTGCGGCGGCGTCGGCAGGTCGGGATTGCCCATGCCGAGGTCGATGACGTCCTGGCCGGCGCCGCGGGCGCGGGCCTTCATCGCGTTCACTTCGGCGAACACGTAGGGCGGCAGGCGCTTGATGCGGTGGAATTCGCTGTCGTCCATGGGATGGTCCCGGGTTCAGGCGTCTCGTGGAGGGTTGATAGCAAATCCGGCCCGCTTGGGGGCCGGACTTTACGCTTGGGGATATCGCCGGCCGGCAGTCAGAAGTCGAAGAAGATCTCGGCTCGCCGGTTGGCGGCGATGCCGCGGGCGGTGGCGGTGGTGTAGATCGGCTCCTCGTCGCTGAGCGCTTCCATGACGATGGAGTCGTGCGGTACCCCGGCGCGGATCAGCGCGTTGACGATATTCGTGCCGCGCCTGACCGAGACATCGAGGTTGCCAGTCCTCAGGCGATGCACGCTGGTTGCGTATACATCGTGGCTGGCGTGAGCGTAGATGCGCACCACGCCACCGTTGCGTCGATGGATGCGCGCCACGTCGCGGATGACCGCGAGATCGACGCCGTCGAGCGCCGAGGAGCCTTGGTTGAACTGGATCACCGCGATCTGCAGCGGTCCGCCGGTATAGGCCGTCGGCGGTGGGCTGCTGAGGACGCCCGGCACCGGGGCGGCTGGCGGCGACGGCGCCGCTGCGACGGGCGGCGGTGATACAGGCGCTGGAGTCGACGTCGGGAGCGGTGGAGGCGGCGGCGCGGAGGCAACGACTGGTGACGGTGCAGGCGGCGGTGGCGCGGGCGCGGGCGAGACGACCGGTGCCGGCGCGGGTGGCGGCGACGCAGGCGCGGGTGTGACGACCGGCGGCGGCGGCGCAACGGCAGGGGCCGGCGCAGGCGCGGACGGGCGCGGCGGCGGCGGCGCGGACGCAACGACGGGGGCCGGTGCGGGCGCAATCGCCGGCGGCGCCGGCGGCATTGCGTGGGTCACGACGGGAGCCGGCGCGGCTGCTCCCTGCCTGGCGCGATCAGCCTCGAGCTGGGCAAGGAAGCGGCGATTGAGGTCGTCGGCCGTCGTCCCGGCAGGCGACGGCTCCGGCGCTGGTGCCACCGGTGGCGCGTCGGCGACGGCAGGTGCGGGTGTTGCATCTCGAGTGGACGGTGGTGGTGGTGGCGGTGGCGCCGACGCGACCGCAGGCGCCGGGTCGGGCGGCGGAGGTGGCGGCGCCGAGGTCACTGGTGGCGGCGCAGGTGGCGGCGCAGCCGCCGTCGCGGCCGGCGGCGGCTCCTGCGGCTTGGCCGGGCTCGCGGGCACCACTGAACCGACCTGCTGGCCACGGGTCTCGTCAGCGGCGGCGACCGAGTCGTCGTAGCGGGTCTTGCTGCGGTCGATGGCGATACCGCCGGTCGGCACCCGTCGGTCCGCCGGTATGGTGCCTTGGGTGGCGCCGGGCGGCGGGGTGGGAAGGCCGTCGCTGTCGCAACTGGACAAGGAGGTCGCGGCGAGCAGCGCCAGCAGCACCGCCCTTGGAACACCACCCAACCTCAGCATCGCGCCGTTCATTCGTTCGTTACCCCAGAGCCGGCACCAAATTGACGCCGCCTGACGCGGTTCATAAGGTGATCGTCCCTTGTGCGCCAGCCGAGGGGCTTGCCGAGGACGCGCCGGTAATTGCGCCCAGTATCGCAAAGCCAATCGTGTAAGGCAATGAACTGCAAGGAAAAAGGTTCACCGGAGGAAGCCATGGCCGATCCCCAGACGCCGCAGTTCAAGGCCCCTGACGCCGCCGCGATGCAGGCGCTGTGGCACGACATCGCGCAACGCAGCCAGGACGTGTTGCGCGACTTCGCCGAGCGCCAGAAGGGCCAGCAGCCGCCCGACGCCCAGGCACTCGACCCCCTGAACCTCACGGGCACCTTCCTGGACTTTACGGCCAAGCTGATGGCCGATCCCGAGAAGCTGGTGCAGGCCCAGATGGCGCTGTGGCAGGACTACGCCAGGCTCTGGCAAGCCACCGCCGACCGCATGATGGGCAAGCCCGCCGAGCCCGTCGTCGAGGCGCCGAAGGGCGACAAGCGCTTCAACGACGCCTCATGGCGCGACGAGGCGATCTTCGACCACGTCAAGCAATCCTACTTGCTGACCTCGCGCTGGCTGATGGGCCTGCCCAAGCAGACCGGCGGTCTCGACGATCGCGCGCGCCAGAAGATCGAGTTCCACATTAAGCAGTTCGTCGACGCCATGGCGCCCACGAACTTCGTGGCCACCAATCCACAGGTGCTGAAGGCGACGCTGGAAAGCGGCGGCGAGAATCTGGTCAAGGGCCTGCGCAACGTGCTGGAGGACATGCAGCGCGGCGGCGGCAGGCTGGCGATCCGCCAGACCGACATGGAGGCCTTCGAGGTCGGACGCAATGTCGCGACCTCGCCCGGCAAGGTCGTGTTTCAGAACGACATGATGCAGCTGATCCAGTACACGCCCTCGACCGCCGAGGTCTACGAACGGCCGCTGATGATCGTGCCGCCATGGATCAACAAGTTCTACATCCTCGACCTGAAGCCCGAGAACTCGTTCATCAAATGGGCGGTCGACCAGGGCTATACGGTGTTCGTGATCTCCTGGGTCAATCCCGACGCACGGCTGCGCCACAAGAGCTTCGAGGACTATATGCTCGAGGGCCCGCTGGCGGCGCTCGACGCCATCGAGAAGGCGATCGGCACACGCGAGGTCTCGGCCATCGGCTACTGCATCGGCGGCACCCTGATGGCCGCGACCCTGGCCTATTGCGCGGCGAAGAACGACACGCGCATCGGCAACTGCACCTTCTTCACCGCGCAGATCGACTTCACCGACGCCGGCGAGCTCACCGTCTTCATCGACGAGGAGCAGATCGCCAACATCGAGAAGCTGATCGCCGAACGCGGCTACATGGACGGCGCCGAGATGGCGACGACCTTCAACATGCTGCGCAGCAACGACCTGATCTGGTCGTTTGTGGTCAGCAACTACCTGCTCGGCAAGGAGCCCATGCCATTCGACCTGCTGTTCTGGAACGCCGACGCCACGCGACTGCCGGCCGCCATGCACAGCTACTACCTGCGCAACATGTACCTGAAGAACCTGCTGGTGCGGCAGGGCGGCGTCACCCTTGCCGGCGTGCCGATCGACCTGCGCAAGGTGACGGTCCCCTGCTACATCCAGGCCGGCAAGGAGGATCACATCGCACCGGCGCCCTCGGTCTACAAACTGACCAAGGTCTTCTCCGGACCGCTGCGATTCATGCTGGCCGGCTCGGGCCACATCGCGGGCGTCGTGAACCCGCCCCGGGCCAGGAAGTACCAGTACTGGATCAACGAGGCGGCGTCGACGAACTACCCGGCGACGCTCGAGGAGTGGCGCGCCGGCGCGACCGAGACGCCGGGCTCGTGGTGGCCCGACTGGGATCGCTGGCTGTCGGCGCAATCGGGGCCGAAGGTTCCGGCCCGCGAGCCGGGTGCGGGAGGCCTGAAGCCGATCGAGAACGCGCCGGGCAGCTACGTAAGGGTCAAGACGGACACCTGAGCCTCGCGGCTGGCCGCCACCACATGGTCGATTTGCCGGTCCAGGCTGCGCTGGCCGGGATATTCGGCACTTATCGTTCACTCATTTCTGTCGGGGAGACGGACATCATGATTTGGCGCCGCGCGATCACTGTCCTGGCGACCGCCCTGTTCTGCGCCCTGTCGGGCGGCGCGAGGGCCGGTGACATGGTCTGCGTCATCCCCGGGACCGGCTCGGCCGCGCCGTTCTGCATCGACGACTCCGGCATCGTCGCGCTGGACGGAACGGAGAAGCTGCCCTTCCGGTTCATCCGCCATGTCGCGGCCTGCGGCCCGCGCCTGGTGGTCGCCAGCACTATGGAAGTGGCGTTCCGCGAGGGCGGCGGCGTCTGGACCAAGATCGCACGACACGGCAAGTCCGTCACGAGCTCGCTGGGCTGCGACACCAAGGGCGCGATCTTCATCGGCCACAAGGACGGCATTGCGCGTTTCGACGGCGGCCGGTGGACCGACACGCCCTATGCCGCCCTCAACGTCGCCAACGGCATGCTCAATGGCGTGAAGCGCTTCGTCACCACACCCGACGACTCGCTCTGGGCGGTGCTGGGCCGCAGCCTGGCGCGCTACGAGGCCGGCGAGTGGAAGGCGATCGCCGACCTGCCGACCTTCCCCAACGAGCATGTGCGCTTCACTGACGCCGTGGCCGACAAGGATGGCCGCCTCTGGCTGGTGCATAGCGGCGGGCTGTCGATGTACGACGGTAATGGCTGGACGGTGCACAAGGAGAACCTGATCGGTCCCTCGGGCGTCGCCGTTGATGGCACCGGAAGGGTGTGGATCTCGGTCAACGACGGTATCCGCACGTTCTCCGACGGGACGTGGCGGAAGACGCCGATCGGTGGCATGGAGCCGCAGATCAGGTCTCGCGACATCGCCTTCGACGGCAAAGGGCGGCTGTGGATCGCCAGCAGCTGGGGCTTGGGTGCGGTCGAGAACAACGTCGCGACGTTCTGGCGCATGGCCAATTCCGACGTGCCGTTCGACGACATGCGTACGCTGGTCATGGCCGGCAAGGGCCCGGCGAGCTTGCCGTCGGCGCAGGACAAGCCGACGGGCGGCATCAAGGGCAAGCTCGAGGGCGACGGCAACACCGGCCTCGCCGACGTGCGCATCGAGTTCTGCAACGTGCGCCTGAGCCGCTTCAGCGCCTTCCGCGCCGGCCAGACGCCCTGCTCCACCCAGGCGCCGCTGACCTTCACCACGCGCACCGCCCAGGACGGCACGTTCGGCGTCGAGAAGGTGCCGCCGGGCGACTACTCGATCGTCGTCGAGCGCGAGGCCGGCAAGTGGGTGCTGCTCACCGGCAGCATCGGCATCACCGCGGAATTCGTGCGCGTGGCGTCAGGCAAGGTGACGTCGATTCCGACGATCACGGTGAAGGCGAAGTAGCGCGGACGGTTCAGCCCGACAACTTGCCGAGCACGACCGGGCGGTTGATGTCGCCATGCTCGAAGGCGACGATGACCTCATCGCCCGGGCGCAGGCTGGCGGCGCAGGAGGCGGCCCAGCTGGAGTCGCCTCCCGGCAACGCAGGCAGGCGCAGCCGCACACGTCCCTTGCGCATCGGGTCCAGGGAATCGGTGACGATACCCCGCGCGACGCCGTTCATGACCGCCATTGCTCTCCTCCCTCGCGAATGAAAATCCCCCGTCAGCGACCGGCACAGTCGCCGAGCGCCTGATCGAAGATCGACAGGCCGAGATCGATCTCGGCATCGGTGATGGTGATCGGCGGCGCGATGCGGAACACGCCCAGCCCGCCGCGGATCACCGATGTGCTCATGCCCAGCTCGCGGCAGCGCGCCGTCACCTGGCCGGCGAGATCGGGGGCTGGCTCGCGCGAGTGGCGGTCCTTCACCAGCTCCATGCCCAGCAGCAGCCCCCTGCCTCTGACGTCGCCGACGACCTCGTGGCGCTGCATCAGGCTCTCGAGTCCGGCGCGCAGGCGGGCGCCGGCGCCGCCCGCGCGCTCGACGAGCCTGTCGCGCAGAATCACCTCCAGCACCTTCAGGCCGACCGCCGCCGGCAGCGGATCGTTGGCATGCGTGGTGTAGAACAGGAAGCCGCGCTCGTGGCAGCGCTCCTCGACTTCAGCTGTCGCCAGCACGGCGGCCAGCGGCAGGCCGGCACCTAGCGTTTTCGACAGCGTGAGCAGATCGGGCGCCACGCCGTCGCGCTCGCAGGCGAACAGCGTGCCGGTGCGGCCCAGCCCGGTCTGCGCCTCGTCGAGCACCAGCAGCATGCCACGCTCGCGGCACTTCGCCTCCAGCGCCTTGAAGTAGCCCATCGGCGGCTCGATCACGCCGCCCGAGCTCAGGATCGGCTCGGCGATCACCGCGGCGAGCGCGCCGGTGCTCTGGCGATCGACCAGCTCGAAGGCGTAGTCGAGTTCGGCGCGCCAGTCGTAGCTGTCGGCAGTCGTGCCCTTGCCGCCGAACGTCGGGCGATAGAGATCCGGCGCGGGAATCACGATCGAGCCCGGCGCCGACGGACCATAGCCACGGCGCGACGCGTTGTAGGTGGCGGCCGCGGCCGCGCCGGTCACGCCGTGCCATGAGCGGCTCAAGCCCACGACCTCGAAGCCGCCCGACGCGAGCCTGGCCATGCGCAGCGCTGCGTCGTTCGACTCGCCGCCGGTGCTCAGCAGCAGCACGCGCTCGAGCCTGCCCGGCGCCAGCTTCGCCAGCATCTCCGCGAGATCGACGACGGGCCGGCTGAGGATCGAGCTGTAGAGATGATCGAGCTCGCCCACCCAGTGGCGCACCGTGGCGACGATCTCGGGGTGGCTGTGGCCGAGGATCGCGCTCATCTGGCCGGAGGCGAAGTCGAGGATGGCGCGGCCGGCAGAGTCGTAGAGGTAGGATCTGGCAGCGCGTTCGATCACCATCGGCTGGAAGTCGGCGCCGTAGCGGATCAGGTGACGCCGCGCACGCTCCCAGAATGCCGAATCGGTCGAAGCCGAGAGACTGTCGGGCGCCATGTCGAACTCCCCTTCCAACCGGAGGTTAGCGGTAATTGCCGCCTTTCGCCCTGACCTTCTTTCCTGCCGGTCGCTTGCTCGAGATCAGGCCGCGCATCTCGGCGCCCTTCTCGCTCCACCAGGCGTGCAGGATGCCGACGTCCCAACCGATGCAGAAGTGCTTCACGCCCATCTCGAGGTAGCGCCCGGCCTGGGATGGATCGCCGAGCTCCACGCGCGGGTGGATGCCCTTCTTCAGCGCCGTCTCGATCGTCTTGCGCTCGGCCTTCACCACATCGGGATGGGTCCACTGGCCGGGCACGCCGATGCTCATGCCGTAGTCGGCCGGGCCGAACTGCACCATGTCGATGCCCGGCACCGACAGCACGTTGTCGAGATCCTCGACGCATTGCCGCTTCTCGATCATCAGCGCCACGACCACGTCGTCGAGCGCCTTGACGAAGGCCGGCGAGCCGGCTTCGCGGACCGTGCCGACGTCGCGGCGCATGCCGACGCCGGCCAGCCCGCGCGTGCGCGGCGACTCCGCGCGCACGGCCTTCACGCAGGCCTCGGCATCCGCGACGGTGCGCACGTCGGCGAACAGGATGCTCTGGAAGCCCGAACCGACGGCGCGCATCGTCTGGTGCGTCCACTGCGTCTGCTCGACCTTCATCATGCCGCCGATTCCCGCCACCTCCAGCGCACGGCCGAGATTGTCGAGGTCGTGCAGGGTGAAAGGGCCGTACTCGGCGGTGAACTCGACGTAGTCGTATTGCCCGCTCTGGCCGATCAGCTCGACCAGTGTCGGCCAGGTCGAGAGGATGTGCGTGCCGAGCGTCGGCTCGCCGCGGTCGAGCTTCTGGCGCAGCCTGTTGCGACGCATGGTGTTCCTGCTCCTATCCCGTCATCCCGAGCGCAGCGAGGGGATCCAGGATTGTTCGAGACGCCTCGCTGCGCTCTCGATGGCAGTCCTAGACGTTCAAATACCGCCGGCTGAGCTTCACGTAGTTGGCGCAGGTGCGCTTGATCATCTCGAGGTCCTTCTCGGCGACGTCGCGCATCTTGCTCGCCGGGTTGCCGGCCCACAGCTCGCCCGTCTTCACCACCTTGTTGGGCGGCACCAGCGCCCCGGCGGCGACCACCGCACCGCTCTCGACCACGCAATTGTCCAGCACCGTGGCGTGCATGCCGATGAAGGCATCGTCCTCGACGGTGCAGGCGTGCAGCAGCGCCATGTGGCCGACCGAGACGTTCTTGCCCACGATCGTGCCCACCCCGCGCGAGGCGATGTGGATCACCGTGCCGTCCTGGATGTTGCTGTTCTCGCCGATGCGGATGCCCGGGCCGTCGCCGCGCAGCACGCAGGTGAACCAGATGCTGGCGTTGGCGGCGATGTCGACATCGCCGATCAGGGTGGCGTTGGGCGCAACAAACGCGCTGGGATCGACGCGCGGCACGAAATTGTTGAACGGAATGATCAGCCCGGCCATCGACCCCACGCTCCCCGCGCCTCTGTGTTCCCGGCGACACACCATGACCGACGCGTGGCGGCGGTCAAGGCGCAGAGCCATGCAACTTCTTGATTCCCGCGCTGTTCAGCGTATGTATCGCCTCGCGGACCATCTTTGGTTCGTGTCCCGTCCATCAAAAGGATAGAGGTGATGTCCACCACGGCGAACATGCCCAAGGTCTTCATCGACGGCGAAGCCGGCACCACCGGTCTTGGCATCCGCGAGCGTCTGCTCCAGGTGCCGGGCATCGAGATGGTCAGCGTGGCGGCCGAGCGACGAAAGGACCCCGAGGCACGACGCGCCGTGATGTCGGACGTCGACGTCGTCATCCTCTGCCTGCCCGACGACGCGGCCAGGGAGTCCGTGGCACTTGCCGACTCGCTGGGCGAGAAAGCGCCGCGCGTGCTCGACGCCAGCACGGCACATCGCGTGGCGCCCGGCTGGGTGTTCGGCTTCCCCGAGCTGACCCCCGATCAGCCGGCGGCAATCCGCGCCGCGCGCAAAGTGAGCAATCCGGGCTGCTACCCCTCGGGCGGCATCGCGCTGATCCGGCCGCTGGTCGACGCCGGCTTCATCCCGCGCGACTACCCGATCGTCGTGCATGCCGTCTCCGGCTACAGCGGCGGCGGCAAGTCGATGATCGAGGCCTTCGAGACCGGCAAGGCGCCGTCCTTCGAGGTCTACGGCCTGCGGATGGAGCACAAGCACGTGCCCGAGCTGCAGCTCTATTCCGGATTGACGCGTCGGCCGATCTTCGTGCCGCAGGTCGGCAACTACCGCCAGGGCATGATCGTCAACGTTCCCCTGCATCTCGACACGCTGAGCAAGAAGCCCAGGGCCGCCGACCTCGAGGCGGCGCTGATCGAATGGTACAAGGGCAGCGACCGCATCAGCGTCGTGTCGGTGAACAATGCCGACAAGGCGGTCGACCGTCTCGAGCCGGAGGCGCTCAACGACACAGACAAGATGGAGCTGCGCGTCTATGCCAACGAGAAGCACGGCCAGGTGATCCTGACCGCGCGCCTCGACAACCTCGGCAAGGGCGCCTCGGGTGCCGCCGTGCAGAACCTCGGCGTGATGCTGGGTCTGGCGGCTTGACACACCACTGTCGTCCTGAGCGAAGCGAAGGACCCAGCGGTCTTCCGATCACACAGGAACGGCGCCGGTGACCTACCGGCGCCGCTTTCGTTTGGCGCAATCACCGCAAGGTCCTTCGCTGGCGCTCAGGAAGACGAGGATTCTACAATCGTCGCCAACGAACATCCGAGGGAACGTTCGATGCCGCAGTTCGAGTCCGACGGCCACGCCATCGCCTATGACGAATTCGGCGGCCCCGACGCCAAGCGCCGCATCGTGCTGGTGCACGGCTTCAGCTCGAACAAGACCGAAGGCTGGAAGCGCATGGGCTGGTACGACGCCTTCGCCGCCAAGGGCTTCCGCGGCGTGGCGCTGGACGCGCGCGGCCACGGCCAGAGCGCCAAGCCGCACGATCCTGCGGCCTATGACCGAAGGCGCATGGCGCACGACATCGTGGCGCTGATGGACCATGTCGGCTTCGCGCGCGCCAACCTGCTGGGCTTCTCGATGGGCTCGCATCTCTGCCTTACGGCCGGCCTGCTGTGGCCGGAGCGCTTTGGCGACCTGATCCTCGGCGGCATCGGCGGCAAGCTGCTGGAGGACTCGCCGCGCGACGACAGCATGGCCGAGGCGATGGAAGCCGAAGACCCCGCGACGATTCCCGATCCGATGCGCCGCAGCTTCCGCCAGTTCGCCGACGAGCAGGGCGAGGATCGCCTCGCACTCGCCGCCTGCTCACGCGGGGAACGCTTCCCGATCGACCGCGCGGCGCTGGGCAGGCTGGACCTCGCGACGCTGGTCGTCGCCGGCTCACACGACGAGCTCGCCGGCAATCCGCGCACGCTGGCTCAGGCGGTCCCCGGTGCGAAGGCGGTGAGCATCCCGGGCTGCGACCATTTCTCGATCATCGCCCATCCGCTGTTCAAGGCGAGCGTGATCGATTTCCTCGAGGGCTTCATGGACTAGGGTCGAGCCCCCTGCCCCTGGCGCGGCTCTGTCCCGGCCAGCAGCCGTTGGATGTTGGTGCGATGGAGCACGACCACACAGATGCCGCCGGCGATCACCATGAGCCGATAGGGTAACGGTTGCTCCAGGCCGCAGATCAGCGCAATCGTCAACGCCGCCAGCATGCCCCTGAGCAGCTTCCCGGCCAGATAACCCGTGGGCGTGGAACCGAAGAGATAGGCGACCGCGATTGCGGCGGCACTCGCCATCCAGAGTGCCATGGTCTTCACCTCGACGTTGAACGCCGACCGACTAGAGCAGCGAGCGCAATCTTGAAGTCACCTGTCATCCCGGGCGCAGCGAGGGATCCAGGTTCAGCCCTAGATCCCTCGCTGCGCTCGGGATGACAGGCGCGTTTGACTTATCGCTGGTCGCTCTAGATCTTCCGGGCCAGCTCCGCGGCCTTGCCGATGTAGCTCCACGGCGTCATCTCGAGCAGGCGCTTCTTCTCCGCCTCGGGGAGGGACAGGGTGGCGATGAAGCCTTGCAGTGCCTCCTTTGTGATCGCCTTGCCCCGCGTGATGTCCTTCAGCTGCTCATACGGATTGGGTACGCCGTAGCGGCGCATCACGGTCTGCACCGGTTCGGCCAGCACCTCCCAGCAGGCGTCGAGATCGGCGCGCAGGCGCTCGGGATCAGCGTCGAGCTTGTTCAGGCCGCGCAGGCAGGAATCATACGCGATCAGCGCGTAGCCGGTCGCCACGCCCATGTTGCGCAGCACGGTCGAATCGCTGAGGTCGCGCTGGAGGCGCGAGATGGGCAGCTTTTCCGAGAGATGGCGCAAGGTGGCGTTGGCGAGGCCGAGATTGCCCTCGGAATTCTCGAAGTCGATCGGGTTCACCTTGTGCGGCATGGTGCTGGAGCCGATCTCGCCGGCCTTCAGCTTCTGCTTGAAGTAACCGAGCGAGATGTACTGCCAGATGTCGCGGTTGGCGTCGATCAGGATGGTGTTGGCGCGCGCGATGGCGTCGAACAGCTCGGCCATCGCATCGTGCGGCTCGATCTGGATGGTGTAGGGATTGAAGACGAGGCCCAGCGATTCGATGAAGCGCCTGTTGAAGCTCTCCCAATCCAGATCGGGGTAGGCCGACAGGTGGGCGTTGTAATTGCCGACCGCGCCATTGAACTTGGCGGTGAGCTGCACGCCGACGATCCGTTCACGGGCACGCAGCAGGCGCGCGGCGACGTTGGCCATCTCCTTGCCCAGCGTGGTCGGCGATGCCGGCTGGCCGTGCGTGTGCGACAGCATCGGCAGGTCGGCCAGATCGTGCGCCAAACCGCGGATGCGGCTTACCACGGCGTCGAACGCGGGCAGCAGCACCCGTTCGCGCGCGGCGCTGAGCATCAGCGCGTGCGCGGTGTTGTTGATGTCCTCCGAGGTGCAGGCGAAGTGGATGAACTCAGTCGCCCGCATGACCTCGGCGTTGTTGGCGAGTCGGCTCTTCAGCCAGTACTCCATCGCCTTCACGTCGTGGTTGGTGCGCGCCTCGATGTCCTTCACCGCCTCGGCGTCGGCCTCGGTGAAGTTGGCGATCACGCCATCGAGCTCGGCGATCGTCGCCGGCGAGAATGGCGCGAGCTCGCCGATCTGCGGCGCGGCCGCCAGCGCCTTGAGCCACTCGATCTCGACCCTGATGCGATGGTGGATCAGGCCGAACTCCGAGAAGAACGGGCGCAGACCATTGAGCTTGGCGGCGTAGCGGCCATCCAGGGGCGAGAGCGCGGTCAGGGGCGAGAGGTTCATGGGATCATGTAGCGCCGTTGCAACTTCCCGGACAAAGAAAAAGGGCGCCTTGCGGCGCCCTTTCTCGTGTCCAAGGCCGAGATCGATCAGCGCTTGGAGAACTGGAAGCGGCGGCGGGCGCCGGCGCGGCCGTACTTCTTGCGCTCGACCACGCGGGAGTCGCGGGTCAGGAAGCCGCCCTGCTTCAGCGGCGGGCGCAGGTCCGGCTCGTAGAGCGTCAGCGCCTGCGAGATGCCGTGGCGCACGGCACCGGCCTGGCCCGACAGGCCGCCGCCGACCACAGTGGCGACGACGTCGAACTGGTCGACGCGATCGGCGATCTGGAACGGCTGCTGGATCATCATGCGCTGAGTAGGCCGCGCGAAGTAGACCGTCTGGTCCTGGCCGTTGACCGTGATCTTGCCGGAGCCCGGCTTGATCCAGACCCGGGCGACGGCGTTCTTGCGCCGGCCGGTGGCATAGGAGCGGCCCTGGGCGTCGATCTCCTTGCCGCGCGGCTGGGCCTCGGCCGTCGACATGCTGGCGACGATGTTGGCCGCGGACTTGCGCAGGCCGGAGGTCGGAGTGGTGGTGGGTTCGATGGCCATGGTCAGCCGATCCTCGAGTTCTTGCGGTTCATCGCGGCGATGTCGAGCTTCACGGGCTGCTGCGCCTCGTGCGGATGGGCGCCGCCGGCGTAGACCTTGAGGTTCTTCATCTGCTTGCGCTGCAGGGGGCCGCGCGTGATCATTCGCTCGACTGCCTTCTCGATCACCCGCTCGGGGTGCTTGCCGCCCAGCCGCTGGCCGATCGTGGCCTGCTTGATGCCGCCGGGGTAGCCGGTGTGCCAGTGGAACACCTTGTCGGCGAGCTTGTTGCCGGTCAGGCGCACCTTCTCGGCGTTGATCACGACGATGTTGTCGCCGCAATCGACATGCGGGGTGTAGGTGGCGAGATGCTTGCCGCGCAGGCGCGTGGCGATGATCGTCGCGAGGCGGCCCAGAACCAGGCCGTCGGCGTCGATCAGCACCCACTTCTTCGCCACCTCGGCGGGCTTCAGGTTGAAGGTCTTCATCGGTCCAATCCGCTAAAACGGTGCGCGGAGATACGTGAGGCAGCGCGGCAAGTCAAGCACGCGCCGGCGCCATGTGTTTAATTTAATCAATATAATCAATATATTAAGATTGAGGTATTATTTTACCCCATGACCACGGTCCGGCGGGATCGAATAGGTCAGGGTGACATGGGCGATCGGCTCGAACAGGCCTTCCGAGAAGATCGACATCTCCGCCACGGCCAGCCGCCGGCCCAACTTCAAAAGACGCGCCTCGCCGATCAGATCCCTGCCCGCCTCGCCCTTGCGCAGGAAGTTGATGTTGAGGTTGGTGGTGACGGCCAGCGCCACCTTGCCGATCTGCGAGAGGATCAGCAGGTACGTGCCGCAATCGGCAAGCCACATCAGGGTCGGGCCTGAAACGGTGCCGCCCGGCCTCAGATGACGCCGGTCGATCAGGGCGCGCACCTTGATGCGCCCCTCGCCGACCTCCTCGACCTTCACCGTGACATTGGCCTGCGCTTCGGGAAATTCCTCGTGCAGGAAGGCTTCGAGCTGGGACGCGTTCATGACAACCGGCATGGCGCGGACCCTACCTCAGGCCGCAGTCGATTGCGCGCGCAGCGAGGGCCTGCGGCGACTTTCCTCAGCGAGCCAGGCGACCGCCTTCACGGCGGCGTCGAAGGCCGCGGGGGCCGACGGATGGACGGCTCCCGAGAAATAGAGCACCGGCGTCCAGCCGCCGGCATCCTCGGGATCGCGGCGGAACTCCTCGAAGCCGTAGCTGCCGTCGGGGCGCCGGAACAGGTCGACGCAGCGATCGTGCTGCGGGTTCTCGATGCTGGCGAAGACCAGCCACGACCTGTCGATGCGCCGGGACATGGTCGCTAGGCCAGGCGCGTGAAGGTTTCCTGGACCATGTGATAGCCCAGCGCGCGGTAGGACTCGAACTGTTCCTCGTCGAAGAACTGATCGCCCGTGCTGTGATGCGGGAAATCCTTCTGCACGGCGCGGTACTTCAGCACCGAGGCATCCTCGCGTCCGGTCAGGCTGCTCTTGATGTAGATCAGCCAGCCGCAGGCGCCGCGGCCGTAGTCGATGCGGCCGATGGCAGCGTGGCGTTTGCTGATGCCGTCCTTGTCGGGCTTGATCGCCGAGGGGTCGATGTCGATGTTGACTGCCCTGTCGATACGCGCAAAGCGAACGAGATCGCCCAGGCTGGTAAAGGAAAAATCGCCGTCCTGCTCCGCATCGATTGCGATGATCACCCGGCAGCGGCGGCGGATCAGCTCGTAGATGCCGAGATTCTCGATGTGGCCGCCATCGGAGACATTGATGAACTCCGACGTGGTGTCGAGCGCGCCCACCATCTCGCGCAGCAGCTCATCGACGCCGGCATTGGCATAGGCCGGCCGCCTGCCGCTTGCATCGCGCGCGAAGCGGTCCGACATCACGAGCCGCGGGCTGGGCAGCCAGTAGCCCAGGCGCACATTGACCAGCGCCAGCAGGAAACGCAGCGCGGGGTTGGTCAGGCGGCCGGCATTGGCCGCCGCGGCCCCGGCCGAGATCGCCACGGCCGAGGACAGCTTGAAGCGCGGGAAGACCTCTTCCAGCGCGTCGGTGCGCATGAAGTCGACCTGGGTGCTGCCGACATGGCACGGCGAGAAGGTGAAGAAGGTCGCGTTGCGGCCCCGGCCGCGATACTCGTCCCGATCGACGAAGTTCAACGCGGCGTTGATCAGCGGAAATGGCGCCGTGGTCACATCCATCGCACTCAGCTTCAGCTCGCTCTGCGACGCCACCGTGTTGCGGTTGTGCAGATCGGCCGAGAACAGGAAGGTGTTGGCCAGCTTGTCGCGATAGTGGCTGTGCGGCGAGACGTCGTTGGCGATGTAAAGGTAGACATTGACGAGCCACACCAGGCCGGCGACGCCGATCAGCCCGGCGGCATAGAGGACGGCCAATCCGACGGGACCCTGCGCCGCGATCCACGACACGATCGTTGTGCCGGGCGTGATCTGCACCCACAGGCCCAGATCAGCGTCGCTCCAGACGCCACCATGGAGCGCGATCGCGGCCGTGATGAGGATGCTGCCGCCCCACAACACAACCGGCCCGACAAGGGCTGCGGCCAGCAGCAGCAGCGCTTTGCGGGCCCAGCCCGGCAACTTCTCGAACCGGCCAAGCCAGGTGGAGCCGATGATTGCCAGCGCGAGGGCGCTGACGCCCTTCCACGAAACATCGTCATCCGCCATCGCCACCCCGACCCATGCGGCCACCACCGGCTGCAGCATCAGGAACAGCGCGCCGGCGCTGACCAGCAGGGCCTGCGCCTGCGCCTGGCGAAAGGACTCACGTGCCAGGCCGGCGGCGGGATCGACGCTGTGCTGCGCCGGGCGCAGTGCGGCAGGATCGGGCCGCCATTGCCCGCGCATGGTCTCGAACACGACCTGTCGGCGCCACTCCAGCATCGCGACGGCCACGACGATGAGCCCGGCGATCATGCCGTAGGCCTTGTCGATCTGCCACGCCGTGACGCCGGCGATGGTGGCGCCCACTCCGAACAGGAATCCCCACGCCAGCTTGTGATGGCCGCCTTCCAGCCAGTTGCGAACGGGACGACCGATGACGAAGAACGTCGCCCACAGCACGCCCAGCATGGCTGCCGTCGCGCCCAGCAGCTCGGCCGCCTGCGCGGCGTTGCGCAGCCGCGGGCAGGTCAACATTGCGAGCGTGATCGCCGACAGCAGCAGCACCAGCGGCAACATCGCCCAGAGATTCAGGAAGAGGCCGCGCACCAGGAGAACGGGTGCGAAGCCGTACTCCAGCACCTTGCCGCGCGGGATCAGATACTGGGCATTGGCACGGAGATAGCGGAACAGGACGGTCTCGCGAATGCCGACGACATGGGGAAACGGAAAGATCCATCCTGGGTCGGGTCGCGGAAACGGTCGCGGCGC
The DNA here is from genome assembly GCA_019635875.1 of Alphaproteobacteria bacterium. Lineage (NCBI taxonomy): Bacteria > Pseudomonadati > Pseudomonadota > Alphaproteobacteria > Alphaproteobacteria bacterium. The sequence continues at coordinate 70,292 of JAHBYP010000009.1, forward strand.
CGCGCGCGCGCTGGGCGGGCCCTCCCCGGTCGACGCCGCGCGCACCGGCGGCGCCCCGGTGGCCATGCGCGCGCCGGTAATGTTGGCGTTGAGGCAAGCTGCCGTGTAGCCACCGCCGGAGACGCTCGACAGATAGTCCACGTGCCGCATCACGCCCTTGGCATCGAGCGCCTGGATCGCGCCCAGGCAGGTCGCCGCCGAACGGATGCCGCCGCCCGACAGTGCCAGGCCGACGAGGTTGTCCGACGTTGGCCGATCGCGGGGGCCGTTGCCCTCCACCCAATCGTCGCCGACAAGCGGCCACCGATCCGGCGGCCAGCTTGCCGGCTCGTCGCGTTGCGGCTCGTACTTGCCGGTGTCGCGGAAGCGCTCGTCCGCGATAAAGCTCACCAGCCGTTCGGTGTCCTGGCCGGCGCAACCGACGCCGACCGCGATGCGACGCCGACGCACGACCGCAAGCTCCTCGGCGAAGACCGTGCTGAACCTCAACGCATCGCTTGGCATGCCCAGCCCACCCCACTTCGACCGGAACCACCGATGACGAGCGCAGCCATCGGGTCTAGACTCATCCACTCGACAGCGTAGCGCCCCGTGCGGCGCGGAACCAGTGGATGCAGCGATGTCAGATCCCGCAACCGTCAACGAACCCGTGCTGCTGCGCGAGGACCATGGCCGCGTCGCCGTGCTGACGCTCAACCGCCCCAGGGCGATGAACGCGCTGTCATCCGCGTTGATCGCCGCGCTCGACCAGGAGCTCGACCGGCTCGATGCCGACGGGACGATCCGCGTCGTGCTGATCCAGGCCAATGGCCGTGCCTTCTGCGCCGGCCACGACCTGCGCGAGGTGCGCTCCAGCGAGGACTACGCCTTCCACTACGACCTGATGAGCCGCTGCAGCGCCATGATGCTGAAGATCGCGCGGCTGAAGCAGCCGGTGATCGCCAAGGTGCGCGGCATCGCCACCGCCGCCGGCTGCCAGCTGGTGGCGCAGTGCGATCTCGCCATCGCCTCCTCAGAGGCGAAGTTCGCGACGCCGGGCGTGCATATCGGCCTGTTCTGCGGCACGCCCTCGGTGCCGCTGGGCCGCAATGTCGGCGCCAAGCGTGCCCTCGACATGCTGTTCACCGGCGAACCCGTCAGCGCTGAGACGGCGCTGCGCGACGGCCTGCTCTCGCGCGTCGTGCCCGACGATCAGCTCGACGGCGCGGCGATCGAGCTGGCGCAGCACATCGCCTCGAAGAGCCCGCTGGTGCTGTCGCAGGGCAAGGCGCTGTTCCACAAGCACATGGCGATGGGGCTGGAGCAGGCCTACGCCTATGCCAGCGCCGCCATGGCCGGCGGCATGATGCGCGAGGACGCCAAGCTCGGCATCGACGCCTTCGTGCAGAAGAAGCCCCAGCCCGACTGGCCTGGACGGTAGCCCGCGGCGCGCCCTTGTGAAACGCGGTCCAGCGCCGCAATCTCGTCCTGACGAACAGCGCTAGGGGAAACGACCGTGCGATCGAACAAGATCAAGCAGATGTGGCGTGACGGGCAATGCGTGACGCTGGGATGGCTCTCCGTCTCCCACGGGTTCACGGCGGAGGTCATGGCGCGCCAGGGCTTCGACGCGCTGTGCGTCGACCTGCAGCACGGCACCGCTGAAATGAATGACGTCGGCCCGATGCTGCAGGCGATCTCGCAGACCGACACGGTGCCGGTCGTGCGCGTCGCGTGGAACGAGCCGGCGGCCATCATGAAGGCCCTGGACCTTGGCGCCTACGGCATCATCGTGCCGCTGGTTAACACCGCCGAGGAAGCCGCGATGGCGGTGGCCGCATGCCGCTATCCGCCCGTCGGCATGCGCTCGAACGGACCCGTGCGCGCCGTGCACTACGGCGGCAACGACTACGTCGCCAAGGCCAACGACGAGATCGTCGTCATGGCCATGATCGAGACCAAGCAGGGCCTCGCCAACCTCGACGCGATCTGCGCCACGCCCGGCCTCGACGCCGTCTATATCGGGCCGGCCGATCTGTCGTTCGCGCTGGGCCTGCCGCCGCGCGGCGACAACCCCGATCCGCTCCACATCGCCACCTGCGACAAGATCCGCGAGGCGGCGCACAAGGCCGGCATCAAGTGCGTCATGCACTGCGCCGGCGCGGCCTTCGCGGCCGGCGCGGTGAAGCGCGGCTTCGACATGGTGATGCTGACGTCCGATCTGTCGTGCATGATCGCCGGCGCACGCCAGCAACTCGACGAGCTCAAGGCCAAGACGCGCTGAGGCGGCGGACGCCAACTCTCTGAAAATTCGACAGTTCCGCACGCAGTGAAAATCCACTTGCATCCACACCGACTAGTTGGTATGTATATCCGTACCAAACGGTATGGACCTGTCGAGATGACGACCGCGACCGCTTCTTCGTCCCGCTCCCGGCTGCTCGAGGCCGGCTCGACCGTGATCCGCGCCAAGGGCTACACGGCGACGACGGTCGACGACATCTGCGCCGCGGCCGGCGTCACCAAGGGCAGCTTCTTCCATCATTTCAAGACCAAGGAAGAGCTGGTGCTGGGCGCCGTGGCGCACTGGAACGAGTGGACCGAGACGGTGTTCGCCGCCGCCGATTATCACCGGCACGACGATCCGCTGCAGCGCCTGCTGGGCTACGTCGACCTGCGCATCTCCATTCTCGATCGCGGGATCCCCGAGTTCACCTGCCTGCTCGGCACGCTGGTGCAGGAGACCTACGCCACCCATCCCGCCGTGCGCGAGGCCTGCGATCGCGGGATGTCGAGCCACATCGTCGCCATCACGCGCGACGCGGAGGCCGCCCGGCAGCTCTACGCGCCGAACGCCGAATGGACCGCCGAAAGCGTCGGCTACTTCATCCAGGCCGTGCTGCAGGGCTCGTTCATCTTCGCCAAGGCCAAGCAGCAGGCCGACGTGGCGCGCCAGAACCTCGCCCACCTCAGGCGCTACCTCGTGAGCCTCTTCCCCGCCTCCCCTTCACCGCGTCGATAAGGAGTATCGATCATGCCCAGCACCATCCGCCTGCATCGCGTCCTGAAGGCCCCGCCGGAGCGCGTCTATCGCGCCTGGCTCGATCCGGCGGCCAACGCAAAGTTCCTGCCGCCCAACGGCTTCACCTGCACCGTCCACCACATGGACGCCAAGGTCGGCGGCACCTTCCGCATGTCGTTCACCAACTTCAGCGGCGGCGGCAGCCACGCCTTCGGCGGCGAGTACCTCGAGCTCAAGCCCAACGAGCGCCTGCGCTACACCGACAGGTTCGACGATCCCAACCTCCCGGGCGAGATCCGCGTCACCATCGACCTGACAAAGGTGTCGTGCGGCACCGAGATGAGCATCGTGCAGGAGGGCGTGCCCGACGTGATCCCCGCCGAGGCCTGCTATCTCGGCTGGCAGGACACGCTCAATCAATTCGCCGCGCTGGTCGATCCCGAGATCCCGGGCTGAGCTACTTCAGGACGATGATCGCGCCTTCCTCGAAGAGGTAGTAGCCGGTGGCGCCGTCGAACACGACGCGCGCCACCGTATTGCCGGGTCCGCTCGCCCTCGCGCACTTCACCGCACCGGCGAGGACCGCGCCCGACGTCGGCGGCAATGCGCCGGGCAGCATCAGGCGGGCGGCGATTTCGGCCGGTCTCGGCTGGATGTCGCTGTAGTCGGCGCCGCTCTCGCAGCTCGTATAGAGCGGATTGGTGAACCGGCCGGGAGCCAGCGTGATCTTCCGGCCGACCGCCTGGTTGATACCCGCAAGCGTGCGGGCATCGCAGGTCGGGCAGATCACGCGCTCGATGGTCCAGGCCCGCTGCCACGGCTCGGCGGCATGCACGCCGGTCGCGGCCGCTAGACAGGCGATCAGTGCCAGGCGACGCATGGCTAGCGAATCCGCGTCAGCGTGTGCGCCGTCAGCCGCTCCTCCAGCGCGCCGGCCGGCGCCGTGATTCCCAGGCCCGCCAGATAGGTGAAGAGCGCGCGGACGGCGGGCTGGTTGGCGGCGGCCGAATCGCTGTCGGGCAGGCTTTCCCAGCCGTTGAAGCCCGCGGCCTTGCCGATGGTCATCCATGTCGCGTGGCGCACGCGCTTGCGGCCGGCGACGTCATCGGCACGCTGCTTCATCTCCTTCTCGACCGTACGGCCCAGCGACTGGTTGCCCGGCGCACCGATCGACATGGCGCGCACATGGCTCAGGCCATCGAGCGCGCCGGCGGCCTTGGGAAAGACGTGGTCGACGTTCCAGTCGCTGCCGGTCGGCCGGCCCCCCATGCCCAGGCGGGTGCGCGCGAACTCGTCGAACAGGTCGCGATAGTTCTTGTCGCGCGGATCGACCCACAGTTCCGGCTCGTTGCCCTGGAACCAGACGAAGGCCTGCGACACCGCGCGCGAGCCCAGCGTCTCGAGCCGGCCGCCCAGCCGCATGGTGCGGGGCCCGCTGCCGCGGCCGACGATGTTGTCGATGCTGGCGATGCCGATCCACGCCTCGCCGCCGGCAAGGAATTGCGTCACCAGAACCTGCAACTGGCGCTGCAATGGTGCGGGCCAACCCGGAATCATGGCGCTCTCCCTTCGCTAGTCGGCGGCGTCCGTCATACTCGTGCCGTAGGTCGAGGGCATGACAGTCTTCACCGATTGCGCGCGCTTGGCGAGCCAGTAGGCCTGGGCCGGCGGCACGCTGGCGAAATCCTGCTCGACGCCCAGCTTGCGTGCCGCATCCATCGGCCAGTTCGGGTTGTAGAGCAGCTCGCGCGCCAGCGCGATCAGGTCGGCCCTGCCCTCCTGCAGGATCGCCTCGGCCTGGTCGGCGTGCACGATCAGGCCGACCGCCATGCTCATGATGCCGGCGTCGCGCCGCAGCGTCTCGGCATAGGGCACCTGGTAGCCGTAGGTCACCGGGCCGGCACTGACCACCGGGCTGCCGCGCATGCCGCCCGAGCTGCAGTCGATCACGTCGACGCCCTTGGGCTTCACCATCCTGGCGAGTTCCACGCTCTGCGCCGGCCCCCAGCCCGAATCGTCCTCGACCGAGAGCCGCAGGAACAGCGGCTTGTGCGCCGGCCAATGCGCGCGCACCGACTCGATCACCTCGATGCAGAAGCGCATGCGGTTGAGCTCGGAGCCGCCGTACTCGTCGTTGCGCTTGTTGGAGAACGGCGAGAGGAACTGGTGGATCAGGTAGCCGTGCGCGCCATGCACGTCGAGCACCTCGAAGCCCGCCTCGTGCGCGCGCCGCGCCGCCTGGCCCCAGCGCTCGACGACCTCCGGGATCTCCTCGCGCGACAGCGCGCGTGGCACCGGATCTGTCGCCGGCGACGCCTCGGCGCTCGACGACACCAGCTCCCATCCCTCCCAGTCGAAGACCTCCGGCGCCCCTGGGTCGAGCAGCGGCGCGCCGCCTTCCCATGGCCGCCGGCGCCTGGCTTTGCGGCCGGAATGGCCGAGCTGGATGCCGGGCACGGCGCCATGCTGACGAATGAACTCGACGCAGCGGCGTACGCCGGGAATGAACCTGTCGTCCCACAGGCCGAGATCGCCCACCGTGCCGCAGCCGCGCCGCTCGACCTTGGTCGATTCCATGATCACCAGGCCGGCGCCACCCGCGGCGTAGCGGCCGGCGTTCATCAGGTGCCAGTCGGTGGCGAAGCCTTCCTTGGCGGCGTACTGGTGCATCGGCGCCACGACGACGCGGTTCTTGAGCGTCACGTCGCGCAACTGGATCGGCGTGAACAGCAGAGGCTGGGCCACTCGTTTCGCTCCCGAATTCACTGGCATTCCAAGCGTAGCGAGGAATCTCTCGGCGATGGAGTCCCGATTCGACGAGATTCCTCGCTACGCTCGGAATGACAGGAATCGTATAGTCCGGCCATGTCGGTCGATCACAACCACTACCCCGATTCCTACCTGCGCCAGGTGCTGCGCGACGTCAAAAGCATCGCCATGGTCGGTGCCTCGGCCAACTGGAACCGGCCGAGCTACTTCGCCATGAAGTACCTGCTCGACAGCGGCTACCGCGTCTATCCGGTGAATCCCGGCGCGGCGGGACAGGAGATCCTCGGCCAGAAGACCTACGCCTCGCTCGACGAGCTGCCGGAGAAGGTCGACATGGTCGACATCTTCCGCAACAGCGAGGCCGCCGGGCCGATCACCGACGACGCCATCAGGCACGGCGCCAAGGTGGTGTGGATGCAGCTCACCATCCGCAACGACGATGCCGCCAGGCGCGCCGAGGAGGCCGGCCTGCGCGTGGTGATGAACCGATGCCCCAAGATCGAGCACAGCCGCCTGGTCGGCAAGCTGGAATGGCACGGCATCGCTTCGGGCGTGATCAGCAGCAAGAAGCGAAAGCTGTAGCGCGGGGACGTCCGCCAAAGGCACGGGGAGGAAACACGGCGATGGAGTTCGGCGTCTTCGATCACATGGACCGCGCCGGCGCCTCGCTCGGCGCGCAGTTCGAGAGTCGGCTGAGGCTGATCGAGCTCTACGAGAAGGCCGGGTTCCGCGCCTATCATGTTGCCGAGCACCACGCCACGCCGCTGGGCATGGCGCCCTCGCCCAGCGTCTTCCTCGCCGCCGTGGCGCAGCGCACGAAAACGCTGCGCTTCGGCCCGCTGGTCTACACGCTGAACCTCTATCACCCGCTGCGGCTGATCGACGAGATCTGCATGCTCGACCAGCTCAGCAATGGTCGCCTTGAGCTGGGCATCGGCCGCGGCATCAGCCCGTACGAAGTGGGCTATTACGGCGTCGATCCGGCCACCGGGCCGCAGCGCTTCGCCGAGGCCTATGCGGTGATCCTAAAGGGCTTGACGACGCGGTCGCTGAGCTACGATGGCGAGTACTTCACCTACAGGGACGTGCCGATGGAGCTGCAGCCGGTGCAGCTTCCGCATCCTCCGCTGTGGTACGGTGCCAATACCTACGACCACGCCGAACGGCTGGCGAAGGATGGCGTCAACGCGGTGATCGGCATGAGCCCGTCCTCGGTGCGCGGCTTCACCGACAAGTACCGCGCCGTGTGGCAGGCGGCGGGCCGCGACCTGAAGGACCTGCCGCGGCTGGGCATCAGCCGCCACATCGTCGTCGGCGACAGCGACCGCGAGGCGCAGGCCATCGCAAGGCGCGGCTTCCTGCTGTGGTATGACGCGCTGATCCATCTGTGGCGTAAGCACGGGGTCGGCCTGCCGCGCCAGCTGATCCCCGAGAAGTTCGAGGACGCGCTCGATCAGGGCTACATCGTCGCCGGCTCGGCCGCGACCGTGCGCGAGCGCATGCGCCGCGACAACGATACCGCCGGCATCAACTACTGCCTGTGCCGCATGGCCTTCGGCGATCTCTCGTTCGAAGAGGCATCCCGCTCGGTCGAGCTGTTCTCGCGCGAGGTCATGCCTGCGTTGCGCTGACGGCGGCTCGCGAATTGCACGGGATCGGTCGACAATGGGCCCGCCGAATCCCAGGGAGCGTTCGATGGACACGGTCATCCAGCAGAGCCGCGCCGACATGAGCGATGCCGAATGGCAGGCGCGCTGCGATCTCGCCGCACTCTATCGCATCAGCGACATGTACAACTGGACCGACACGATCGACACGCACATGACGGTGCGCATCCCGGGCGAGCCGAAATGCTTCCTGATCAACAATTACGGTGAGCTGTTCCACGAGATCACCGCGTCGAGCCTGGTGAAGATGGATATCGACGGCAACGTCTACGCCAAGGACGGCCGTTTCAACGCTGCCGGCTTCACCATCCATAGCGGCGTCTACAAGGCGCGGCCCGACGCCAACTGCGTCATGCACACCCATACCCGCGCCGGCACCGGCGTGTCGGTGCTGAAGCAGGGCCTGAGGCCGATCAGCCAGGACACGCTCGCGGTCTACGACGAGCTGGTCTACCACGAGTACGGCATGCCGACCTCGGTCGAGGAATGCGAGGCGCTGGGCGTCACCTGCCAGCACGGCAATTCGGTCGTGCTGCGCAATCACGGCCTGCTGACGGTTGGCGCCACCATACCCGGCGCGCTGCGCCGCATGTACATGCTGGAGCGCGCCTGCGAGGTCGAGGTCATCGCCCGCGGCCTCGACGAGGAGCCGACGCCGATCGACCCCGACGTGATCCGCCAGTACGGCGAACGCGCGAAACAGATGCGCGCCCATCCCGACTGGGGCCTGACCTACTGGAAGGCGGCGCTGCGCCAGATCGAAGGCAAGGGCACCGACTGGCGTCAATAGCCCTCAGGCCGGCCGGCGTGCCAGGGCGAGCATCGCGCCCAGGCCGCAGATCACCGCACCGGAACCCTGGCGCAGGCGGCGGACGATCGAGGCCCGGCGCCCAAGCGTGGCGCGCGCCCGCGACGCCATCAGCACCACGACGACGTCGACGGCCGAGTTCAGCAGCACCGGGATCGATCCGAGCACCACGAACTGCAGCGACACGATCCCCGCCGGATCGATGAACTGCGGAATGAAAGCCAGGAAGAACGCCGCAGTCTTGGGGTTGAACGCCTCGACGATGATTCCGTCGCGCAACGCGCGACGCGCGCCGGTCGTCTCCACGTCGATCGGCAGCGGCGCGCCGGCTTCGCGGATGGTGCGGATGCCCAGCCAGACAAGATAGGCGGCGCCGGCAAGCTTGAGGGCGGTGAACGCTTCGGCGCTGGCCATGATCAGCGCCGACACACCTACCGCACCGCCCAGGACGTGCACCAGACCGCCGATGCTGGTGCCGAGAACGGATGCCAGCCCCTCGCCTCGTCCGCCGGCGAGCGATCGCGCGGCGACGTAGAATATCCCCGGCCCCGGCGACAGCGCGATCACCAGCGCCGCGCCGAGGAACAACAGCCAGCTGGCGAAGTCGAGCATGTGCGCACCCGTACGATGAGACGCCAGCCTCGCACGTCGGAGGATTGTGCAGGCGGCGAAATTGTCCCGATACCCTATCGCCCGCGCAGCACGCGCGCGGCCTGCGCCAGTGCCAGGCCGCCGAGCAGCCAGGCCGCGGCCGGCCCCCAGGTGAAGACCGGCGCCAGTTCAGGCACGCGCGCCAGGCCGCCACCGATGACGACGAAGCGCCCAAGGGTGGCCAGCGCCAGCACGGCCCAGAGGATCGCCATGGCGATGCCGACGCGGCCGGGCGCACCCAGCGATGCGGCGGCGGCGAAGGCCGATACGAACACCGCGCCCCAGGCGCATCCTGCGATGAACTGCGCGGCGATCAGCATCGGGAGGCTCGTCGCCAGGACGCTGCCGACGATGCCGACTACGCCGCACATCGCCGCCAGCGCCATCACCTGGAGCGCGCCGTGACGTTTGGCGAAGGCGGCGGCCGGGAACATCGCGAGGTTGAAGCCGATCCAGAACACCGGCATCAGCATGTCGAGGTCGCCGGGCTTGGCGAAGCGCAGGTAGCCCGGCGCGGAGTTGACGAAGAAGTGCAGCTGGAAGCCGAGCGCGGCGATTGCCATGGCGATGAAGAACAGCATCGCGGCCGGCGAGCCGTACACTGGCGCCTTCGGCTCGTCGGCGGCCGGTGCGTCGGGCGCCCGCGCCAGGGCCCGCTCGACCCAGATGATGCCGAAGGTGGTGGCCAGCAGCACGATGCTGGAGAACGCGAAAGGCAGGCGCGGATCCATCTCGCGCAGGGTCACGCCGAGATAGGGCGAGATCGCCCCGGCCAGCGCCAGCCCGCTGAGGTTCAGCGCCAGCACCAGCGGCAGGCGCGGCTTGGCGGTGTAGTTGCCGAGGATCACCAGCGGCGGCACGCGCAGCGCCGAGGACGTCAGCGTCCATACCAGCAGCAAGGCGATCAGCGCGACCTTCGCCACGTCCTTGTCGAGCCGCACGGCCTGCGGCAGGAGCAGGAACGCCAGGCACGAGATCGCGGTCAGCGCCACGATCATCGGCCCCAGCCGCCGCAGCGCGGCACGCGCCCGATCGATCCAGACGCCAATGACGAGATCCGACAGCATGAAGGCGATCTGATCGGCCGCCAGGATCCAGATGAACAGGCCTCTGGAGAGCCCCGACTGCTCCAGCAGGCTGGGCAGGAAGATCACGTAGACCGTCCAGCCGATGGCGAAGAAGAACTGGACGACAGCCAGATAGATCGCCGCGGCGTGCGGGACGGCACGCTCCTGCCTGGCGGTCATATCGCTCATTTCACGCCGTCCTGAGCGCAGCGAAGGACCTGGCAGTATCGCGGCCAGGTCGATCCATCGTGCTTGCTCGCATCACCGCAGGGTCCTTCGCTGCGCTCAGGACGACGATGCGACTAATCGCGGTACGACGGATCGATGCTGTCGAGCTTGCGGATCAGGGCCGGCCATTCGAGCTGGCCGAGACGACGGCGCACGCCGGGCTTGAACAGGTGGTTCGACGCCTCCACGGTCTCGCGCGGCGGCAGGCTGAGCTCGGTGTTGCACGACAGCGCCATCACCTGCAGCTGGCAGGCGCGCTCGAGGCGCCAGATGTTGTTGAAGGCCTCGGGGATCGACGGCGCGACGGCGAGCAGGCCGTGGTTCTTGAGGATCATCACCTCGCGATCGCCGAGGTTCTTCACCAGGCGCTCCTGCTCGTCCATGCGGATCGCCGGGCCCTCGTAGTCGTGGTAGCCGATGTCGATGAAGCGCATCGCCGTCTGCGCCAGGGGCATCAGGCCCTGCTTCATCGCCGAGACCGCCATGCCGGCCAGCGTATGGGTGTGGATCACGCAGTCGACGTCGTGGCGCGCCTTGTGGATCGCGCTATGGATCACGAAGCCGGCGCGGTTGGCGCCCAGGCCCGTGGGGTCGAACAGCGTGTTGCCCTCGTAGTCGACCTTGACGAAGCACGAGGCGTGCATCTGGTCGTAGAGGTAGCCATAGGGATTGAGCAGGAACGTGCCGGGCTCACCCGGCACCTGGGTCGAGATGTGGTTGGCGATCATCTCGTCCATGCCATAGAGGTGCACCAGGCGGTAGCAGGCGGCGAGATCGACGCGCTTCTGCCATTCCTCGGCGCTGACCTGCTCGCGGACGGTCTTGGCGTTCTTCAGGACGGTCACGGACATGCTTTTCCTCCCGGGCGGGTGCGGCACTATACACCGCTCATGAACGGGAGATAGGGATGCCCGGCCGAGGAAATCCGGATCAGCAAGGTCGGGATCTCATGTCATCGCGAGCGCAGCGAGGGATCCAGGCAGCTCCCCTGGATCCCTCGCTGCGCTCGGGACGACAGATCAATTCATCGGGGCTTCACGCCGCCAGCGACTTGATCGCCGCGTCGACTCCGCCTTCGCGGTACGGGATGCCCGCGGTCTTGAAGGCCAGCTCGACCGTGGCCAGCGAGCCCAGCAGCATCGGCTCGTTGAGATCGCCCATGTGGCCGATGCGGAAGACGCGGCCCATCAGCGGCCCGAGCCCGCCGCCGAGCGACAGGTTGTAGCGGTTGAGCGCGACATTGCGCATGGCGTTGGCGTCGTGACCGTCGGGAATGATCACGGCGGTCACCGAGTCGGAAAGCCGCGAGGGATCGGCGCAGAACAGCTCCAGCGCCTTGACCTTGCCGCCGATGCCCTTGGCGCCGCAGGTCGCGCCATCCATCGAGGCGCCGCCCCAATGCACGACGGCGGCGCGCGTGGCGTCGGCCAGCCGGCGGTGGCGCGCGAAGATCGCGTCGAGCCCCTCCTCCTCGATCATCCTGATCGACTCCTCGAGCGCGAAGAAGAGATGCACCGGCGTCGTGCCGACGAAGCTCTGCGGCTCGCGCCGGGTCATCATCTCCCAGTTCCAATAGTGGCGCGGCAGGCCAGGCTTCTTCGACATATCGAAGGCCTTCTGGCTGACGCCGGTGAACGACATGCCGGTGGGCAGCATCAGGCCCTTCTGGCTGCCGCCGACGCAGACATCGACGCCCCAGGCATCCATCCTGAAGTCGTAGCAGCCCAGCGACGAGATGGTGTCGACCAGCAGCAGCGCCGGATGCCTGGTATCGTCGATGGCGCGGCGGATCTCGGCGATCGGCGTGGCGAGCCCGGTAGCGGTCTCGTTGTGCACCGTGAGCACCGCCTTGATCTGGTGCGCCTTGTCGGCCTCGAGACGACGCGCGACGTCGGCGACGCGCACGCCCATGCGCCAATCGGCGGCGACGCGCTCGATCTTCAGGCCGAGATTCGTCGCCATCTGCTCCCAACTCTCGGAGAAGTAGCCTGACTCGAGCATCAGCACCGTGTCGCCGGGCTGGAACAGATTGACCAGCGAGGCCTCCCAGGCGCCGTGGCCGCTGGAGGCGTACATGAACAGGTGCTGCTGCGTCTTCAGCACGCGCTTGACGCCGGCGTGGCAGAAGCGGTGGATCGCCATGAATTCCTCGCTCAGGAAATCGAGCGTGGCGCGGTCCATCGCGCGCAGGATGCGATCGGGAATGTTGGTCGGTCCGGGATTCTGGAAGAACTGACGGCCCCGGGGCTTGGCGTTCACGACTTGGGCTCCTGCGACTTTTCCTTACAAGACGGCGCGAATTTAGGCGCGTTGCGCCCGCCCTGTCACCAAGGCAGGATCGCACATCAGCCAATCGACACATTTTGATTGTGACGATCGGCATCCGCGTTCCGGAGGCCACGATGAGCGAGCAGCGCAAACCCGGGTTCGAAACCCTGGCGATCCACGCCGGCGCCGCCCCTGATCCCAGCACCGGTTCGCGCGCCCTGCCGATCCACCAGACGACCGCCTATGTCTTCGAGGACGCCGACCACGCCGCGGCCCTGTTCAACCTGCAGACCGTGGGCTTCATCTATTCGCGCCTGACCAACCCGACGACGGCGGCGCTGGAGGCCCGGCTGGCGGCGCTCGAGGGCGGCCGCGGCGGCATCGTCTGCGCCTCGGGTCACGCGGCGCAGGTGCTGGCGCTGTTCCCGCTGATGGCGCCGGGCGATGAGGTGGTGGCGAGCACCAAGCTCTACGGCGGCTCGGTGCAGCAGATGAAGAACACCTATCCCAAGTTCGGCTGGAAGGCGGTGTTCGTCGACCCGGATGATCCCGAGAACTTCCGCAGGGCCATCACGCCGAAGACCAAGGTGCTGTTCATCGAGAGCCTGGCCAATCCCGGCGGCGTGGTCTGCGACATCGAGGCGATCGCCCGCATCGCCGAAGAGGCCGGCGTGCCGCTGCTGGTCGACAACACGCTGGCGACGCCCTACCTGTGCCGGCCGATCGAGTACGGCGCGACCTTGATCGTGCACTCGACCACCAAGTTCCTGTGCGGCACGGGCACGTCGATGGGCGGGGCGATCGTCGATTCCGGCAAGTTCGACTGGTCGCGCGGCGGCAAGTTCCCCAGTCTCGCCGGTCCAGAGCCCGCCTATCACGGCCTGAACTTCTACGAGACCTTCGGCGACATGGCCTACACCTTCCACGGGCACGCCGTGGGCCTGCGCGACCTCGGTCCGTCGCAGTCGCCGTTCAACGCCTGGGTCACCATGCTGGGCGTCGAGACCCTGGGCCTGCGCATGGAGCGGCACTGCGCCAACGCGCAGAAGGTCGCGGAGTATCTCGAGAAGCATCCCGCCGTGGCGTGGGTGAACTACGCCGGCCTGCCGTCGAACAAATACAACAGGCTGGCGAAGAAGTACCTGCCCCGCGGCGCCGGCTCCATCTTCACGTTCGGCCTCAAGGGCGGTTACGACGCCGGCCTGAAGCTGGTCGACTCGCTGGAGCTCTTCTCGCACCTCGCCAATATCGGCGACGCCAAGAGCCTGGTGATCCATCCCGCCTCGACGACGCATCGCCAGCTCACCAATGAGCAGCGCATCGCCGCCGGCGCCGGCCCCGACGTCGTGCGCCTATCGATCGGCATCGAGAGCGTCGAGGACATCATCGCCGATCTCGAGCAGGCCTTGCGCCAGACCAACCAGCAAGCGGCCAGGGCCGCCGAATGATTTCTGTCATGTCGAGCGCAGCGAGACATCCATAGATTCCTCGCTGCGCTCGGAATGACATCTCCAGGGAGGGCACCATGTCCGCAGCACGAAAGGCGCGCGCCGTCGGCTTCAATCATGTCGCGCTCGAAGTCGGCGACATCGAGGAGGCGCTGGCCTTCTACGGGCGTCTGTTCGAGTTCAAGCTTCGCGGCAAGGACGCTACCTCGGCCTTCATCGATCTTGGTGACCAGTTCCTTGCGCTGCAGAAGGGCCGCAGGCAGGCGCCCGACGACGGCCGTCACTTTGGCCTGGTCGTCGACGACAAGGACGCGGTCCGTAAGGCACTGGCCGATGCCGGCATCAGCCCGCTGCCGGGTCCCTTCCTCGATTTTCTCGATCCCTGGGGCAACCGGATCGAGATCATCGGCTACGACAACATCCAGTTCACCAAGGCGGCGAACGTGCTGCGCGGCATGGGACTGGCGCATCTGTCGAAGAACGAGAACGCGATCAACGAGCTCAAGGAGAAGGGCATGACGCCGGACTGAGGTTCCGCGCCGGGCTCGAAGGACGGTTCGGAAGGGAGAGACGATGACCAAGGTGAAGATCTACGGCTCGCCGCAGTCGCGCGCCGCCCGGGCGCTGTGGTGCGCACGCGAATGCGGCGTCGAGCACGAACACATCGTGCTCGACATGAAGTCGGTCAAGGATCCCGAGTTCCTCAAGGTCAACCCCAACGGCAAGATGCCGGCGATGATCGACGGCGATCTCGTGCTGTTCGAGTCGATGGCGATCAACCTCTATCTGGCGAAGAAGTACGGCGGCGCGCTGTGGCCCTCGTCGGTCGAGGGTGAGGGTCTCGCCTACCAATGGTCCTTCTGGGGCATGACCGAGATCGAGCGCCATCTGCTGACGATCGTCGTCGACGCCTTCATGACGCCGCCCGACAAGAAGAACCCCAAGGCCGTGGAGGACGCCAAGGCGGCGCTGCAGAAGCCGCTGGCCGTTCTCGGCGATACGCTGAAGGGCAAGCAGTACCTGCTGGGCGACACCTTCACCATCGCCGACCTCAACCTCGCCTCCGTCATGGGCTGGGCCAAGCTGGTGAAGCTCGACATGACGGGCCACGGCGACGTCGCCAACTGGCTCGACCGCTGCCTGTCGCGCCCGGCATTCCGCGGGAAATAGGGCCTACTCGGCCGGCTGTGCCACCGCAGCCGGCTCGCGCCTGCGCTCGCCGCCGGGCAGCAGCAGCGACACCAGGCCCATGGCGACGGCGGCGACGGCGAGGCCGAGGAACAGCCAATCGAGGTCGCCGGTGCGCTCCTTGACCCGCGCGATCAGCCAGATCGCCAGCGGGCCGGCGCCGAAGGCGACGATGAACTTCGCGCCGAAGCCCAGGCCGTGGAATCGGCTGGGCGTGTAGCGCGCGATCATCAGATTCTCGACCGGGCCGGTGGCCGAGCTCAGGATGGCGGCGATCACCGCGCCCGACAGCACGATCAGGCCGCCGCCCTCCGCCACCATCAGCATGGCGAAAGCCGCGAGACTGGTGGCGATGACGTAGATCGCCTTCAGCGGATAGCGGTCGAGCACGCGCTGGCCCATGACGTACTGGGCGATGCCCGACAGCACGTAGATCATCGACATGGCCAAGCCGACCCAGAGCACGATCTGGGTTTCGACGCCGAAACTCATGAAGAAGCCGCGGATGGCGTCGATCTCGCCCGTCAGGCGGCCGGAGAACAGCAGGCCGGCGCCATAGAGCATGGCCTGCCACTGCACGCCGCCGACGAACATGGTGACCGAGAGGATGATGAAGACGCGCCAGAATGCGCTGCGGCCGGCCTGCACGCCGGGCATAGGCGGCATCGGCCGGTCGCCGACGGCACCCGCGCGCCAATGGTACCAGAGCGCCGTCGCCAGCCCGAGGCAGACCAGGCCGGGCACGATGAAGGCGGCGCGCCACGAATGCAGGCTGATCAGCACCGCGGGGAAGACGCCGTAGAGCGCCAGGCCGGCGCTGCCGAACAGGCCGTTGACGCCCATGGCGTGGCCCTGGCGCGAGGCGGTGCGGATCACCCAGGCAATGCCGACCGAGTGATAGATCGAACCGAACAGGCCGATGCCGCCCAGCGCGATGCCGAGCATCAGCGTGTCGCCGGTCGGCACGAGGCCGCAGGCGATCGAGCTCAGGCCTAGCCCCACTAGCATGACCACGATCATGCCCGGCGCGCTCCAGCGGTCGCTCAGCCAGCCCGCCGGCAGCGCGCCGACGCCGAGCAGGATGGCGGCCGGCGCGTAGAGCTCAAGCAGCTGGTGGTCGGCGATGTTCCAGCTCAGCGCCAGCGACACCACGATCACCGAGTAGAACGCGGTCATCAGGTGCATCAGCGCGTGGCTGAGCGAGGAATAGAGCAACGTCAGCCGCTCGCCCGGCATGGCAAGGCTCGGCAATGGCGCGGCGATCGACATGGGCGGACTCGGGGGGCGGCAACTACGCGTAGGGGGCCGCACCATCTGCCCAAAACCGTGCAACCGCAACCGGTGCACGTGCATTCCGGCCCTTCTCAGATCGCCGAGGACGGGTCGGTCTCGGACTCGATCCATTCCAGGAAGCCGGGATGGCCGTCGCTGACTGGCCGCGCCACGATGCACGGCAGCTCGTAGGAGTGCAGCTCGATCACGCGCTCCCGCAGGTCGTCGAAGCGCTCCTCGACCGTCTTGGCGATCAGTACCACCTCGCGGCCGCTCTGCACGCTGCCCTGCCAGCGGAACACCGAGCGCACGCCGTCGAAGATGTTGACGCAGGCCGCCAAGCGTTCGTCGACCAGGGCCTGGGCGATCCTCTCGGCCTCGGCGACATCGCCGGCGGTCATGTAGACGGACAAGACTTGGGACATGGCGCGCTCTTGGACCTACCACATGCAGCGAATCCGGAAACGGGATGAGGTCAAGTTATATTTCCGTTCCTTTTCAGATAGTTGTGGATTATTCTTACAGATGGGGTGGCTGGCTCCAGGGCCGGACGCGGGGGTTCTAGACTATCATGGCAAGCGCCGCTCAAGTTCTGAGATTTGAGGATAGAAAAAGTCCTCAAGATATTGATATTCCGACAGAACGTGACATCACGTTTCTCCGGCGCGGGCTCAACCAGGCCGGCGGCAAGCTGCCGCTGTTCGATCTCGACGGCCAGGCCTTCGAGCCTGACATGATCCGTCGCTGCATCGCGCTGGGCTGGGCCGAACCGTGGTTCCGCAACCCCACGAAGCCGGACTGGCTGGTGTGCAAGCTGACCTCGGAAGGCCGGCTGATCGCCGAGAAGGGCTGACGCCGCTTCGGCGAAGTTGGTCGGGGCGGCGGGATTCGAACCCACGACCCCCAGTCCCCCAGACTGATGCGCTACCGGGCTGCGCTACGCCCCGACCGTGGGCGGTACTTAGCGCTTCCCGCCCCCGCTTTTCAACGCTGCTGAAACCCCAAAATGACAGACGCCGCCGGGGAGACTTCCGGCGGCGTCCGATTTCAGGATACAGGCGAGCTGATCAGTGCTGGCCGTGCAGCGTGCGGCGCAGCAGCTCGAGCGCGTTCTGCAGATCGTCGAGCACATTCTCGATCTCGCGGCGCTTGCCGCCGTCGAGCTTGGCGGTGGGACGCGGCAGGGCAACGTTGGTCGCCGGCTGCGGGCCGGTGCGCGGCATCGAGCGCACGTCCGCGTCGACCGGCATGAGACGGCCGGTCTCGCCCTCCTCGCGCGCCGCCAGGCGGCCACGGCCCTCCTTCAAGAGGCGCTGCACGCCCTTGATGGTGTAGCCGTCGTCGTAGAGCAGCGAGCGGATGCGACGCAGCAGATCGACGTCCTCCGGGCGATAGTACCGCCGGCCCCCACCGCGCTTGAGCGGGCGGACCTGGCTGAACTTGCTCTCCCAGAAACGCAGGACGTGCTGCGGCACGTCGAGTTCTGTAGCGACTTCGCTAATCGTTCGGAACGCGAGCGCCGACTTCTCGACGCGGCGCTCCATCCCCTGAGCGCTGACAATGACCATTATTCACCTTCCACATCATCATTGCTTATCGGTACATTATTGATGCGTGCTTTGAGCACGTTAGACGCGCGGAAGACGAGGACACGCCGCGGCAGGATTGGAACTTCCTGTCCGGTTTTTGGATTACGGCCGACCCGCTGACCCTTGTCGCGAACCGAAAAGCTCCCGAAGGATGAAATCTTCACCGTCTCGCCGCGGGCGAGCGCGTCGGCAATCTCACCGAGGATCACCTCGACAAGATCCGCCGACTCGTTACGGGACAGACCCACTTCCTGGAACACCGACTCGCTGAGATCAGCGCGGGTGATCGTCCGTTGATCCATTCAGCCTTCCCCTTCCCCTCTTAAACCATAGTGTAAGAAGAGCTCGCGGTCAACATCACAACACGAGCTTAAGCATTGAAATTACGGCGGGATTAGGGGGCTGTTTCAGCCGAAATGAAAGCGGAAACCTGCAATCGACGTGACATTAAATGCAGTCGAATCGGGCATTTAGAAATTGCCATTAACCTGAAACATTATGCGTGGGCGCAGGTCGGCATGCTGAAGTTCATGCGGAGGATAAATTGTCTTCTCCACACCGGCGGCCGACTTCGGCGCGGCGGCTAAGCCTACCAGCGAACCAGGCTGGCGCCCCAGGTCAGGCCGCCGCCCATGGCCTCCAGCAGCAGCAGGTCGTCGCGCTTGATCCGGCCGTCCGAGACCGCGGCCTCCAGCGCCAGCGGGATCGACGCCGCCGAGGTATTGGCGTGGTGGTCGACGGTGACCACGACCTTGTCGGCCGCCAGGCCGAGCTTCTTGCCGGTCCCGTCGATGATGCGCTTGTTGGCCTGGTGCGGCACCAGCCAGTCGATGTCCGAGGCCTGAAGCCCGACCTTGCCCATGGTCTCGCCGACCACCGCCGCCAGGTTGGTCACGGCGTGCTTGAAGACCTCGCGGCCCTGCATGCGCACGAAGCCGGCGGTGCCCGTGGTCGAGGGACCGCCATCGACATAGAGCAGGTCGTGGTAGCGGCCGTCGGAGTGCACCGTGCTCCACAGGACGCCGCGATCCGCGGCCGTGCCCGTGCCCTCGCCCGCCTTCAGCACCACGGCACCGGCGCCATCGCCGAACAGCACGCAGGTGGCGCGATCGTTCCAGTCGAGGATGCGCGAGAAGGTCTCGGCGCCGATCACCAGGGCGGAGCCGGCCATGCCGCCCTTGATCATGTTGTCGGCGACCGACAGCGCGTAGATGAAGCCCGAGCACACCGCCTGCACGTCGAAGGCGGCGCCGCGATGCATGCCCAGGGTCGACTGCACCTTGGTGGCCGTGGCCGGAAAGGTCTGGTCGGGCGTCGCCGTGGCCAGCACGATGAGGTCGAGGTCGGCCGCCTTCATGCTGGCGCGGCTGAGCGCCTGGTCGGCCGCCTTGATGGCGAGATGCGAGGTGAACTCGCCCTCGGCGGCGATGTGGCGCGAGCGGATGCCGGTGCGCTGGACGATCCACTCGTCGGAGGTGTCGACCTTGCGCGCCAGCTCGTCATTGGTCATGACGCGCTCGGGCAGATACGCCCCGCAACTCTCGACGATCGACCGGATCATGGCGTGCCCGTTCCTCCGGCCACCGCCACCACAGGCTCGGCCATTTCGGCGTCCACAATCTCGCGCAGCTTCTTCAGATCGCCTACGACCTTGTCGTTCAAATTGTATTTCACAAGATCAACGGCCACGCTGATGGCATAGGCGAAGCCCAGCGCGTCGGTGCCGCCGTGGCTCTTCACGCACACGCCGTTGACGCCCAGGAACACGGCGCCATTGTAACGCCGCGGATCGACCCGCTTGCGCAGCTTGGTCCAGGCGCCCGAGGCCAGCACATAGCCCAATTTGGCCAGCGTCGAGGTCTTGAAGGCGTCGCGCACGAAGCCGGTATAGAGCTTGGCTGTGCCCTCCATGGCCTTGAGCGCCACATTGCCGGTGAAGCCATCCGTGACCACCACGTCGACGGCACCGGCGCCGATGTCGTTGCCTTCGATGAAGCCGTGGAAGCGCACCGGCGAGCCCTCGGCCTTGAGCATGGCGGCGGCGTCGCGCAGGGTCTCGTTGCCCTTGCCCTCCTCCGAGCCGACATTCAGCAGGCCAACGCGCGGCTCATCCAGGCCCAGCACGGTGCGGGCGAAGACCGAGCCCATCACGGCGAATTCGGCGAGGTTGTTGGCGTCGCACTGCATGTTGGCGCCGAGGTCCAGCATCACCGTCTCGCCGCGCACCGTCGGCAGCAGCGAGGCCATGGCCGGCCGGCGCACGCCCGGCAGGGTGCGCAGCATGACGCTGGTCGAGGCCAGCAGCGCGCCGGTATTGCCCGCCGAAACGATGCAGTCGGCCTTGCCGTCGGCGACGGCGTCCAGCGCCATGCCCATGCTCGAGGTGGCGCGCTTGCGCAGCGCCTGCCGGGGCGTGTCGTCGTTGGTGACGACGTCCTCGGCCGGCACGATCTCGCAGCAATCCTTGAGCCAGCGCACGCGCTTGACCAGGTCGGCCAGCCTCGTGGCCGGGCCGAACAGTCGGAACGCGATGTCGGGATGGCGTTCGCGGGCGATGCCGGCGCCGCGGACGACCATGTCCGGCGCCAGGTCGCCGCCCATGCCGTCGAGCGCGATGACGATCTTTCGCGTCACGTCGGCCGTCGCCGGACGGAAATCAGCCGTTGGCCGCCTTGGCGACCACCTCGCGCTTGCGGTAGTAGCCGCAGGCCTCGCAGACGTGGTGCGGCCGCATCAGCTCGCCGCAATTGGCGCACTCCACGAACGCCTGGCCTTCGAGGGCGTGATGCGACCGGCGCATGTTGCGGCGAGACGGGCTCACCTTCTTTTTGGGAACAGCCATTCTGAATCTCCGTGGCGGGCCAGGGCGTCAACGCCGGCCTCGACAATCCGGGGGCAGGTCGCGAGGGCGCTTTCCTAGCCAAAATGCGACAGTGCGGCAAGCGCTTTGCCGCCCGGCCCTCCCCTCATTCCCGCCCCTTCAGGCGGCTCTTGAGCCCCTCCAGGGCAGCGAAGGGGTTGGGCCTGGCATCGCCCGGTTCCGGGGCAGGTTCATAGGTCGCCCCGGGCGCCCGGGGAAAGGGGTCGAGCGCCAGCGACAGGTGGTCGGCGACGATGGCGCCGACGTCGATCGTGTCGCCCTCCAGCGGCTCCGGGGCGTCGGGATCGTCGACGCCACCCCCCGCCCCGGCGGCGAAGCGCAGATCGAACGTCTCGTCGATCGCCTGGGGCACCGGCTCAAGGGTGACGACACAGGCCTGCACCACCTCGGCGCGCAGCCGGCCAGACACCGTCCAGACGCCCCCCACCCCCGGCCGGACACTCACCTGGGCCTGCAGCGCCGGCAGGTCCAGCAGCTCGAAGCGCCTGGCCAGAGCGGCGCGCTCTGCGTCGTTGGCCTGCACGTCGATGTCCATGCCGCGCGCCGGCACTCTCTCGAGCCGGACGAGGCGGCTCAGCTCCTCGGGCGGGGCGGTCATGCGTGTCTCCCGGGCATCGGCCAGTCGATATTGCCGGCCAGCAGCGCCGCGCCGTCGATCTTTTCCAGGCTGCCCAGCGTATCGGCGACGTAACGCGTCAGCGATGCCAGGGCGTCGCCGTTCGCCGGGGTCTTGCCGAAGACGTTGCGCTGCAGGGCCTCGCCCAACCGGCTGTCGTCGCCGGCCAGCCAGGCCTCCCGGAATGCCCCGGCCCGGCCCTGAAAGCCTTCGGCCATGCGCTTGATCCGCCGGCCGACGCCGAGATCCTGCGCGCCCATCTCCCGTACCGTTAGATCGAGATGGCCGAACATGGTGTCGAACAGCGCCTGCTTGAGCGGACCGCTTCCGGGCTCGGCGTCGAGGCGGTGCATGACCATCCAGGCGTGCAGCACCAGCAGGTCGAAGCGGCCGTCGACCGTGTCGGGCACGCCGAGCTCGGCGTAGAAGGCCGGCGCACGCGCCTGGGTGGCGAGGGCGGCATAGAGCCCGGCAAGGCTCTGCCGTTCCTTCGCCCGGCGGCGGAAAACACCGAACATCGCCCTTCGCTCCCAGTGGCGGAAATGAACCGGCGGATCTGAACCTGGCGGAATTGACAGGCCGGCGCTCCGTCGGCAATTTGACGCCGTACCGGCCCCTCGCCTCCGGTCGTTTAGGACAGCCCGTCAAGGGGTTCAAGCCGATGAAGATTCGACAGATCGCCGCGACTCTCACCGTGGCGTTGCTGACCGCGGCCTGCGGCCAGATCGTCGACCAGCGCGGCCACCAGCCGGTGCCGGGCACGATCGAGAAGCTCGAGGTCGGCGCCCAGGGCCGCGACGACGTGCTGCGCCTGATGGGCAGCCCCTCGACCATCGCCACCTTCGGCGACGAGGTCTGGTACTACATCTCGACCAGGAACGAGAGCACGGCCTTCCTGCCGCAGCGCGTGATCGAGCAGCGCGTGGTCGCCATCAGCTTCGGCGGCGACGGCCGCGTGCGCGAGATCAAGCAATACGATCTCAAGGACGGCCGCCAGGTCGAGATGGTGGCGCGCAAGACACCGACCTCGGGCAAGGAGCTCACGATCGTCGAGCAGATCCTCGGCAACGTCGGCAAGTTCAGCGCGCCGAAGAAGCAGGTGCCCGGCGCGGGCGGCCCGGGCAGCGACTACTAGCCTCCGATGGTCACCGGTTTCGTCTGGGACGAGCGCTTCGTCTGGCACGACAGCGTCAATATCGCCGCGACCTATCCCCCCGAGGCGCTGTTCGAGCCCTTTCCCAGCTTCGAGTCGCCGGAGACCAAGCGGCGCATCAGGAACCTGCTCGAGGTCAGCGGCCTGCTGGCCCGGCTCACCCCGATCGCCGCGCGTCCGGCCACCGAGGCCGAGATCCTGCGCGTGCACGACGCCGCCTATGTCGAGCGGCTGAAGGCCGCCGAACTGCAGGTCTACGGCGAGGTCGGCCCGCGCACCCGCGTCGGTCCCGGCACCTACCAGATCGCCAGGCTCGCCGCCGGCGGCGCCATCGAGGCGGTCGACGCGGTGCTTTCCGGCAGGGTGCGCAACGTCTACGCCCTGATCCGCCCGCCCGGCCACCATGCCGAGCGCGATGTCGGCATGGGCTTCTGCTACCTGTGCAATGGCGCCATCGCCGGCAGGCATGCCATGGAAGCGCATGGCCTCAAGCGCATCGCCTATGTCGACTGGGACGTCCATCACGGCAACGGCACGCAGCAGGCGTTCTGGCGCGATCCGCGCGCGCTCACCATCTCGCTGCACCAGGAGCAGCTCTTTCCCGTCGACTCCGGCTATGTCGACGATGTCGGCGAAGGCGACGGCGCGGGCTTCAACATCAACATTCCCCTGCCCGCCGGCTCGGGCCACGGCGCCTACCTGCACGCCTTCGATCGCGTCGTGCTGCCGGCCCTGCGCCGCTTCCAGCCCGAGCTGCTGTTCGTCTCCAGCGGCTTCGACGCCGGCAACCACGATCCGCTGGGCCGCATGATGCTGCATCCCGGCAGCTACCGCGAGATGACCGCGCGCCTGATGGCGATCGCCGACGAGTGCTGCGGCGGCCGGCTGGTGATGACGCACGAAGGCGGCTACGCGCCGGCCTCGGTGCCCTACCTGGCGCTGGCCACCATCGAGCGCATGAGCGGCGCCAATGCCGGCGTCGCCGATCCCTTCGAGCCCGCCTGGTCGAAGGTCCCCGGCCAAGCCCTGCACGCGCACCAGGAGAGCGCCGTGCAGGCGGTGGTCGACAAGTTCGCGGCGCTGGGTCGACTGTAGAGCGACGAGCGATAAGTCAACCGCACCTGTCATCCCGAGCGCAGCGAGGGATCCAGGCAGGTTCCCTGGATCCCTCGCTGCGCTCGGGATGACAGGTGGGTCTGATTGACCGCTCAATGCTTTAGGCGCTGTGAGGGATTGTGAGGGGAACCTGCATATGGACCGTCCGCGCGCGCGACGGCGTTAACCCGACCAAGCCTCACAATCCCTCACACCCGGCCTTACCTTGGGAGGGGTGAAGGATGGTGAAGGATTTTCCCATATCGACCGTCCGCGCGCGTTACGTCGATTAGCCGATAAAGGTTCACCATCCTTCACCCCTTCGGCTGGTCGTCAAAGCAAAAGCCCCGGCGGATCGCTCCGCCGGGGCTTGTCGCTTTCAGGTGCTGCGCGCGATCAGTGCGCCAGCGCGGCGAGCAGCAGGAGCGCCACGATATTGGTGATCTTGATCATCGGGTTCACGGCGGGGCCCGCCGTGTCCTTGTAGGGGTCGCCGACGGTGTCGCCGGTCACGGCCGCCTTGTGCGCGTCCGAGCCCTTCATGTGCTTGACGCCGTCCTTGTCGACGAAGCCGTCCTCGAACGACTTCTTGGCGTTGTCCCAGGCACCGCCGCCGGCGGTCATCGAGATCGCCACGAACAGGCCGGTGACGATCACGCCCAGCAGCATCGCGCCGACCGCCGCGAAGGCGTCCGCGGGGCCGGCGATCCAGCGCACGACGACGAACAGCACGATCGGCGACAGCAGCGGCAGCAGCGACGGGATGATCATCTCCTTGATCGCCGCCTTGGTGAGCATGTCGACGAGGCGGCCGTACTCGGGCTTCACGCCCTCCTTGCCCTCGCGCAGGCCGGGAATCGACTTCAGCTGCCGGCGCACCTCCTCGACCACCGAGCCCGCGGCCTTGCCGACCGCTGTCATGCCCATGGCGCCGAACAGGTACGGCAGCAGGCCGCCCAGCAGCAGGCCGACCACGACGTACGGGCTGGTCAGCGAGAAGGTCACCGCCTGCACGCCCAGCTTGCCCTGGGCGATGAAGTACTCGAGATCGGCGGTGTAGGCGCCGAACAGCACCAGCGCGCCAAGGCCGGCCGAGCCGATCGCGTAGCCCTTGGTGACCGCCTTGGTGGTGTTGCCCACGGCGTCGAGCGCGTCGGTGTTCTTGCGCACCTCCTTGGGCAGGCCCGACATCTCGGCGATGCCGCCGGCGTTGTCGGTGACCGGACCGTAGGCGTCCAGCGCCACGATCATGCCGGCGAGCGACAGCATCGCCGTGGTCGCGATGGCGATGCCGAACAGGCCGGCCAGCAGGTAGCAGATGATGATGCCGGCGCAGATGATCAGGGCGGGCAGCGCCGTCGCTTCCATCGACACCGCGAGGCCCTGGATCACGTTGGTGCCGTGGCCGCTGACCGAGGCCTGGGCGACGGACTTCACCGGCTTGTAGTCGGTGCCGGTGTAGTACTCGGTGACCCAGACGATCAGGCCGGTGACGACGAGACCGACCAGGGAGCACCAGAACAGGCTCATGCCGGTGAAGGTCGAAGTGCCGACGGTGAGCTGGGTGCCCATGCCGACGATGTAGGCCGTGACCGGGTAGAACGCGATCGCCGACAGGATGCCGGTGGCGATCAGGCCCTTGTACAACGCCCACATGATGCGGTTGTCGGAGCCCAGCTTCACGGCGTAGGTGCCGATGATCGAGGTGATGATGCAGGCGCCGCAGAGCGCCAGCGGATAGAGCATCATCGCCGCGGTGGCTTCCTTGAAGAAGATCGACGCCAGAACCATGGTCGCGACCGTGGTCACGGCGTAGGTCTCGAACAGGTCGGCGGCCATGCCGGCGCAGTCGCCGACATTGTCGCCGACGTTGTCGGCGATCGTCGCGGGGTTGCGCGGATCGTCCTCCGGGAAATCCTCCTCGACCTTGCCCACGAGATCGGCGCCGACGTCGGCGCCCTTGGTGAAGATGCCGCCGCCCAGACGGGCGAAGATCGAGATCAGCGAGGCGCCGAAGCCCAGCGCCACCAGCGAGTCGATCAGGATGCGATGGTCGACCTTGGCGGCCAGCAGCACGTAGTAGTAGACGGCGACGCCCAGGAGCGCGAGGCCGGCCACCAGCATGCCGGTGACAGCGCCCGCCTTGAACGACAGATCGAGGCCCGCCGCCAGGCTCTTCTGCGCGGCGACCGCCGTGCGCACGTTGGCGCGTACCGAGACGTTCATGCCGATGAAGCCCGCCGCGCCCGACAGCACGGCGCCGATCAGGAAGCCGATCGCCGGCCAGACGCCGAGCGCGATGCCGAGCACGACCAGCACGACCACACCGACGATGGCGATGGTCGTGTACTGGCGCCGCAGATAGGCGCTGGCACCCTCCTGGACCGCCAGCGAGATCTCCTGCATGCGCTTGGTGCCGGCATCGGCGGCCATCACCCCGCGCCCGGTGACGAGGCCGTACAGCACGGCCAGCACGCCGCAGCCGATCACGGCCCAGAGGATGTTCGACATGGTCTTTCCCGTAGTTTCGAGGCGCTCAGGACGGCGCCCGTTGAACGATCACGCGCCGACGAGGACCGCACTGGAGCCGCAGCCGCTCTGTGACCGCCGCTGTCCCCCCGGATCGAAGGCGGGCGATACATGCCAGACCATGCCCGGCGACGCAATCGATTCGCTCACGATTTCAAGGCGATGAGGGCTCGCTCGCATCGCGCATCTGCTCTTCCCTTTCTCCGCTGGCAGGGAAAGATGCCCGAAGCACGGATGGGGACGGCCGGCATTGCGGTCAGTCACGACGGTCGGTGGTGTCGCACGAGCCACCGCCATCCGCCGCTTCGCGCCGCCTTCCCTCGTCCGCGGGGGAAGGTGGTCACATAACCAATTGATCTATCATCGAATTCCCGCCGGCAAGGCTCCCGGCTTCAGGCGCAGCCAGACGATCGCGGCCAGGGCCACCCCGACCAGCGGCAGGGCGAGGTAGTTCAGCGCGCTCCAGCCCCAGACCTGCTGCAGGATGCCGGCCATCAGGCTCGATGCCGCCGTGGTGCCGAAAACCAAGAAGTCATTGAGCGCCTGCGCCTTGCCCTTCTCGGCCGGGCGGTAGGTCGTCGTCACCAGGGTGGTGGCGCCGACGAACATGAAGGCCCAGCCGACGCCCAGCACACTCGAGCCGATGTGGAAGTTCCAGATGTCGATACCGGCCAGCGAGATCGCGAGCGAGAGCGCCAGCAGCGCCGTTCCCGTCAGCATCACCCGCGTCACGCCGAAGCGGCCGATCAGGTGCCCTGTGAAGAATGCCGGCACGAACATGCCCATGACGTGCCAGAAGATGGTGACCGGCGCGAGATTGGCGTCCAGCCCGCAGGCGACGATCGCCAGGGGCGTCGCCGTCATCAGGAAGGACATCACGCCGAAGGCGATCATCGCCGCCGTCACCGCCACGAGGTAGGTCGGCTGCAGCGCGATCTCCGACAGCCTGCGTTGCGGCCCGCTGACCTGCTCGACTTTGACCGGCGGGAACTCGATCAGGCGCAGCACCAGGAAGGCCACGGCGTGCAGCACGATCAGCGCCATGTAGGTGGCGAGGAACTGGTGCGGCAGCAGGTCGGGCGTGAGCCGCGCGATGCCCGGTCCGAGGATCGCGGCGGCCACACCGCTGGCGGTGACGTAGGAGATCGCCTTGGCGCGATCGGCCGGCGCCACCAGCTCGGTGGCGGCGAAACGATAGAGCTGCATGTTGGCCACGGCATAGCCCAGCACGAGGCCGCCGGCGCACAGCAGCGGGAAGTTCGCGAGGTAGATCGCCAGCGTGCACAGCAAGCCACCCAGCATGCCGACGAGCGCGCCGAGGCCGAAGCCCACCGGTCGGCCGTAACGCTGCCCCATCAGCGCCGCCGGAAAGATCGACAGCATGACGCCGAGGTGCTGCATGGTGATCGGCAGGGTGGTCCAGTAGAAATCATTGCCGGCGATGGTCTTGGCCGCCAGCGCCGTGGCCGAGATCACCAGCACGTTGCCGCTTTGCGCCAGTGCCTGGCAGACGACGAGCAGCAGGACATTGCGCACGGCCCGCGAGGGGGCGCGGCCGGCGGAGAGGGCTTCAGTCATGGTGCGCGGACCTTAGGCACGGCCGCTTCGCGCACAAGCGCGATATTGTTCAGGCCGTCTCGTGAATCGGCCGATTGCCTTGGTCCAACCTTCCCCCGGAGGGGGAAGGTGCCCGAAGGGCGGAAGGGGGATGTCGAAGACGGACACCGGCTTCGTTGAGACATCCCCCCATCCGGCGCTGCGCGCCACCTTCCCCCTCCGGGGGAAGGTGGCGACCAAGCCTCTAAAGCGACGAGCCCGAATTCGGCGCCGCCCTGGATCCCTCGCTGCGCTCGGGATGACAGGTGGGTCCGATTGACCGCTCGATGCTCCAGCAGCTCAGGTCGTCGGCCTGGCGATCGAGCCGGTCCAGTGCGCGCGCGTCTGTTCCCATGTCGGCACTGGCCGTTCTTCATAGGGCCTGTCCCAGTGGTCGACATTGCTTTGATCAATGATTGTCGAGGGCAGCATGATCTCCCTGGGGACCGTCTCGCCGCGCAGATACCGCGCGGCCGCCTCGACCGACAACTCGCCGAACGCCAACGTGTCGAACGACGCCGTCGCCAGCATCGTGCCGGACCTGATGGCGGCAACGGCCTCGGGCGTTCCGTTGATGCTGGCGACCGGAAACGTCCGGCCGCTTTCCCCGAGCGCGTCGATGACCCCCAGGGCCATCATGTCGTTGGCGACGAGCATGCCGTCGATCCTGGCGTGCCGTCGCAACACCTCCTGTGTCGCGGCACGAGCCGGCTCGCGCAGAAGGTAGCCGCAGACCGCCTCTACGATCCGGATGCCGGGATACCTTGCGGCGGCATCGACAAATCCCTTGTGGCGCTCGGGGCTGGCGATCGCGCTGGGCGTGCCGTCCATGATGACGATCTCTGCGGAGCCACCGAGATGGTCGAACAGATGGCTCGCGATATCGCCGGCCATCCGGACGCTGTCGGTCGCGACATAGTTGACCCAGCTACTCGTCATCGGCTTGCTGACGATGTGGAACACGGGGATGCCGAGCGCATCGGCCTCCCCGATCGCGTCGTTCAGCGCGCTCTCGTGCGCCGGCAGCAGGACGATGGCCGAGGGCCTCGCGGCCACCACCTGCCTGATCAGCATACGCTGCTCGTCGATGTCGTCGGGAACGGCCGGCGCCGCGCTGCGAAGCGTCAGGCCGAAGCGGGCAGCGGATTTCGCGGCGCCGACCAGGGCACCACCATAGGCCGGGTTGACCCTGTTCTTCATAATGACGACGATGTCCGCGGCCATGCCTGCGTCTCCCGCGGGCCGCTGGGACGACGACTCAGCGCTTCCGGTCCTGATGATACTCAGGATCACGCGCGGCGACACGACCTCGCAGCGGGCCGTCAGCTCTTCGATTCGATGCGCGGGCATGTCGTAGTGCGGCCAGCGCCCGGCGTGGAACCAGCCACGCGACAGGCGAAGATCCTGCGCCATCACGTGCAGGTTATCGACGCTGTACGGCAGGCACACGATGTGGCGGGAACGATCGCAGAGATAGCGCAGCCGGATCATGTGCGGCCGAGCCGGCTGGTCATCTCGAGCAAAGCGAGGGATCCAGTGCTCGCCGAGATCCCCCGCTTCGCTACAGGGGCCGCAGACGGCCCCGGGGATGACAGAAGCCGGAACATGCTCTACCGGTGACGGTAGCTGGTTCTCTCGAGCGACATCGGCTTGCCGCCCTGCATGGCTGTCACGCCCCTGCCCGCCTCGATGCGGCCGATCTCGGTGAGCGGCACGCCGACCTCCCGGGAGAGCTCGGCGAGTGCCTCTCGTGCCGAAGCCGGCGCCGTGAACAGCAGCTCGTAGTCGTCGCCGCCGCTGATCGCCAGACGCAGCAGCGAGGCATCGCGATCGATCGCGCGACGCGCCGGATCCGACAGCGGCACGCGCTCGACGTCGATCGCCGCTGCGACCGCGGATCGCGCGCAGATGTGGCCAAGGTCGCCGATCAGCCCGTCGGACACGTCCATGCATGCGCCGACGAGACCGCGCAGGCGCGGGCCAACGACCGTGCGCGGCTGCGGCAGCAGGTAGCGCGCGGCCAGGGCGGCGCCATCGTCGCCGCCAGCGCCTTCGAGCTCGCCCTTGCTGGCGCGCAGGCCCAGCGCACCGTCGCCGATCGTGCCGCTGACGAACACCGCGTCGCCGACCTTGGCGCCGGCGCGGCCCAGCGACTGCCCGGTGGGCACCACGCCCAGCGCCGTCACCGAGATGGTCAGCGGCCCGGGCGTCGACACCGTGTCGCCGCCCGTCAGGTCCATGCCGTACTCGCGCTGGTCGAAGGCGAGGCCGTCGCAAAACGCGGCCAGCCAGGCATCGTCGATGTCGTCGGAAAGCGCCAGCGCCAGCTGATAGGTCCAGGGACGGCCGCCCGCGGCGGCGACGTCGGAGACGTTCACCCTGAGCGCCTTGCGCGCGATCAGGTCGGGCGGATGATGCGCGAGGAAATGCACGCCGCAGACCAGGGCGTCGGTCGTCACCACGATCTCGTGGCCGGCCGGCGGCGACAGATGCGCGGTATCATCGCCCAACCCTTCTGCGCCGGGCACGCCCGAGGCCAGCGGCCGCAACAGGCGCGCGATGAACTCGAACTCGCCCAGGCGCTCGCGGGCCATCGCCGTCAGCCGCCGTCCGGCGTCGTCGCCTTGCCGGCGGGCGTCTCGAATTCCGCGGCCCGCAGGCGGCGCGCGATGCGGTCCAGCGTCACGTTGACGAAGGCCGGCTCGCCGCCGGCGAAGAATTGCTGGGCGACATCGACGTACTGGGCGATGGTGACGCGTGCCGGCACGTCGTTGCGGCGGTCGAGCTCGTAGATGCCGGCGAGCAGGATGGCGCGCAGCAGCTTGTCGATGCGCTCGACCGTCCAGGTGTCTCGCAGGTTCTCGGCGATGGTCCTGTCGTACTCCTCGCCGCGCTTGGAGGCGCCGGCCACGACTTCCTGGAAGAAGCTGCGGTCGGCGTCGGCCGACATGCCACCCTCGCCGTCCTCGCGGCTGCGGAAGCGCAGGAACTGCGTCACGACCTCGCGCGGCTCGTCGTTGCCCTGCAGCCACTGGAACAGCGCCTGCACGGCCGCGACGCGCGCCAGGCCGCGCCTGCGCGCCATGTCGTCCGATAGCTTGTGCGTGGCCATCAGGCCTCGCCGTATTTGTGGCGCAGTCCGATCATCGAGATGCAGGCATAGGCCACATCGCCGCCTTTGTCCTGCTCATTGCGTCGCGCGCGCACCCATGCCTGCTCCTCGTTCTCCACCGTGAGCACGCCGTAGCCGATCGCCAGCCGGCGCTGCACCGAGAGGTCCATCAGCCCGCGCGCGCTCTCGCCGCAGACGTAGTCGTAGTGGCTGGTCTCGCCGCGTATCACGCAACCCAGCGCAACGTAGCCGTCGTACTGCCGGCCGCCGGCGCCGGGACGGCCGGCGGCGATGGCGATGGCGCCGGGCAGCTCGAAGGCGCCGGGCACGGCGATGCGCTCCCAGGTGCCGCCATGGTCGCGGATCACGGCGATCGCGCCCTCGGCCAGCTCGTCCGCGAGCTCGGCATAGAAGCGCGCCTCGACGATCAGCACGTGCGGCGCTCGCGACAGGGCGATGCGCGGCCGGGCGGCGCCCTCGCGTGCTGCCATGATCAGTCTCCCCCGCCCTTGGTGGGCAGCGGCCGCTGGCCGACGATCTCCAGGCCGAAGCCCTCGAGACCGACGATGTTGCGCTTGGTGTTTGTCAGGAGCGTCATCTGGTTGATGCCGAGATCGAGCAGGATCTGCGCGCCGACGCCGTAGTCGCGCAGCTCGCCGGTCGGCGGCTCGACCTTCTCGCCGGCGCGCCGGCGGTTGATGGCGAGCTGCACCGCGATCGGCTCGCGGATCAGCACCAGCACGCCCCGGCCCTCCTCGGCGATGATGCGCATCGCGCCCTCGATCTCGCCGCCGCGGCCGGTGATCTTCTCGCCCAGTATGTCGGTGAACAGGTTCATCGCATGAACGCGCGCCAGCACCGGCCCGCCGGTCGCGACATCGCCCTTCACCAGCGCGACGTGCTGCGCGAGCGTCGCCTTGTTGACGTAGACGATGACGCGGAACTCGCCGCCGACATGGCTGTCGAGCGTCGTCTCGGTGACGCGCTTGACGATCGAGTCGTACTTGCGGCGATAGGCGATCAGGTCGGAGATCGTGCCGATCTTCAGGCCGTGCATCTGCGCGAAGCGGATCAGGTCGTCGCGGCGCGCCATGGTGCCGTCGTCGTTCATGATCTCGCAGATCACCCCCGCGGGGGCGAGGCCGGCGAGCCGCGCCAGGTCGACCGCGGCCTCGGTATGGCCGGTGCGCTCCAGCACGCCGCCCTCGCGTGCCAGCAACGGGAAGACGTGGCCCGGGGTGACGATGTCGCGCGGCCCGCAGCTGGGATCGATGGCCACGGCGACCGTGCGCGCGCGGTCGGCGGCGGAGATGCCGGTGGTGACGCCCTCGCGCGCCTCGATCGAGACGGTGAAGGCGGTCTGGTGGCGCGTGCCGTTGTTCTGCGCCATCAGCGGCAGGCCGAGCTCCTCGACGCGCTTGCCGGTGAGCGCCAGGCAGATCAGGCCGCGGCCGTAGCGCGCCATGAAGTTGATCGCCTCGGGCGTGGCCATCTGTGCGGGGATCACGAGGTCGCCCTCGTTCTCGCGGTCCTCGTCGTCGACGAGGATGAACATCCGGCCGCGTCTGGCCTCCTCGATGATCTCGTCGGCCGGCGCCTTCATCTCCGAGAAGGTGACGCGCCACGGCTCCTTGCCGACCATCGTCATGACGATCTCCCCTCGAGCTGGCGCGCAACGTATCGCGCCAGCATGTCGACCTCAAGATTCACCGGATCGCCGGCGTGCGCCGTGCCGAACGTCGTCTCGCGCTGGGTGTGCGGAATGATGTTGACGCCGAAGCGCGAACCGTCGACCTCGTTGATGGTCAGCGACACGCCGTCGATCGCCACCGAGCCCTTCGAGGCGATGAAGGCCGACAGCGCGGTCGGCGCCTCGAAGACGTAGCGCAGGCTGCCGCCCTCCGGCGTGATCGAGCCGATGCGGGCGACGCCGTCGACATGGCCGTAGACCAGGTGACCGCCCAGCTCGTCGCCGAACTTCAGCGAGCGCTCCAGGTTGATGCGCCGGCCGACCGTCCAGGCGCCGAGCGTGGTCTTCGACAGCGACTCGCCCGAGACATCGACCGTGAACCAGGAGCGGCCGTTCGCCTTGCCCTTGGTCGTCACCGTCAGGCAGCAGCCCGAGCAGGCGATCGAGGCGCCCAGATCGACGCCGTCCATGTCGAAGCGCGTGGCGATGGTGAAGCGCAGATCGCCGGACTGGCCGCCCGGCACGACCGAAGTGACCTCGCCGATGTCGGTGATGATGCCCGTGAACATGGCGGGAACCTAATGACCTCGCGCCCAGGTTTCCAGCGCGTCGGCGCCGATTTCCTGTAGCGATTGCCTTGTGTACCGCCGTGCGAGCTCGAGCCTTTCCAGCCCGTAGCCGGCCACCGCCGCCAGCCCGTCGCCGCCGATCACCAGCCCCGCCCGGAAGATCGCCAGCCGGTCGACCAGGTCGGCGGCCACAAGCGAGGCCGCCAGCCTGCCGCCGCCCTCGACCAGCACCCGCGTCAGGCCGCGAGCGCCGAGCGCGGCCAACGCCGCCGGCAGGTCGACGGTGCCGGACGGCGTGGCCGGCACCTTGACGATCTCGACGCCGGCGTCGGCGAGCGCGGTCGTCTCCGCGCCTTCGGTGCAGACCAGCCACACCGGCACCCGTCCTGCGCCAGCGACCATCTTGCAATTGCGAACTAATCGCGCCTTGCTGTCGACGACGACGCGGACCGGCGAGCGCCCGGCCAGCCCCGGCAACCGGCAGGTCAGCTCCGGGTCGTCGGCCAGCGCCGTGCCGATGCCGACGATGATGGCGTCGTGCGTGGCGCGCAGCAGCTGGCCGCGCGCCCGCGCCTCCTCGCCGGTGATCCACTTGCTCTCGCCGCCGCCCGTGGCGATGCGCCCGTCGAGAGATGTCGCAAATTTAAGGGTCACCAGCGGCCGGCCTTCGCGGACGCGCAGGAAGAAGCCGGCGTTGAGCTCGTCGGCCTCGGCCTTGCGCACACCCTCGACTACGGCGATGCCGGCATCGCGCAGGCGCTTCAGGCCGCCGCCGCCGACGCGCGGGTCGGGATCGCCGGTGGCGACGACGACGCGCGCCACCCCGGCCTCGACCAGGGCATCGGCACAGGGCGGCGTGCGGCCGTGATGCGAGCAGGGCTCGAGGCTGACATAGGCGGTCGTGCCCGCCAGATCGCGGCCCGCCTGGCGCGCCGCCTCGATCGCCGCCGCCTCGGCATGCGGCCGTCCGCCGGGCGCCGTGCGGCCGCGCGCCACCACCCTGCCCCGGTCGACGAAAACGCAGCCGACCGTCGGGTTGGGCCAGGTCTCGCCCATCCCCCGGCGCGCCAGCGCCAGGGCCATGCCCATGAATGCCGCATCGTCGGTCATGCCGGCACCGCATCGTCCGCAGGCGGCAGGTGGTCGAGCCCGGCGTGGTTCAATCGCTGTCGATCTCGTTGAGGTCGCTGACGAAATCCTCGAAGTCCTTGGCCTCGCGGAAGTTCTTGTAGACCGAGGCGAAACGGACATAGGCGACGGGATCCAGCGCGCGCAGCGCGTCCATCACCAGCTCGCCGATCTGCGTCGAGGCGATCTCGCTCTCACCCGAGCTTTCCAGGCGCCGCACGATGCCGTTGACCACGCGCTCGATGCGCTCGGGATCCACGGGGCGCTTGCGGCAGGCGGTGACGATCGAGCGCGCGAGCTTGTCGCGGTCGAAGGCGACCCGCTGGCCGTTCTTCTTGATCACGGTAAGCTCGCGCAGCTGCACGCGCTCGAAGGTCGTGAACCGCGAGCCGCAGGCCGGGCAATAGCGCCGGCGGCGGATCGCGGAATTGTCCTCGGTGGGACGCGAGTCCTTCACCTGGGTGTCGTCATTGCCGCAGAACGGACAACGCATTCGAATCCCCCGTTACATCCCTGTTGCCTGGTGGCCTTGTGATGGCCGCTCAGGCGCCCCCGTAGATCGGGAAGCGGCGGCAGAGCTCGAGCGCCTTGCCGCGCACTTCCTGCTCGACGAGGCGATTGCCCTCGACGCTGTTCGCCGACAGCCCGTCGAGCACGTCGGCGATGAGGTTGCCGATCTGACGGAACTCGGCCGGCCCGAAGCCGCGCGTCGTGCCGGCCGGCGAGCCCAGCCGGATGCCCGAGGTCACCGTCGGCTTCTCCGGATCGTTGGGGATGCCGTTCTTGTTGGTGGTGATGCCGGCGCGGTCGAGCGCCTTCTCGGCCAACGTGCCGGTCGTGCGCTTGGCGCGCAGGTCGACCAGCATGACGTGGCTGTCGGTGCCGCCGGAGACGATCGCCAGGCCGCGCTCGATCAGCGACGCCGCCAGCGCGCGTGCGTTCTCGACCGTGCGGTGGCCGTAAGTCTTGAACTCGGGCCGCAGCGCCTCGCCGAACGACACCGCCTTGGCGGCGATGACATGCATCAACGGCCCGCCCTGCAGGCCGGGGAAGACGGCGGAGTTGATCTTCTTGCCCAGCTCCGAATCGTTGCTGAGGATCATGCCGCCGCGCGGACCGCGCAGCGTCTTGTGCGTCGTCGTCGTCACGACATGCGCGTGCGGCAGCGGGCTGGGATAGGCGCCGGCGGCAACCAGGCCGGCATAGTGCGCCATGTCGACCATGAAGAAGGCACCGATCTCGTCGGCCACCCTGCGGAAGCGCGCGAAGTCGATGGTGCGCGAATAGGCCGAGGCACCGGCGAGGATCACCTTCGGCCTGTGCTGGCGCGCCATCGCCTCCATCCGCTCGTAGTCGATCAGCTGGGTATCGGGCTTCACGCCGTAGGACACGACGTTGAACCACTTGCCCGACTGGTTGACCGGCGAGCCGTGGGTGAGGTGGCCGCCCTCGTTGAGCGACATGCCGAGAAAGGTGTCGCCCGGCTTCATCAGGGCGAAGAACACCGCCTGGTTGGCCTGCGCGCCGGAGTGCGGCTGGACATTGGCGAAGGCGCAGTCGAACAGCTTGCAGGCACGCGAAATCGCCAGCGCCTCGACCTTGTCGACCTCCTCGCAGCCGCCGTAGTAGCGCCGTCCCGGATAGCCTTCGGCGTACTTGTTGGTCAGCACCGAGCCCTGCGCCTCGAGCACCGCCCTCGAGACAATGTTCTCGGAGGCGATCAGCTCGATCCAGTCGCGCTGGCGGTGGAGTTCGCCATCGAGCGCGTGCTTGACCTCGGGATCGGTCGCGCCGAGGCCGGCGGAAAAGAAACGGTCGTCGAGGATCGTGGCGTTCATGACGCGCTCCGTGACAGCTTGCCGACCCGGGCGGCATGGCGGCCGCCGTCGAAGGGGGTATCGAGGAAGACGCGCAGGCAGTCGCGGGCGACTTCCGGCCCGATGAGCCGGGCGCCCAGCGCCATGACGTTGGCGTCGTTGTGCTGGCGGGCCAGGCGCGCGCTGGTGACGTCGTGGACGACGGCGGCGCGCACCGATGATTCGCGGTTGGCGGCGATGGAGATGCCGATGCCGGTGCCGCAGACCAGCACGCCCCGGCCCGCCTTGCCGTCGCGGATCGCCTCGGCCAGAGCGCGACCATAATCGGGATAGTCGACGGACTGCGTGGAATGGACACCCAAGTCGAGCACCTCCTGGCCCGCCGCCTGAAGGTCCCCCTTCAGCAGCTCCTTCAATTCGAAGCCGGCGTGATCCGACGCCATTACTATGGTTTGCGCGGCCATCGGCGCGAACGACCCATTACTGTACCCGGAAGGGCACCGATACCATATCTCGCGCGGCCCCGCCAACCTCGCACAAGCACTTGTTGGATAACGGGTAGTCCATTGAAATCGCGGAGAAAAAAGAACGGCCCGGCGATCACCCGCCGGGCCGCTTCGCAATCTATCCGTAGTGGCCTACTTGGTCGACGGGTAGGACTTGCCGTCCTTCCAGACATAGATGTCGTAGACCGGATTCTTGATGTCGCCCTTGGCGTCGAACTCCAGCGGGCCGACCGCGGAGTCCCACTTGCCGGAGCGCAGGGCGGCAGCCACGGCGTCCGGCGCGATCGACTTCGCCTTGTTGGCGGCGTCGGCCCAGACCTTGATCGCGGCATAGCTGAAGAGCGTGTAGCCCTCCGGGTTGTACTTGGCGTCGCGGAACTTCTTCACCAGCGCGGCATTGGCCGGGAAGTCCTCGGCCTTGGGCGGGAAGGACATCAGCACGCCGTTGGTGGCGGCGCCGCCGAGCTGGCCGAACTCGGCCGTCTCGAGCGAGTCGAAGCCGATCATCTGCGCCGCCAGGCCCTGCTCGCGCGACTGCTTGATGATCAGCGCGCCGGCGGTGTGATAGCCGCCGAGCACGATGATGTCGATCCGCGCCTGCTTCATCTTGTTGATGAGCGCGGTGAAGTCCTTGTCGGTGTCCGTATAGGCCTCGTACATCGCCTCGCGCGTGCCGCCGTTGTTGAGCGCCTTCTTGGTCTCGTCGGCGACGCCTTTGCCGTAGGGCGACTTGTCGTGCAGGATCGCGACGCGCTTGCCCTTGTGATACTTGTTGATGTACCCGCC
The DNA here is from genome assembly GCA_019635875.1 of Alphaproteobacteria bacterium. Taxonomy (NCBI): domain Bacteria; kingdom Pseudomonadati; phylum Pseudomonadota; class Alphaproteobacteria; species Alphaproteobacteria bacterium. Next base: position 107,726 of record JAHBYP010000009.1, read on the forward strand.
GACCGTCACGCCCTGGACGTCGTCACGGCCGCAGACGCGGAACAGCGTCGTGTTGCCCTCCTTCGCCGCGTCCTCGGTGAGGCGCGGATTGGTCGAGGCCGGGCTGATCTGCAGGATGCGAGCCTCCCGGTAGATCTTGGAGGCCGGTATCGACGAGCCGGAGCAGAAATGGCCGGCGACGAACGCCACCTTGTCCGACACCATCTTGTTGGCGACGGCCGTGGCCTGCTTGGGATCGCAGGCGTCGTCGCCGATGATCAGCTCGAGCTTCTGGCCGTTGACGCCGCCGGCCGCATTGATGTCGGCGATCGCCATCTGCGCGCCGCGGCGCAGCTGCTCGCCGAAGGCGGCGTACTGGCCGGTCATCGGACCCGCCGAACCGATCTTGATCTGCGCCCAGGCGCTGCCGCCCAGCGCGACGGCGACCGCGGTCGCCGTCCCCAATGTGATGACCCAGCGCTTCATCGGATCTTCTCCCTTTTGCCTCTCCCACGCCCCGAGGGGCGACTGACGGAACCTTAGTTCGCCCGGCGAGCGCCGCCAAGCGCGGAGCGGCCTCAACCCCCAGGCTTGTCGCGCCAGCCGAACAGCCCGTCGCGCTGGTGCAGCCAGGGATACTGAGCCACCATCATCGCCGCGCGCGTCGCGCGATGCATGGCGAGCCCGGCGATGGCGAGTATCGCCCAGGCCAGCGCGAAGCCGATCGGCGCCCACAACTCGCCGTTGGACAGCGCATAGTCGGCGAAGCGATGGGTCGCCGCCAGCATCGCCGAGTACAGCACGACCTGCCAGCCCGGCTGCCACGTGATCGCGACGCTGCGCCCGGTGATCAGCGTCGCAGGCAAGGCCAGCAGCACCAGGGTGAGCAGCCAGCTCCACGGTGTGTTGCCCAGCCAGGGCAGGAACTCGCTCATGCGCAGCTCATGCCCTTCTCCGGAGGGGCTGCCTGGTCGGGGCGTGCCACTCCAGTAGCGCGGCGGACGATCGACGCGACGCGCCACTGGAGTGGCGCGCCCCCAGCCTTTTGAGGGCCATAAGCGACGGCCCTGCCCACGGGGGAAGGTGGAATCTTCGTCGCCATCAGTGCCCACCCAGGTAGGCCGCGCGCACCTCGTCGTTGGCCAGCAGGTCGCGCCCGGCGCCGCTCAGCGTGATGCGGCCGTTGACCATGACATAGCCGCGGTCGGCGAGATTGAGCGCACGGTGCGCGTTCTGCTCGACGAGGAATACAGTGACGTCCTCCTGCCGCGCGATCGAGCCGATGGTGTCGAAGATCTGCTTGACGATCAGCGGCGCCAGGCCGAGCGAGGGCTCGTCGAGCAGCAGCAGGCGCGGCCGGCTCATCAGCGCGCGACCGATCGCCAGCATCTGCTGCTCGCCACCCGACAGGGTGCCGCCTCGTTGCTCGCGCCGTTCCTTGAGCCGCGGGAAAAGCGCGAAGACACGCTCGATGTCCTGCGCGAAATGCGCCGGGTCGGCGAAGGTCGCGCCCATCTGCAGGTTCTCGTACACGCTCATGCGCGCGAAGATGCGCCGGCCCTCCGGCACCTGGGCCACGCCCGCGCGCACGATCTCGTGTGTCGGCAGCCCGATGATGTCGCGCTCCTCGAAGCGGATGCGCCCGGCCCGCGCACGCGGAGCGCCGCAGATGGTCATCAGCAGGGTCGACTTGCCCGCGCCGTTGGCGCCGATCAGCGTGACGATCTCGCCGCGCCGGACCTCGATGTCGACCCCGCGCAATGCCTGGATGGCACCGTAGAAGGTCTCGACGCCCTCGACGCGCAGCATGGGCTCAGCCATGTGCCGTCTCCTCCTCGCCGAGATAGGCGCGGATCACGGCGGGATCGGCGCGCACCTTGACAGGCGATCCGGCGGCGATGCCGCGGCCGTAGTCGAGCACGACGATGTGATCGGAGATCGACATGACGACGCTCATGTCGTGCTCGATCAGCAGAACGCCGACGCCGTCTTGATCACGGATCGAAACCAGCAGCGCGTTGAGCTCGGCCGATTCGCGGGCGTTGAGACCCGCCGCCGGCTCGTCGAGGCAGAGCAGCGCCGGATCGGTGCACATTGCGCGCGCGATCTCCAGGCGGCGCTGGCTGCCGTAGGGCAGTTCGCCCGCCGGCCGGTCGGCCTCGTGCAGCAGGCCGATGCGATCGAGCCAGCCGCGCGCCTTGTCGATCGCCGCGCGCTCGGCGGCGGCATAGCCGATGCCAAGGATGCCGAGCACGGTGTAGCCCGACGCACGCATCAGGCGGTTGTGCTGCGCCACCAGGAGGTTCTCGAGCACGCTCATCGCCGGGAACAGGCGGATGTTCTGGAAGGTGCGTGCCACGCGCGCGAGGCGGCCGATCTCGTGGCCGGACATGCGCTCGAGCAGGAACTCGCCGCCCTCGTGCGTCAGCGTCAGCCGGCCGACGGTCGGACGGTAGAAGCCCGTGATGCAATTGAACACCGTCGTCTTGCCGGCGCCGTTGGGGCCGATGATGGCGGTGATCTGACGCGGCTGGCCCTCGAACGAGACGTCGCTCACCGCCACCAGGCCGCCAAAGCGCATGGTGAGATGCTCGACGCGGATCAGCGGCGTGCTCACCGCCCCGCTCCGCCGGGATTGAGCCGCACCGTGGGGTCGCGATGGGCGATCAGTCCGCGCGGGCGGAACACCATGATCAGCACCATGGCGAGACCAAACGCCAGCATGCGGTACTGGCCGAGATCGCGGAACCATTCCGGCAAGCCGATCAGCAATATCGAGGCCAGCACGACGCCCAGCTGGCTGCCCATGCCGCCCAGTACGACGATGGCCAGGATGATCGCCGATTCGATGAAGACGAAGCTCTCGGGGCTGATGAAGCGCTGCTTGGTGGCGAAGAAGGAGCCGGCGATGCCGGCAAACATCGCGCCGATGGCGAAGGCGGTGAGCTTGGTGTTGGTGGGATTGATGCCCAGCGCCCGGCAGGCGATCTCGTCCTCGCGCAACGCTTCCCATGCTCGGCCCACCGGAAGTCGCCGCAGGCGCAATGTGACGAAGTTGGTGATCAACGCCAGGATCAGGATGAGGAAGTAGAGGAAGATCAGGCGGTGCTTGCCGTCGAACTCGATGCCGACCCACTCGTGGAAGGGCGTCTGGCCCGCGGGCGCGGTCTCGGCGAAGGGATGGCCGAACAGCGTCGCGCCGGGAATGCCGCCAATGCCCGCCGGACCTTCGGTGAAGTCGGTCCAGTTGAGGAGGACCAGGCGCACGATCTCGCCGAAGCCCAGGGTGACGATGGCAAGGTAGTCGCCGCGCAGGCGCAGCACCGGGAAGCCCAGCAGGATGCCGAAGAAGGCGGCCATGATCCCGGCCGCCGGCAGGCAGATCCAGAAGCTGAGCCCATGCTGCGTCGCCAGCAGGGCGTAGGCATAGGCGCCCACGGCGTAGAAGGCGACGTAGCCGAGGTCGAGCAGGCCGGCCAGGCCGACGACGATGTTCAGGCCCCAGCCCAGCATGACGTAGGTCAGGATGAGGATCGCGAGATCCATCACCTTCTGATCGGCGAACGGCAGGAACGGCAGGACGAGCGCGACCACGAAGAGCGCCGCGCCGAACCATGGAAAGGCGTGCTTCAGCGAACCGAGCACGACATCGGTGCCGCGCGCGATCTCCGTGGCGCCGCCCCGGGTGCTGCGCACGAGGCTCCAGCCGCCGCGCAGGATGAGCATGATGCCGGCGCCGACGAACACCACGGCGAGGAAGGTCGAAGGCGTCGGCGCGAACAGCCCTGCCAGCAGGGCCGCCATGCCCAGCCCGATCGCGCCCAGCGGCAGGTCCGCCGACAGGTTGAGACCCAACCGGCCGATGAAGATCGCGATGCAGGCGACCAGCACATCGATGATCTGGTAATCGAACTGCAGCCCGGCGACGCCGTGATCGGCGGTGCGGAAGCCGGCGACGAAGATGCCCAGCGCAAGCGCGACGCCTGCCGTGATCGCGGCGTCCTTCACGGCGAACGAGAGCGGCGCCATCTCAGACTTTCTCGATCTCGGGTTTGCCGAGCAGGCCGGTGGGTCGGAAGATCAGCACCATCACCAGCACGCCGAACACGGCGACGTCCTTGTACTCGCTGGAGAAGTAACCGGCCCAGAACACCTCGATGAGGCCTATCAGCAGCCCGCCCAGCATCGCGCCGGGCAGCGAGCCGATGCCGCCCAGCACGGCGGCGGTGAACGCCTTGATGCCGGCGAGGAAGCCGACGAAGAAGTCGGTCACGCCGTAGTACATCAGGAACATCACGCCGGCGACCGACGCCAGCGCCGCGCCCATGACGAAAGTCAGCGAGATGGTCCGGTCGACGTCGACGCCGAGCAGTGATGCCATCTTCCTGTCCTGCTCGCAGGCGCGCTGCTGGCGGCCCAGCGCCGTGCGGTTGATCATCATGGTGAAGCCGGTCAGCAGCGCGATGGTGACCACCACGATCACGATCTGCAGCCACGACACGCGCACGTCGAAGCCGTCGGCGCTGTACATGATGAATCCCCCCTGCACCAGGGAGACATGCGGCTTCGGGCGCGCGCCCTGCAGCAGCTGCACGTAGTTCTGCAGCGCGATCGACACGCCGATGGCAGAGATCAGCGGCGCCAGCCGGAAGGAGCCCCGCAACGGCCGGTAGGCCAAGCGCTCGATCGCCCAGCCATAGGCGGCGGTGAAGGCCATCGCCAGCAGCAGCACCAGGATGACCGCCAGCGGTGCCCAGCCGATGCCCAGCGTGACGCAGATGATGAAGCCGATCAGGGCAATGAAGCTGCCGATCATGAACACTTCGCCGTGCGCGAAGTTGATCATGCCGATGATGCCGTAGACCATCGTGTAGCCGATGGCGATCAGGCCGTAGATCGCGCCGAGGGTCAGCGCGTTGACAAGCTGCTGAAGGAAATACTCCATGCGCCCCCGTGTCTTGATTGTATCGATATAAACCCGATCAGCCGTCCGGGAGCAAGCGGCGACGGTTCACAGGTTGCGGACATTGCCGTCGTGAAGGTCGAACTCCTCCTGGTCGTCCACGTCGTGGATGTAGGTGACCTTGCGACCGCTGACCTCGACCTTGAAGCAATTCTCCTCCTCGTCCCGCAACTTGAGGCAGAGCTGGTTCTCCTCGTCGATGCGCCAGCGGCCCCGGTCGATGTCGGCGTCGACCTGCGAGACATAGGTGCCGTCGGGCGCGAAATAGTCGACGACCTCCGAGCCATCGATGGTCGCCGTCGTCGTGTTGCCGATCAGGCGTTCGATCGCGGCCCTGCCGGTGAGCCTGGCGCCGGCCGGAGGTGGCGGAGGAGCCGTCACCGTCGTGCCGGCATATGTCACGACCAGTCCCAGCGCCTTCATCGCCTCCTCGGCCTGGGCGATGGCGCCGAGGTCGGCAAATGTCACCGGCCGTTGCGGATTGAGGGTGATGCTGAGCGGCCCTTGCGTGCTCTGCCAGTCGCGCAGGAATGCCGCCACGGTGCGCGCCGCCGCCTGGGTCACCGGCCCTTCGCCGCCCAGCATCATCATCACCGCCTGCGCCAGTGTCTCGGCGTGCCGCTCGGGGGGCACGCCCTCCTCCGCCGCCAGCGCCCGGATCAACCGCGCCATCAGCGAGGCGTCGTGGATGACCAGCGAGGCGCTGCGCAGACTGGCCGCGCCGGCGGCCCGCCCGGGTGCATCGGTCACGTCGGGCGCGACTCCGTCGACCGTGATCGCCAGCGCCAGTCGCGCCAGGCCGCGAAGATCGATCTCCAGCTGCGCCAGTTCGAAGACCCGACTGGCCGGATCGAGCCGATAGGCGATGGCGATGTCCGCCCGTGCCGAGTCGGTGCCGAGGTACTTGCGCATCGCACCTTCGGGTGCCGCTTCGCCGTCGAGCGCGATGCCTTCGAAGCGGGCGCGCACAAAAAGCGGCGGCCTGTCACGGGCGATGCTGTTGAAATCGATCTCCTCGACGCTAACGCGTGCGATGCGCGTCGGCACCGGCTTCACCGGGATATTGCCCGGCTCGACCATGTCGGGTGGCGGCGTTACGACGACGTTCTCCAGCACGAAGCCGTTCGGGCCAAGCGATGAGCCGCTGGCGAAGCGGAACATGTCCACCTTGCCCTTGGCGACCAGCAGATCCTGGAACCGGCTGAAGCCGTCAGCCCAGGCGGCCGGAGCCCCGGTCAGCATCAAGAGGACAAGGATCGTCGGTCGTGCGAACCGCATGGCGAACCCCCAAGAATTGGCCCATCGTAGCACCAATCATGCCGCCTCTGTCGCGCCGTGCCCGTGTCTGTTAAGAGGGCCGCTGAACGTCACCTCCAACCGCAGAAAACAGCGAGATTCGCCATGTCGTCCGCCATCGCCAGCGCCGTGAAGGCCGCCAACGCCAAGGGCATCAAGGAGGGCGCCGCGCCGTTCGACTGGCAGGACCCATTCTTCCTCGACGAGCAGCTCAGCGAGGAAGAACGCGCCATTCGCGACGCCGCGCGCGACTATTGCCAGGACAGGCTGATGAGCCGGGTGCTCGAGGCTAACCGGCATGAGAAGTTCCACCGCGAGATCATGAACGAGATGGGCGCGCTGGGCCTGCTCGGCAGCACGCTGCCCGAGAAGTACGGCTGCGCCGGTTCCAGCTACACCGTCTATGGTCTGGTGGCGCGCGAGGTCGAGCGCGTCGATTCCGGCTACCGCTCGGCGATGAGCGTGCAGTCCTCGCTGGTCATGCACCCGATCTATGCCTACGGCACCGAGGAGCAGCGCATGAAGTACCTGCCCAGGCTCGCCACCGGCGAATGGGTGGGCTGCTTCGGCCTGACCGAGCCCGACCACGGCTCCGATCCCGGCAGCATGATCACCAGGGCGGCCAAGGTGCCGGGCGGCTACAGGCTCAACGGCGCCAAGATGTGGATCACCAACAGCCCGATCGCCGACGTCGCCGTGGTGTGGGCCAAGACCGAGGACGGCGCGATCCGCGGCTTCATCCTCGAGCGCGGCATGAAGGGCTTCGAGACGCCCAAGATCGAGGGAAAGTTCAGCCTGCGCGCCTCGGTCACCGGCTCCATCATGCTGAGCGACGTGATGGTGCCCGACGAGAACCTGCTGCCCAACGTCGCCGGGCTGGGCGGGCCGTTCGGCTGCCTCAACAATGCGCGCTACGGCATCGCCTGGGGGGCCATGGGCGCCGCCGAGTTCTGCTGGATGCGCGCCCGCGACTACACGGTGGAGCGCAAGCAGTTCGGCCGGCCGCTGGCCGCCAACCAGCTGATCCAGAAGAAGCTCGCCGACATGCAGACCGAGATCGCGCTGGGGCTGCAGGCGTGCCTGCGGGTCGGCCGGCTGAAGGACGAAGGCAAGGCCCAGCCGGAGATGATCTCCCTGATCAAGCGCAACAATTGCGGCAAGGCGCTCGACATCGCCCGCCAGGCGCGCGACATGCACGGCGGCAACGGCGTGTCGGACGAGTATCACGTCATCCGCCACGTCATGAACCTCGAGGCGGTCAACACCTACGAGGGCACGCACGACGTGCACGCCCTGATCCTCGGCCGGGCGATGACGGGAATGCAGTCGTTCACCGGGCGCTGAGGAACGCAGCGCGGCGATCCACGTTTCTCTCGACGGCGCCCACCGTAGCGGGCGCATCGGGAGAAACGCCGTGCCGCCAGAGCCGCGCAAGGGAATGCCCGACACCGCGCTGACGCGCGATGTCTTCGATCGCCGCTTCCGTGAACGCTTCATCGATCCGGCCTTCGACAAGCTGAAGAGCGAGATCGACCGTATTGCCGACGCCGCGTGGGACGCCTACAGCGACGGGCGCAAGGCGCCGCGCACGCGCAAGGCCGGCGCCGGATACGCCGATCCGGACTACGAGCTGAGCGACGACTGGCGCGCGGCGAAGTCTGCCGTTGAGGCCGCGCAGCGCCAACACGATGACCGCCAGGGCCCGCTGCGCATCTTGATGATCAACGGCTCGTCACGCAGCGAGCACACCTGCCCCGGGGAGATGTCCAAGAGCTGGCGGCTGCTGGAGATCGCGCGGGCCGTGCTGAGCCAGGCCGACGATGTCGAGATCGAGGTGCTCGACCTCAGTCGGTTGTCTTCCGAGTACGGCCTGCACATCCATCCCTGCAAGGCCTGCTTCTCGACCGCGGCGCCGCTCTGCCATTGGCCCTGCTCCTGCTATCCCAATCACGGACAGGGCCAGGTGCAGGACTGGATGGCCGAGATCTACACGATGTGGGTGCGCGCGCATGGCGTGATGATCGTGGCGCCGGTGCACTGGTACCAGGCGCCCTCGCCGCTGAAGCTGATGATGGATCGCATGGTCTGTGCCGATGGCGGCAATCCCGATCCAACGGCGAGCGGCGGCAAGGACGCGGGGCGCGCCAAGGCCCTGGAGCTGCAGGGTTGGCACTACCCGCGCCACCTCGAGGGACGCCTGTTCTCGCTGATCGTGCATGGCGACACCGAAGGCGCCGAGACCTTGCGCCGCATGCTGGCCGACTGGCTGACGTCGATGCACATGGCGCCGGCGGCCCCGGGCGCGGTGCTCGAGCGCTACATCGGCTACTTCAGGCCCTATGCCACCAGCCACGAGGATCTCGACGCCGACACCGACGTTCAGGAAGAGGTCCGCATCGCCGCGCGTACCCTGCTGGAGGCGCTGCGCCGCAAGCGCGACGGCAAGCTGCTGTCGACCGGGACGATGCACCAGGAGCGGAGGCCGAAATAACCGCGTCGTCCTGAGCGAAGCGAAAGACCTTGCGGTGGTGCGAACGGGCACATCGCATTGATCTGCCCGCGATACCGCTGGATCCTTCGCCTCGCTCAGGATGGCGAGGACCGATCAATCCTCCAGCCAGCGCTGGCAGCCGGTCTCGTTGAGGATCGCGCCGAGGCCGGGCGCGTCCTTCGCCGCGGCGTACTTGCGCTTGATCTCGGCCAGCGAGCGCGCGTGATACCTCTGTGTCTGCTGGGTGAAGGGCCGCCCTTCGAGCATCACAGTGAACTGCTCCTGGCCACCCTGCAGCGCCGCGGCATTGGCGTGCGACCAGGGCAGGTACAGACCGCACACTTCGGTGTCGAGCAGGCGGCCGATGCCCCATTTTAGCGACGACCAGTCGTCCCAGCCGCCCTCGACCCTGGGCTGCAGCATGCGCTCGATCCAGCGCCATGTGTTGGGATAGAGCTCGTCGATCAGCGCCCTGGGCGTCGGGTCGGTCCAGCACTCGTAAAGCTGGCCCCAGACGCCGAAATCGGCCAGCGCCGGCCGGTCGCCAAACAGGTACTTGCGGCCGACGAGATGCGCTTCCAGCGTGTCGAGGATGCGACGCAGGGAACCTTCGATGGTATCCTTGGTGCCTTCGTGCGAGCCGACGAAGCGCAGGCGCGGAATCATGCGGCCGCGCACGCCCTCCGCCGTCTGCGCGACGGCCGCCTCGTCCGAGCCGTCGGGGGCGATCTGCGCGGCGATGCGCTGCGAGGCCGAGGCGGCATCCGCCGCGTAGCTCCAGCGATAGTGGAACATCGACTTGTTGCCCCACTCGTCGGCGTACTCCTCGACCAGCTCGGACAGGAACCGCAGCGCCGGGTCGTCGGGATGGATCGACGGCTCGGGCATTCTCGCCTCGAGCTTCTCGATGATCGGCGTCGAGTCCTGCAGCGCCTCGCCCTCGGGCGTCACCAGCAGCGGAATCAGCGGCAGCTTGGCGTACTTCTGGAACTCCTCGGCGCTCTTGGGTCCGCGCGGGATCCACTCGTGCTCGATGCCCTTGAACCGCAGATAGGAGCGCACCTTCACGGAGTAGGGCGACAGCTCGGAGCCGAACAGGCGGTATCCGCTCACAGCCATTTGCGACGCCTCATCCAGAGAAACAGGCCGCCGACCATCATCACGACCGTGACCCAGAAGTAAAGATAGCCGTGTTTCCAGCCCAGCTCGGGCATGTTGCCGATACCGGTCTCGAAGTTCATGCCGTAGACGCCGGCGAGGAAGCTGAGCGGCATGAAGAACACGGTGACGATGGCCAGCGTCTTCATCACCTCGCTGGTGCGGTTCGAGGTCTCCATCAGGTGGAGCTCCATCAGGCCGCCGGCCATGTCGCGGTAGCTTTCGACCAGTTCCTGCACCGTCACGGTGTGGTCGAGGCAGTCGCGCAGGTAGGTGCGCGTCTCGGGCTTGATGAACGGCGTGTCCGGCCGCATCAGCGCCAGCACGGTCTCGCGCTCGGCCCATTGGACGCGGTGGAAGCCGACCAGCGCGCGCCGCGCCGCGTGGATGTCCTGCGCGGTCTCGCGCGTGGATCGCGGCCCCATCGACAGCTCCTCGAGCTCCTCCAGCCGCTCGCTCAGCCGCGCCAGCAACGGGAACTTGCGGTCGATCACGAGATCGACCAGGGCATAGACGAGGTAGTCGGTGCCGAACTGGCGCAGGCGCGAGCCATCCTGCTGGATACGCTCGCGCACCGGCCTGAAGATGTCTTCCTTGTGCTCGTGGAAGCTGATCACGTAGTTGTCGCCGAAGAAGATGCTGACCTGCCGGCTCTTGAACACATCGTCGACGATCACCGGATCGTTGAGCACGACGAAGCCCTGCCTGTCGTAGATCTCCAGCTTGGGCCGCTGGGTGCCGTGGAACACGTCCTCCAGCGCCAGCGGATGCAGATGAAAGGCCTGGCCCAGCGAGCGCAGCATCTCGGCGCCGGCGTGGCCGGCGACGTCGATCCAGGTGCGGCCCGGCGTGGTGAGGTGGAAGCTGCATTCCGCCACCTCGACCTCGTTGTAGACCTCCCAACCTTCTTGCGTGTACTCGGTCAGCGTGAAGGTCAGCGCCTCGTCCGGCATGGGCTCGCGCCCGACCAGCATGCCCGGCGAGGTGCCGGGCTTGGCGCGGCGGATGAGCCCGTCGAACATGGCGGCTCCGTCGGCTAGAAATCGATCTCCGGCATGCGCTTCACTTCCGGCGGCTTGGCCAGGTAGTCGCCGAGCTTGCGACCCAGCTCCTTGAAGTGCGGCGCCGCGCGATGCGCCGCCAGCGCCGCCTCGTCGTCGTAGCGCTCGAGGAAGACGTAGACATTGGCGTCGTCGGTGCGATGCAGCGCGTAGAGCTTGTTGCCCGGCTCGTTGGCGCGCACGGCCCTGGCCAGCTGGCCGACGACCGCCTCGAAATCGGCGTTGGTGCCGGGCTTGATGGTAAGGGTCGCGATCACGCCGATCATGCTGTCCTCCTCATGGTCCTGTTGTGCTTCAACACGATGACACGGGCCTGATCAAGCCTTGGCCGCCGGCGTCGTGGTCTCCAGCCCGCCGACATAGAAGCGGTTCCAGGTCGGCGACACGACCATCTCGTTGATGCACACGCGGGGCGGCAGGCTGGCGAGGAACAGGATGGTCCTGCCGAGATCCTCCTCCTGCAGCATGCGGTCGAGCTCGACCTGCGGCGGCTTCACCGGCCGTCGCTCCATGATCGGCGTCGCCGCCTCGCCGGGGCACAGGCTGCAGGCGCGGATGCCGAACCTGCCCTGCTCGGCGTTGATCGATTCGCTGAGGAACCGCGCGCCGGCCTTGCTCGCGGTGTAGCTCGGCCCGCCCAGCGGCGAGACATGGCGACCGAGCCAGCTGGCGACGTTGACGATCAGCCCGCCGCCCTGCGCGCGCATGGTCGGGATCACCGCGTGGCAGCAGTAGAAGGTGCCGTCGAGATTGATCGCGCGCACCTGCTCCCAGCCCTCGGTGTCGACCGTGCCCCAGGCGCGGGTCGGAATGTTGATGCCGGCGCTGTTGACCAGGATATCGATGCGGCCCTGCGCCTTGACGATGCGCGCGGCGACATCGGCCACCGTCTTCTTGTCGGCGACATCGAGCAGCTCGATCGCATACGAGCCGCCGGCCCGCTTCACCAGCGCCGCGGTTTCCTCCAGCGTCTTCGCCGTGCGGCCCGAAAGCGTGACATGCGCGCCCTCGCGCGCCAGCTCGATCGCGCCCGACCGGCCGATGCCGGTGCCCGCGCCGGTGATCCACGCCACCTTGCCGTCGAGAATGCCCATGATCCGCTCCTAGGCCGGTCGCTTGCGCACGAGGTACTTGTGCTCGCCGTCCATCACGAGGTCGCCCTTCTCGTTGTGCACGGTGATCCTGCACACCACGACGCCGGTCGTGCGATTGGGCTTGAGCCCGGTGATCTCCATCATCGGAAACAGCGTGTCGCCGACATAGACCGGCTTGAGGAAGCGCGAGGATTGCTCGATGAAGCCGATCAGTGAATCGCCCAGTACATGCGGGAAGATGCCGCCGCCGGCCGCCGCCTGGATCGCCACCTGCAGGCCATGCGCGAGCATGTCGCGATGGCCGCGCGCCTGGCAGTAGACGCGGTCGTAGTGGATCGGATGGTTGTCGCCGCTGGCCAACTGGAAGGCGGCGAACAGCGCCTCGGTCTGGGTGCGCGAGTTGATGTAGAAGCGCTGCCCGAGCTTGAGGTCCTCGAAGTAGTGCGCCGGCCCGAAGCTGTGCTTCGCCGGGTCGAACCGCTCAGCGGTTTCGTGCGCTTGCGCCACGTGGTCCCCCGTCTAGGATGCGCCGCAAAATCGCCGCGGATGCTACGGGAGGGACCCCATGCGCGCCATGCAAATCGTCGAGTTCGGCAAGCCGCTGAAGCTGAACAGCTACGACGATCCCAAGCCCTCGGGTTCCGAGGTGCTGGTGAAGATCGTCTCGAGCGGCGTGTGTCATTCCGACCTGCATATCTGGGAAGGCTTCTTCGACATCGGCGGCGGCCAGAAGCTGGAGATGGCGGCGCGCGGCCTGAAGCTGCCCTTCACGCTGGGCCACGAGATCGCCGGCGAGGTCGTGGCCGTCGGTCCCGACGTGAAGGACGTGAAGCCGGGCAGCCGCTACGTCGTCTTCCCGTGGATCGGCTGCGGCACCTGCGCCGCCTGCCAGGCCGGCGAGGAACTGCTGTGCCCGACGCCGCGCACGTTGGGCACGCGGCGCGACGGCGGCTACGCCACGCACGTGATCGTGCCGCATGCCAGGTACCTGGTCGATCCCGGCAATTCGCCGATCGATCTGGCGTGCACCTACGCCTGCTCCGGCCTCACCGCCTACAGCGCGATCCGCAAGACCGAGACGGTGAAGAACCGCAAGCGCCTGCTGCTGGTCGGCGCCGGCGGCGTCGGGCTCGCAGGCCTAGAGGTCGCCAAGGCGATCTTCGACGGCGAGATCGTGGTGGCCGACATCGACGACAGCAAGCTCGCGGTGGCGAAGAAGCACGGTGCGCACCACACGGTGAATCCCAAGGCCGATGGCGCGGTGCAGAAGCTGGTGCAGGAGACCGGCGGCGGCGTCGACGCGGCCATCGACTTCGTCGGCGCCGCGGCCTCGTTCCGCTTCGCCTTCGACTCGATACGCAGAGGCGGCAAGGTGGTGATCGTCGGCCTGTTCGGCGGCGACGCGCCCTTCGCGCCCATCGCCATGCCGTTCAAGATGGCGGCGATCGAAGGCTCCTATGTCGGCAACCTGCAAGAGCTGCAGGAGCTGATGAAGCTGGTGCGCGAGGGCCGCGTTCAGCCCCTGCCCTACTCCACCCGTCCCCTCGAAGCGGCTTACGATGTGCTGGAAGAGCTCAAGGCCGGCAAGGTCGTCGGCCGCGTGGTACTGACGCCGTAGTAGTCATGCTGTCGACATCCTGACGCGCGCAGAAGTGAACTGTCGCGGCGTCGCGTTGCCGCGTCGGCGCCGCATATCACCTCTTGCCTGTGTGCTCCACCGACAGGAGGTCCCCGATGAACCAGGATCAGCCCCGCCGTGATCTTTTGGCAGCAACTGGCGCCCTCGCGGCAATCGGCGCGATCGGCCTGACCTCGGCCGCGCGCGCGCAGCCGGCAACGCCGAAGGTCGAGTACGCGATCAGGAAGCTGCCCTTCGCACCGGACTCTATCGCTGGCCTGTCCGAGAAGCTGCTCGTCAGCCACCACCAGAACAACTACAGCGGCGCGGTGAAGCGCCTGAACGCGATCACGGCGCAGCTCGGTACCCTCGATATGGCAACGGCGCCGACCTTCGTGCTCAACGGACTGAAGCGCGAGGAGCTCCTAGCTGCCAACTCGATGATCCTGCACGAGCTATACTTCGAAATGCTGGGCGGTACCGGAGATCCTCAAGGCGCGCTGGCCCAGGCGATGATCCGCGACTTCGGCAGCGTTGCGCGCTGGAAGACCGAGTTCTCGAGTATCGGAAAGGCGCTGGGCGGCGGCTCGGGCTGGGTGCTGCTGAGCTATTCGCCGCGCGATCGTCGCCTGGTGACCAGCTGGGCGGCCGATCACACCATGAGTCTGGCGGACGGGCGACCGCTGCTGGCGCTCGACATGTACGAGCACGCCTATCACATGGACTACGGTGCGCGCGCGGCCGCCTATGTCGACACCTACATGCGGACCATCCGGTGGGACCGTGTCGGCGTACTGTTCGAGCGGGCGACTCGCGACGGCTAGACTCAGCTCAGCCGATCGCCAGGCGCGTGCCGGCACCCTGGGCAAGAGCACGGCGATAGATGCCGGCCGCGGCGGCGACGTCCTGCAGGCCGAGGCCGGTGCTGTCGAACAGCGTGATCTGCCCGTCGTCGGTTCGTCCGGACTTCCGTGCGGCGACAATCTCCGCCAGGGTAGCGTGCACGGTCTCGCGCGTGACCGCACCCGCCGCCATGGCGTGATGCAAGTCGCCGATCTCGGCACACTGCTCTAACGAGTCGACGACTGCGCGCGCGGCCGCGTAGAGCCGCGGGTGGATCTCGCTCTTGTCGTGGTTGTCGGCGCCGATGGCGGCGACGAAGGTGCCCGGCCGCACCAGTTCCGTGGTCAGGAACGGGGTGCGAGCCGAAGTGCAGGTGACGATGACGTCGCTGTCGCGGGCGACGGCGAGATCAGGGCTCGGGCGTACCTCGAGCTTCAGCCGCGCAGCGAGCTCGCGCGCCAGCCTGTCGGCGGCGTCGGACCGGATGTCCCAGATGTGGATCGTGTCGAGACGCAGCGCGGCCGAAATGGCGATCGCCTGGATGCGGCCCTGCACGCCGGCGCCGCAGATGGTGGCAATCTTCGAGTCCGGCCGCGCCAGGTGACGGGCCGCGAGCGTGGTCGCCGCCCCCGTCCGATTGATGGTGACCTCGATCGAATCCATCAGTGCCAGCGGCCGCCCGTTGCTCGCGTCGGCGAGATAGATCACGCCCTGCACGGTAGGCAGGCCAGTTGCGGCGGGATTGCCGGGATAATTGCCGTTGAGCTTGATGGCGACGACGGGTGGATCGCCCGTCAGCAATGCCGCGCCCTTGGCATGGTACGAGCCGCCCGGCACCTGGAACCCTGCGGCTGGCGGTGCCAATGCCGCGCCGCCGACGGCGGCCCGAAAGCCCGCTTCGACGGCATCGACGTAGTCGCCGTAGGTCATGAGCCGGGCGATATCGGCACGCGACAGGACGAGCAGGGTCGACATCTCAGTACCTCGGGCGATGCTCGGCGACCCAGCTGCGGGCGTGCTCGACCGGCTTGCCGATGAAGGGCGCCACCATGGCGCGGACCTGCACGACGCTGGGCAGCGCGCTCATACGCGCCAGCCAGGCGAGGATGCGCGGCCGGGTCGACAGCAGGCCCGGGCCTTCGGGCGTCAGGCTGAGCGAGGTCATGGTGGGCAGCATGAAGAAATCCGCGAGAGTCGGTCGCTCCTCGATCAGGAACGCACGTTCGTGCGCCAGCTCGCGCTCCAGGACGTCGAGGCCAGCCGCGATCCTGGGCAGGGCGGCAGCAACGACCTTCTCGTCGGGGGCGATGCCCAGCGCCGGGTAGATCAGTCGCTCATGCGCCAGGTGATAGGCGACGTATGGGTAGTAGTAGCTGTTGAGCGCGCTGATCCACTGGTTCATGCGCGCCCGCTCGCGCACGCCGGCCGGCTGCAGGCTGGGACCGTAGAACGCGTCGTCGACATAGGTCGCGATGGCGGCAGTCTCGTAGAGCCGGAAGCCGTCGTGGTCGAGAATCGGCACACGGTTGAACGGATGCAGCGCGAGATGGTCCGGCTTGCCCATCTCGGGCTCGAGGTCGTGGAAGTCGAAGGCCACGCCTTTGTGCGTCAGCACGAGACGCACGATGTTGACGTAGGTGCTGACGGGAAAGCCGTAGACGGTCACGCCGGTCACGGTCGCCTCCTATGCGTCGTCGATGCGGTAGACCGCCGCGCGATGCGTGCGCGGCAGGAACGCGCAGAGCCAGTCGCCTGATGGCGACAGCGCCGTGGTGTGCGCTCCGTGCTCCGTCTCGATCGTCGCCATCTTCTGCAGCGGCGACGTCGCGAATACGTCGATCACGCCCGGATCGCCGACCGCGACATAGAGCTGACGGCGTCGGCGGTTGAACCAGACGACGTCGGGCGCACCGCTCAGCCTCTTCTCGTCGAGCACCCCGCCTGAGCGCGCGTCGAACGTCACCAGCACGCCGGCGTCGCAGGCACAGAACAGCCGCTGCGTCTCGAGATCGATATCGAGGCCGTGCGCGCCGGCGTGCGGAACAGCAATCGTGCGCGCGATGCGGTCAGGCCGGCGCGCATCGATGACGACAATCTGGGAAGGTTCGGCGATGTTGACGTAGAACAGCCCGGTTGTCGGATCGAACACCGTCCAGCGCGTACGGCCGGGCACCGCGATCTCGCGCCGCACGGAGTCGCCGCCCAGCCAGACCATCGAGACCGTGTGTGTGCCCGGTGTCGCCTCGTCGCCGACATTGGCCGCGAGGACGAGCCGGCGGCTGTGGTCGTATGCCAGGCCGTTGGGTCGCACGCCTACCCCCAGGCGACGCACCACGGGCTCGCGCCCGGGGACGAACACGCCGATCGTGTCGGCGCCGCGATTCGACGAGAGGACGATCTGCCCCTCCTCGCTGACCAGCGCGCCGGCTGCGCCAGGCAGGTCGGGGATCGAATAAAGATACTCGCGGCGCAGCGGATCGAGGACGTCGATGGCGTCATTCGCGGTGTGCGCGACGTAGACGTGACCGCTCGCGGCGTGCACCGCGGCGTGGTCGAAGCCGCCCCTGCCCTTGTGCGGCGGCAGATCGACATGGCCGACGAGGTTTAGCACGCTCATGGCGACCCTCCGGACGGACTGCGGGTGCGCAGCTGAAAGGCGATCGCGACAATCGCGCCAGCCACCGCGAGGCCCAGCGCGGTCACGATGGCGAGGCCGGTCACGCCGCTTTCGGTGGCGTTGATCACGATCCAGCCGCCGACCGCGAGAAACACCGCGCGACTGACGACGGCGACCAGCGGCCAGAATGTCTGGCCCATGGCCTGGAAGGCCTGGGTCAGCGTGTTGGTGCCGATGAAGGCGTAGCCAAGCGCGGCGACACAGAGATAAGCGGCAGCCGGTGCGGCGATGTTGGCATCCGTGGTGAACAGCGAGATCCACAGCCCAGGCCACAGGATCGCCAGCACCCCGACAATGCCCGTCGCCGCTACCGCCAGCCCCGCGGCAATCCAGGCGATGCGCAAGGCGCGCGCCGTCTGGCCGGCACCGATATTGGTGCCGACCATTGCCACGACGGTCGCGCCCAGCCCGAACACCAACGGGTACATCAGGTACTCGAGACGCACCGCCGCACCCACGCCAGCGAGCGTCGCCACACCCAGCGCGCCGGCATAGCTGGTCAGCAGTGCGAGCGAGACATTGTTGAGAATCGGCTGCAGCGACAGCGGCGCGCCGGTGCGAAGAATGTCGCGGAACAGCCGGCCGCTCAGTGTCACGCTGCGCAGGGTCAGGCGTATCGGTGCCCGCCCCGATGCCAGGTACGCCGCGAGGAACAACGACGACGCAGTGAACGAGAACACCGTCGCGATGCCCGCACCGGCAATGCCCAGGGCCGGCACCGGCCCCCAGCCGAACACGAGCAGCGGCACCAGGCCGATGTGCAGAATCTCGGCCGCGATATAGACCCAGGCCAGCACACCCACTTGCCCCGTGCCGCGCACCACGCTGGTGAGCGCGCTCAGCAGCCAGTACGCGAATGCGCCGGCGAAGATGACGTTGGAGTAGTCGAGAGCCGCCACGAGGATCGCGCCACTTCCACCCAGCGCGCGATAGATCGCGGGACCGGCGGCCAGGAACACGGCGCTGAACAGGACCGCGACCGCGAGAGCGATAATTAGACCGTGCACCGCAAGCGCTGCGGCTTCCTCGCGCCGGCCCGCGCCGATCGCGCGCGCGACGGCCGAGGCCATCGCGCCGCCCATGCTGAAGTTCGCCGTCTGCTGCATCAGCATCAGCAGCGGAAAGACAAGCGCCAGACCGGCCAGCGCGTCTGCGCCGAGCCGGCCGATGAAGTGCGCGTCGACCGTCGTGGTGACGGTGATGAGCACGACATTGACCACGAGGTTGGGCACCGACAGCCGCAGCAACGTCGGCACGATCGGTCCCTCAAGCAGCAGGCGCGTGCGCGCTGCCGCCGCCGGCACGGCTGCCGGCTGCGTCGCGGCCATGCTCATCACGGCCTCACATCTTCGGCGGCCAGTTGTGGGTCTCGCCCGTCAGGCTGCGGCACCACGCATAGAGCGCGTCGTACATCACCATGCCGTGCTTCAGCATCTCGTGGTCGTCCTGGCAGATGTGACCCAGGCCGAGCGAGATCGCGAACAGGCCGGCCGATTGCGGCGTCAGGTCGAGTCGCGAGGTGTCGGCACCGCGCACGATGTCGGCCAGGCGATCAAGGCCCGGCGCATCGAGCCGGTATTCGGCGATGAAGGCGTCGAAGCTGCACTTCTCCCCGACATGGCTGAACTTCACGCCGGGGATGTCGTAGGGCTCGGCCCCGGTCTCCTTGGCCACGGCGAGCACGCGCTCGGGCGGCACGTAGAGAAACTCCGGCTGCTTGTCGATGAAATGCGTGATCAGCCACGGACAGGCGATGCGGTCGATCTTGGGACGCTCGCGGGTAACCCACTTCATGGTGTGTCTCCTTCCTGATGCGGTTCCGTCGGCATGCCGTCGGCGCGCCACGCGCCGATGCCGCCGGCGATGGTGACGGCGTCGAGGCCCTGCTCGCGCAGCTTGGCGGCGCAATCGCCGCCGATCTCGAAGCCCCAGGCGCAGTAGACCAGCGCCTTGGCGCCCTTGGGCAGCGTGGGCACGACCGCCTCCACCTGGCCGGGCGGTACGCGGCGCGCGCCGCGCAGGCGCACCGGCACGAGCGTGGCGTCGTCGGACTGGCGCGCGTCGATCACCAACAGGTCGGGATTGGCCTCGAGCAGCGCGCGAGCGGCTGCCGTGTCGATGGCGTGCGCCCTCGTCTCGGCATGTCTCCCCATGAATCTATCGGCGACACGCTGCCAGGAGAGATTGGCCATGAAGGCATTGACATAGGCGCCGACATTGGCGCCGAAGTCGATGTGATAGGAATGCTCGTACATATCGAGCGCCAGGATCGGCGAGCCGCCCGCGAGGCTGTGCGTGTGATCCGCTGCCCAGACGTTCATCAGCCGCCCGTCGCGCGGCGAGCGCGTCAGCAACACCCAGCCCGAGCCACCGCCCAGCGCCTTGCCCATGGCGACGAACTCCGCGCGCCATCGGCCGACGGACCCGAAGTCACGCTCGATGGCCCGCGCCAGCTCGCCATCAGGGTCGCCACCCGGTCCGCCCAGTGCCTCGAAGTAGAGCTCGTGCAGGAGCATCGAGTTGGTGGCGATCAGCTCCTCGCGCTTCAATCCGTTCAGCCGAAAGCCGGGCGCACTCGTTGGATCGAGAACGGCCAACTCGCTGCGGATCGCGTTCAGGCGCCGCACCGCGCCGCCGTAGTTGTTCTCGTAGTGGCTGGTGATCAGCCGCCAGCTCATTCCGTTCAGACGCGCCGGCTTGAAGGAAATCGGTCGAGCGTACAAAGGCATGGTCGCTCCTCAGTTGATATACTCGTTTCAACGCAATGATACCCATGCGACCGGCGATGGCAAGGAAAAAGATATAGGTGTTGCAAATTACCTGGTGACGATGATACAGATGCACCGTGACCACGCTGGAACACCCTCCTTCCCTGACCTGGCTGCTGTTGATCCATCAGCTGCCGGCCAAGCCGCCCTATGCCCGAGTGAAAATCTGGCGCCGCCTCAAAGGCTTGGGCGCCGTCACGGTGAAGAATTCGGTGTACGCGCTGCCGAGCAACGCCGAGACTCGGGAGGACTTTGCCTGGCTGGTGCGGGAGATCGTCGAACTCGGCGGCGAGGCCTTCACCTGCGAGGCGTCGCTGGTCGACGGCCTCGACGACGGAGAGGTCCAGGCCCTCTTCGATGCCGCGCGCGACCAGGACTACGCCGAGATCTCCGAGACCGCGCGGGAGCTTGCCGCTCGCCGCGCAAGCCTCGAAACGGCCGAGCTGCGCGCCGACTTCACGGCGCAGGTAGCGCGCCTGCGCCGGCGTCTCGACGAGGTCATGGCGATCGACTTCTTCGGTGCCGATGGCCGCGAGCCCACCAAGGGACTTGTCTCCGGCCTCGAGTCCGAACCACAACCGGAGGATCCAGCCATGGGCGAGACTTCAGCCGATGCCGGCACGGCCGGCGGGCCGAAGGGACGGGTCTGGGTGACGCGCAGGGGCGTGCAGATCGACCGCATCGCCTCGGCCTGGCTGATCCGCCGCTTCATCGACAGCGAAGCGCGCTTCAAGTTCGTGCCCGGCACCGGCTACGCGCCGCAACCCGGCGAGTTGCGCTTCGACATGTTCGAAGGCGAGTTCACCCATCGCGGCGATCGCTGCACCTTCGAGGTGCTGATCGGCGAGGTAAGGGCGCTGAGCGGCGCGGAGGATCCGGCGCTTGTCGCGATCGGCGAGATCATCCACGACATCGACCTGAAGGACGGCAAGTACGGGCGAGAGGAGGCCGCCGGCATCCGCACGCTGATCGCCGGCATAGCCGACTCCCATAAGGACGACGAGCAACGCCTGGCGCGCGGCGCCGCCGTGCTCGACGATCTCTATCAGTCCTTCCGGGGAAAGAGAGGCGGCAAATGACCGATCAGGCTCTGCCCGCCCGCCCGGCGGATGCGCCCGGCCACGGCGTGACCTTCGGCGAGGCGATGAAGGTCTGGCTGCGCGTCGCGGCCCTGAGCTTCGGCGGTCCCGCCGGACAGATCGCCGTCATGCACCGCATCATCGTCGAGGAGAAGCGCTGGATCGGCGAGACGCGCTTTCTGCAGGCACTGAACTACTGCACCCTGCTGCCCGGGCCGGAAGCACAGCAGCTCGCCACCTATATCGGCTGGCTGATGCACAAGACCAAAGGCGGGCTGGCGGCCGGCCTGCTCTTCGTGCTGCCCGGCCTGCTGTCGATCATGGCGCTGAGCTGGATCTACGTGATCTTCGGACAGGTCGGCATCGTGCAGGGCCTGTTCTTCGGCCTGAAGGCCGCCGTGCTGGCGATCGTCATCGAGGCCGTCGTGCGCGTCGGCAAGCGCGCGCTGAAGAACCGGGTGATGGTCGGCATCGCCGCCGCGGCATTCATCGCCATCTTCTTCTACGATGTGCCCTTCCCGCTGATCATCGTCATCGCCGGCGCGATCGGCTACATCGGCGGCCGCGCCGGCGCGGCGGCGTTCCTCGGCGGCGGCGGACACGGCAAGGTCGGCGACAGGCAGGTCGCCGATCGCGATTCGCTGCTCGGCGAGGAGACGCCCGCACATGCGCGTCCCAACCTGCGCTGGTCGCTGCGCATCAGCGCGGCGTTCCTGCTGCTGTGGCTGGGGCCGGTGGCGGCGCTGCTGGCTTTCCTGGGGCCGGACAACGTCTTCAGCAGCATCGCCGTCTTCTTCAGCAAGATGGCGATCGTCACCTTCGGCGGCGCCTATGCCGTACTGGCCTATGTCGCGCAGCAGGCAGTCGACCAGTACCACTGGGTGACCGCCGGCGAGATGCTCGACGGCCTGGGCATGGCCGAGACCACGCCCGGCCCACTGATCATGGTGACGCAGTTCGTTGGCTTCCTCGCCGCCCATCGCGCGCCCGGCGGTTTGCATCCCCTGCTCGCGGCGACCCTTGGCGGCCTGCTGACCACCTGGGTGACCTTCGCGCCCTGCTTCCTGTGGATCTTCTTCGGCGCGCCCTTCGTCGAGGCGTTGCGCGGCAACCGGGCGCTCTCGGCAGCGCTGGGCGCGATCACCGCGGCGGTGGTCGGCGTGATCCTCAACCTCGCGGTCTGGTTCGCGCTGCAGGTGCTGTTCAAGAGCCACGTGCCCGTGGGCTGGCTCGGCATGTCGCTGCAGGCGCCGGTGCTGTCGTCGGTCGACTGGCCGTCGCTTGCGCTCGCGGCGGCCGCGGCCATCGCGGTGTTCCGCTTCAAGGCCGGGATGATCCCGGTGCTGCTGGCCAGCAGCCTGGCCGGCATCGCCTGGCACTTCCTTCGTGGCGCGCTCTGACGGCTTCAGGCAGCGGTCTTGTGCGCGCGGCCCATGCCATTGAACAGGTCAAGCATGCGGCCGATCCAGCCGTGCAGCGGGTCGTCGCCGGCCAGCAGCGGCACGGCGCAAACGGTCCGCACCCACATGAAGGCGCCCATCACGGTGTAGTCCGGATAGGCAGGCGCGGCACCGGAAATGAACGGCTGGTCGCGCAGTTGCTGGCGCAGCGGCTCGAGCGTTGCGCGCAGCGCCGGAATGCGCTGCTCGCGCGCGGCGCTCTGCGCCGCCTCCAGGCTCGTGCCCAGGCGCTTCTCGCGGCTCTCGCGGAAGTACGCCTGGTCGGCGGGATGGGCGGCGGCATGGATGTCGGCGACGACCAGCGGGAACAGCGCGCCGTGCAGGGTGACATTGGTCCAGGCGGCGACAAAACGCGCGAACGCCTTGCCGCGTTCGCCGCCCAGCAGCGCCGGGCCGTCGGTATAGGCCTCGTCGAGTTGCTCGGCGATGTCCCAGCTGTCCTTCACCACCTTGCCGCCATGGCCGGCGTCGACCATGACCGGCACCGTGCGGGCCTGAGCAAAGGCGATCTTGTCCTTCTCGGTGAATCCCACCGGCACTTCGTCCCAGCTGAGCCGCTTGTGGGCCAGCGCGAACTTGGCGCGCCAGCAGAACGGGCTGGGCCGCCGGCCGCCGGTGACGTCGAGGTCATAGAGGGTGATCGTAGCCATGACGGCTCCATCGGTAGCGCGTGGCGCATCCTATCGACGGCTTGTGCCACACGGAACAGCCGGATGCGTCTTGAGCGGGTAAACTGGCACCATCGACCACATGGAGAGCCCCGTGGCCAACGTTCCGTTTGTCGCTCCGTCCTCGATCCCCGAGAGCTGGCGCAGGACGCCGCTGCAGCTGGCCGGCACAGGCGAAGTCACGATGTACCGTGGCTTCTCGCGCAACGCGCAACGACGCATCAACGAGCGCATGGTGGTGCGGCCCGAGCAGGACAGCGGCGGCATCTTCTCGCGCCGGCTCGACGCGGCGCACGACGCGATCTTCAACCAGTATGGCCGCAACCCGACTCTCGCCGGCCCGGAGGCGGGCGGCGTGGTGGCCGTCCACCTGAGCGCGGCGGATTGGAACCTGCTGGTACGGCAGAACGGTATCAGCGAGCGAGGCAACTACCCCGGCTTCTCGCGTCAGCTCAACTCGACCGAGATCCGCGTCAACTCGCCGGAAGCCGGCGAGCTGATCAACAACGCGCGGATGAGCCTGATCGCCCCAGACGGCCGCTACGACTTCCGCGGCCGGATCTAGCCGCTCCTGCCGTCGATCATGCGGATGATGCCGGAGAAATCGACGGCGCCCGAACCCGCGTTGACGAACAGGTTGTAGAGCTGCGCCGCCTCGGCGCCCATCGGCGTCGAGGCGCCGGCCGAGCGCGCCGCGTCCTGCGCCAGCATCAGGTCCTTGAGCATCATCGCCGCGGTGAAGCCGGCGGCGTAGTCGCGGTTGGCCGGCGATGCCGGCACCGGGCCGGGCACCGGGCAATAGCTGGTGAGCGCCCAGCTCTGGCCCGACGCCGTCGAGGCGATGTCGAACAGCTTCTGCGCATCGAGCCCGAGACGCTTGGCCATCATGAAGGCCTCGCAGGTGCCGATCATGGTGATGCCCAGCATCATGTTGTTGCAGATCTTGGCCGCCTGGCCGTTGCCGCTGGCACCGGCGTGCACGATGTTCTTCCCCATCTTCTCGAGGATCGGCCGGGCACGCGCAAAGGCCGTATCCGGACCACCGACCATGAAGGTCAGCGTGCCGGCCGCCGCACCGCCGACGCCGCCCGAGACCGGCGCATCGACCATGTCGAGTCCGGCCTTGGCCGCCGCCGCCGCGACGTGGCGCGCGCTGTCGACATCGATGGTCGAGCAATCGATCAGCAGCGCGCCCTTGGCCGCGGCGCCGAGCACCGAACCCTCGTAGACCTCGCGCACGTGCTTGCCGGCGGGCAGCATGGTGATCACCACCTCGGCACCGCTCACCGCCTCGGCGATACTCGCGGCGCGCGACGCGCCCGAGGCGACGGCGGCCTCGACCGCCTTGGCCGCAAGATCGAACGCCGCGACCTGATGCTGCGCCTTGAGAAGATTGGCGGCCATCGGCCCGCCCATGTTGCCCAGTCCGATGAAGGCGATCCTGGCCATATCCACTTCTCCCTCAGTCGAACGTCAGGTCGTTGGCGACCGGCTTGAAATGCGCCTCGACCATGTCGCGCGGGACTCCTTCGAGCGTCGCTGGGGTCCAGGTCGGCTTCTGGTCCTTGTCGATCAGCACCGCGCGCACGCCCTCGAAGAAGTCGTGGCCGGGCTTCATGCATTCCTGCGACATGCGGTACTCGATGGTCATCACGTCCTCGAACGAGCGGTTGGCGCAGCGCGCCAGCTGCTCGAGCGTGATCTTCAGCGACAGCGGCGACATCTTCTGCAGCACCGCGAGCTGCTTGCCGGCCCACTCGCCGCCGTGGGCTTTCAGCTTGGCGAAGATCTCCTCGACGCTGCCGGCCGAGAAGCAGCGGTCGATGTCCGCCATCATTGTCGGCAGAGTCGGTTGACCCGGATCCTCGGCGAAGGGCGCGACGATCGCGTCGATGCGCCGCGGCAGCGGCGTGCCTGACAGGTCGGCATTGGCCAACGCCTCGATCACCTGAGGCAGCCTGGCACTCGGCACATGGGCCTGCACGATGCCCGCCCAAAGCGCATCGGCGGCACGCAGGCGGTGACCGGTCAGTGCCAGGAACACGCCGAGAGCGCCCGGCAGGCGATTGAGGAAGTAGCCGCCGCCGACATCTGGGAACAGCGCGATCGCCGTCTCCGGCATGGCGAACAGGAACTTCTCCGTGGCGATCGAGTAAGTGCCATGGACCGACAGGCCCACGCCGCCGCCCATGTCGATGCCATCGATCAAGGAGATCCACGGCTTGGCGAAGCGGTAGATGCGGCGATTGACGATGTACTCCTCGCGAAAGAAGTCGCGCCGGCCGGTGCCCGAGGGATTCTCCTTCGCCTCACGCGCGAGGAACGCCACGTCGCCACCGGCACAGAACGCCTTGTCGCCGGCACCGCGCACGATCACCGCCTTCACCTGGGGATCCTTCTCCCACTGCGGCAGCATGCGCTCCATCTCGCGGATCATGCCCACCGACAGTGCGTTGAGCGCCCGCGGCCGATTGAGCGTCATCAGGCCCAGGCCGTCCTTCACCTCGAACAGTATTTCAGCTTCCGACACGCTCGCACTCTCCATCAACCCGTCATCAGCCGGCGCGCGATCACCACGCGCATGATCTCGTTGGTGCCCTCGAGGATCTGGTGCACCCGCAGGTCGCGCAGGTAGCGCTCCAGCGGGAAGTCCTTGAGGTAGCCGTAGCCGCCGTGCAATTGCAGCGCCTCGTTGACGATGCGAAAACCGGCATCGGTGGCGAAACGCTTGGCCATGGCGCTGGCCTGCGTCGCATCGGGCGACTTGGCGTCGAGCAGCGAAGCGGCCTTGTGGATCAACAGGCGCGCCGCTTCCAGCTCGGTCGCCATGTCGGCCAGCTTGAACTGTGTCGCCTGGAACTCGGCGATCGGCTTGCCGAACTGCTTGCGCTCGACGACATAGCGCGAGGCGGTCTCCAGGCAGGCGCGCGCGCCGCCCAGCGAGCAGGCGCCGATGTTGATGCGCCCGCCATCGAGACCGGCCATGGCGATGCGAAATCCGTGGCCCTCGGGCCCGATGCGGTTGGCTACCGGCACCCGGCAATTCTCGAAGATCACCGCCGCGGTAGGCTGGCTGTTCCAGCCCAGCTTCTCCTCCTGCTTGCCGAAGCTCAGGCCGGGCATGCCGTTCTCGACCACCAGGCACGACACGCCGCCGGCGCCCTCGCCGCCGGTGCGCACCATGGTGACGTAGATGTCGCTGCGGCCACCGCCGGAAATGAACGCCTTGGTGCCGTTGAGCACATAGTGGTCGCCGTCGAGCACCGCCTTGGTGCGCAGGCCCGCGGCATCCGAGCCGGCGCCGGGCTCGGTCAGGCAGTAGCTGGCGAAATGCTCCATCGAGCAGAGCCGGGGCAGGAAACGTTGGCGCTGCTCTTGATCGGCGAAGGCGTCGATCATCCACGCCGCCATGTTGTGGATCGAGATGTACGCCGCGGTCGACGGGCAGGCGGCCGACAGCTCCTCCATGATCAGCGCGGCGTCGAAGCGCGACAGCGCGCTGCCGCCGACATCGTCGCGCACATAGATGCCACCGAAGCCCAGGGCCGCCGCCTCGCGCAGCGTGTCGACTGGGAAGAACTTGTCGCGATCCCATTGGGCCGCGTGCGGCAGCATGCGATCGCGGGCGAAGTTGCGCGCGAGCGTCTGGAAGGCGAGCTGGTCCTCGGAGAGGGCAAAATTCATCGGCGGCCACCATAGCCAGCGACTCCGGCCTGTCAACGAAACGCAACCGCGCTATTCTGCAGGTGATAATGAAAAGGGGAGCGCGATGGCGTGGCGTGCAATGACGGCCGAGGAAACCGCCAGCCGACCCGAGGCGCACCTCGGAGGCTCTTTGCTGCTGGTGGTGGTCTGCGCCGCGGCGCTGGCTGTCACCTTCGTGATCACAATGCTGCTCGCGATACTGATGGTGGCTTCGGGGACGTTGGGCCTGTCGGTGGGCAACCTCTTCAGGTCGGGGATGGCAGGGTTAGGCGCACTCTACGCCGTCCCAATGCTTTTCTTGCTGCTCTGGGCGTTGGCATTCTCGCTCATGACGCTCGTGCGCTCGCCATTCACGCCGAGCTTTGCCGCGGGCGGGCTCATTGGCTGGGTCGGGGTGCGCCTGGTGATCGGCATCATCGGCCAGTTCTGGATCGCGAGCCGCTACAGCGGCGACGGCGGCGGTCTCGTCTTGCAATCGGTGCTGCCGATGCTGCTGGCCTTTGTCGGCGAGATCATGCTGGTCGCCGGCTTCTGGATCTACATGCGCGACGGAGATCGGCCCAACGGCTACTATCGGCGTCTCGTCCGGGCTTGAGTGGCGGGCAGGCCGACGGTGGGCAGTTCGAGAAAGCACTCCTTCGGCGCCGGCGGCGCTTCCTCGACGCGGCGCAGAATGAAGGTCGAGCAAGCCGGACCTTCGACGCGGCCGACGATGTGATGACGCCCGCCGGCGAAGCGGCCGCGGAAGTTCACCGTGACGTAGCCCGACGGCCGCAGGATCCAGTGGCTTTCGTCGCTTTCCAGATTGATCGTGCCGGAAGCCGTCTCGACATGGCCGAGCATGGTGTAGCAGCCGACCGGCACACTGGGGTTCTCGGCCACCGGGTAGAAGTGGAACAGCGCCTCGGCACGCTGGTCGTCGCCGCGGATGGTCAGTGTAACGCCCGTCAGGCCCTGAGCGCAGTAGTAGGTGCCCTGCCAACGCCCGGCCAGACGGTCCTGCGCCGGCGCCGATGTCGAAACCAGCAGCAGGGCCAGCAACACCACGACCAGCCGGATCATTCCCGCCCTCTCCCTGCGGCACGGCGAGGGCTTACGGGGCGGCGTTCCCTGCCCTATAAGCTCGGCCAAGGGAGAGATAGTCCATGCCGCAGCGCTACACCACCCTCGGCTCGTTCCCGACCACGCGCATGCGCCGCAACCGCCGCGCCGACTGGTCGCGCCGCCTCGTCGCCGAAACCAGGCTCGGCGTCGACGACCTGATCTGGCCGGTCTTCGTGCAGGAAGGCAGCAACGCGCGCACGCCGGTCGCATCGATGCCCGGCGTCGATCGCCTGACCGTCGATCTCTTCGTCGAGGCGGTGCGCGAGGCGCGCGACCTCGGCATTCCGGCGATCGCCATCTTCCCCGAGGTCGATCCCGCCGCGAAGACGCCGGACGCGCGCGAGGCCCACAATCCAAAGGGCCTGGTGTGCCGCGCCATTCGCGCCGCCAAGAAGGCCGTGCCCGACATCGGCATCGTCTGCGACGTGGCGCTCGATCCGTTCAACAGCGACGGCCACGACGGCATCGTCAAGGACGGGGTGATCCTCAACGACGAATCCGTCGAGGTGATGATCAAGCAGGCGCTGGCGCAGAGCGAGGCCGGCTGCGATGTGCAGGCGCCGTCGGACATGATGGATGGCCGCATCGGTGCCTTCCGCAAGGCGATGGACGATGCCGGCTACAAGGACGTGCAGATCATGTCCTACGCCGCCAAGTATGCCTCGGCGTTCTACAACCCGTTCCGCGACGCCATCGGCAGCTCGGGCGCGCTGAAGGGCGACAAGAAGACCTACCAGATGGACCCGGCGAACTCCGACGAGGCGCTGCGCGAGGTCGGCATGGATATCGCCGAGGGCGCCGACATGGTGATGGTCAAGCCCGGCCTGCCCTATCTCGACATCGTGCGCCGCGTGAAGGACGCCTTCGGCGTGCCGACTTACGCCTACCAGGTGAGCGGCGAGTACGCGATGCTGCGTGGTGCCGCCGATCGCGGCTGGCTGGTTTGGGAGAAAGTGCTGATGGAGACGCTCAGCTCCTTCAAGCGCGCCGGCTGCGACGGCATCCTGACCTACGGTGCGATCGACGCGGCGAAGCTGCTGGCGAAGAAGTAGCCGGCCGGCGCCGGCCATGCGCCTGATCCCGTCGGCCCGCGCCTTGCTGATCGATCCGCAGGATCGCGTGCTGATGATGAAGCTCGCCGGGCGGCGCATCGTCGATCCCGCCGCGCGGTTGCGGCCGACCTTCTGGGTTACGCCCGGCGGCTCGCTCGAGCCCGGCGAGTCGTTCGAGGACGGCCTGCGCCGCGAGCTGCGCGAGGAGACCGGCCTGGAGGTCGGCGATGTCGGCCGCCACGTCTGGATCAGCGACAAGGAACTCGACATCGCCGGCGAGCGCGTGCTGACGCGCGCCCACGTCTACGCGCTGCGCGTGCCGGCCTTCGAGCCCGTCGTGCGCACCATGACAGCGGACGAGGCCGACGCTTTTCGCGGCTTCCGCTGGTGGTCGATCGACGACATCGCCAGTTCGCGCGAAACCTTCATACCGCGCGACCTCGCCGGCCTGATGCGTCCCCTGCTCGCCGGTGACTGGCCAACGGCGGCGATCCGGATCGCGCCTTAGAGGTTGCTCAGCCGCGGCCGGATCGCGTGTGCCGGCCCGGGCCCGATGGGCTCGATCGCGTCTTTGCGCCTGCCATCCGCATTGACGTCGGGCATAGCCGATGTCGGCTGGCCCTCCTGTGGAGCCTCCAGGCCGTCTGGCGTGCCGCCGGCGTTGCGCTCGCCCCGGGCGTTGAGCGCGGGCTGTGGCTTGGTGAAACCGGCGTCCCTCATGCACGAGTCGATGGCGGCATTGGCGGCGACCCCCTGCGCCGCGCCGTGCACCATCCCCACCACCAGCGCTCCTACGAGAATGCCGATCACGCCCCCGGACGAGGTCGCTTGCTGGTAGGCATGCGATGGTACTGGCCCCGACGTACGGGCGTTCGCCTCGGCCCTGCACTTGGCAAAGGTGGCGTCACGGTGCTCGACGCTGGCTTCCTCCTTGTTCCAGCTATCCGCCGTCGGCGCACAGGCCGGCAGCATCGCGACAAGCGACATGGATACCGCGCAAACACGGATGGCGCGACGCATACCTCTCCCCCAATCAGTCTGCAGCGCAGCCAACAATTTAGGGCAGTATCGCGCGCGCGGCAATCAACCGATGCTACGGCACGCCAGGAAAGCTGTTGACGTACATGATCTTGACGTCGGGAAAGGACGTCACGAACTGGACCTTCAGGTCCGGCCAGGACGTGACCACCTGCCACTTGCCACAGGAATCGGGAAACGAGCCGACGTTCATGACCTTGAGGTCGGGAAACGAGTTGACGATCTGCACCTTGATGTCGGGCGAGGAGGTCACGACCTGGACCTTGCCCCACAGCTTGCGGCCCTTGAAGGTGCAGTCCTTGCCCACCGCCTGCGCGCTCGCTTCGCCCGCGACGGCGGCCAGCGCCAGCATCGCTGCCACCGCGCATGTCACGCTTCTCATTTCGTGATCTCCCCGATGAAGCGCTCAATCGCGCGATCATGCCACGGCAGCGCGTGACCCGCGGCATGGAATCCGACATGGCCGCCGCCTTCGGCAAGCAGCGGCGTCAGATCGGGATGCGCCCTCCAGTCGAAGCCGCGATAGATCGCGATCGGTATCCACGGGTCGTCGCTCGCGGCGATCGCCAGCGTAGGCTTGCGGATGGCGGGCATGAATCTCAGGGCCTTGTTCTTCTCGTAGTAGTCCTCGGCGCCGGCGAAGCCGTGGCGTGGCGCGATGAAGACGTCGTCGTACTCCCATACCGAGCGGCAGCCGAGGATCGCGTCGCGCTCCGTCGCCGTCAGCCGCGCGCCCGCGGCCGTCGCCTCCGCTTTCATCTGCCCAAGGATGTAACGATGATAGAAGCGATTGCGTGGCCGCAGCATATGCTGGCAGGTCACCGACAGATCCACCGGCGTGCACACGGTGGCCGCACCGATCAACGGCGCCGAAGCTCCCTCCTCGCCGAGGAACTTGAGCAGCATGTTGCCGCCCAGCGAGTAGCCGACGGCGAAGATCCCGTCCTTCGTCAGGCGGGGATCGAGCAGGCCGAGGACGGCGCGGAAGTCCTGGGTGCGGCCGGCGTAGTAGATGTCGCCGCAGGTCGTGCGCGACTCGCCGGCGGCGCGGAGGTTCAGCCGCAGCACCCGTCGGCCCTGCGACAGCATGTGACGTGCGGTGGTGCGCACGTAGGCGCTGTCCTCGCTGCCGGTCAGCCCGTGGATCAGGATCACCAGCGGGCCACCGCGATCGACCGCCGGCCGGTCGAGCCTGGCAAGCAGCGTGTCGCCACTGCCGTCGGCCATCGGCAGTCGGATGCGCTCGCTCGCCCCGGCGCCCAGGTGCGTCGTGGGCGGCAGGATGCGGTTGGCGATGGTCTGTAGATCGGCGGTCAGCCAGGGGAATCGCGGGCGAAACGGCTCGATGTCGAGAGCGACGGACATTGCGTCGAACAATACCATTGTTGCCTCCGTCGCAGGCGCCGGACATAACCTGCCACCATGGTCCGTCCATCCTTCGCCCTGGGCGTCGCCCTGGTCGCCGGCGCCGCTCTGTGCTGGAGCGTCGCCGGCGTCGTCACGCGCTCGCTGCAGGCCAATCCGTGGGAGATCGTGTTCTGGCGCTCGGTGGTGATGGCCCTGACCATCGGCGGCTATCTCATGGTCTTCGATCGTGTCGCGACGCTCGACGCGCTGCGTCGCGCCTGGCGGGCGATGCTGCTGAGCGCCTTTTGCCTGTCGGGCGCCTTTGTTGGTTTCTTCGTTGCATTGCAGCACACCACCGTGGCCAACACGCTGGTGGTCACCGCCTCCGCGCCGCTGATCGCCGCCCTGCTGGCGCGCGTGTTTCTTGGCGAGGCGGTACGGCCGGCGACCTGGATCGCGATGCTCGCCGCGATCGGCGGCGTGGCGCTGACGGTCGTCGATTCGCTCGCGGGCACGGGCATCGTCGGCCCGCTCCTGGCGCTCCTTTGCGCCATCTGCTTCGCCGCCAACATGGTGGTGCTCCGGGCCCGGCCCGACGTGAGCATGATGTTCGCCGTAGTGCTGGGTGGCATCGTCTCGGCGCTGATCACCCTGCCCCTGGCCTGGCCCTTTCCGGCGCCGACCAACGAGATTCCTTGGCTTGCCTTCCTCGGCGTCGTGCAGCTCGGACTCGGTCTGGTGCTGTTCACCCTGGGCCTGCGCCACCTGCCGGCGGCAACCGCAAGTCTCGTCGGCCTGCTTGAGACCGTGCTCGGCCCGCTCTGGGTCTGGCTGGCCTTCAGCGAATCGCCTGGCCTCTACGGCTTCATCGGCGGCGGCGTGATCGTGGGAGCGCTGGCGCTCAACACCCTGTGGGAAATGCGCGCCGCCAGGCCACGGCTGGCGCCGGCCTAGCGGGCCACCCTTTCGCCATGCTCTCGCCGCAGGCTGGTGGCGCATGAGGCGCGTCGTCATCGTTCTCAGCCTCGCCATCGCCGCACTGTTCGCGTTCGGCCACCCGCTGCGCTGGACGACGGCGGCGTTGCTCATGTCCGACATCGCCGCCTCCGGCGAGCGATCGCTCTTCAAGCGCCTCACCGGAACGCCGCGCGAAGCCACCAGCACGCTGCGCAACGTCGAGGTCGATCTCTACACGCCGGCCAGCGGCGCCCGGGCGAGTCTGGTGCTGGTCCCCGGCGCCGCGGTGCTCGGTCGCGACGAGCCACGCCTGCAGAACCTGGCGCGCTCGCTGGCGCGCGTCGGCTTCCTGGTGATCGTTCCGGAATTGCCGGGCCCGCGCCGGTTGTCGCTGTCGCGCGCCGATGCCGATACCCTGGCGGAGGTGCTGCGCGGCGCCAACGCCAATCGCCCCTGGCTGCCTTCCGGCATCGCCGCGATATCCTACGGCGTCGGGCCGGCGATCATCGCCGCGCTCGAACCCGACCTCGTGTCCAAGGTCGACTTCATCATCGGCATCGGCGGCTACCACAGCACCGACAGCGTCATCCGGTTCCTGGTCACCGGCACCTTCCGCCGCGCGAACGATCCGCTGCTGCATCGCATGGGGCCGAACACCTACAGCCGCTGGGTGTTCTTGCAGGCCAATGCCGGCCGCCTCGAGGACGAGCGCGACCGCGACCTGCTGCGCTCGCTGGCCGATCGCCGGCTCGAGGACAGCACCGCCTCCTCTGCCGACGTTCGGGCGATGCTCTCGCCGCAGGGCCTGGCAGTGCTCGACCTGCTCGAGGAAACCGACCCGGCGAAACTGCCCGCCCTGATCGCGGCGCTGCCAGAGGCGGTGCGGCGCGACATCGATGCCTTGAACCTCGCGCTGCACGACCTGAAGCCGCTGAAGGCGCGCCTGATCCTCGTGCATGGCCGCAACGATTCGATCATCCCCTACAGCGAGAGCGAGGCGCTGGCTGCCGCCGCGCGACCCGGCGCGGCGAGGCTCTTCCTCGTCGATCGGATCGGTCATGTCGGCTTTTCCGCCGTCACCCTGGACAATGCCTGGGGTGTCTGGCGCGCCGTCGACGCGGTGCTGGCCGAACGGAGATGATCGGGGCGCGCCCGCGACCAGGCAATTGCTGGCCGTAGCCCGGCGCACTATGTCTGGAAGGTCCATCTCGTCTGAGCTATGACACTCCCGATTCGAGGGAGTCGCATGAGCGTTTCTGCCACCAAGGGCCCGCTGTCGGGCGTCACTGTAATCGACCTGTCGCGTATCCTCGCCGGTCCCTACTGCACCATGATGATGGCCGAGCTCGGCGCGCGGGTGATCAAGGTCGAGCCGCCCAAGGGCGGCGACGACGCGCGCGCCTATGGGCCGTTCATCGAGGGCCGCTCGATGTATTTCGCCTCGGTCAATCGCGGCAAAGAATCGATCGCGCTCGACCTGAAGCTGGATGCCGACCGCGCGATCTTCGAAAAGCTGCTGGCCAAGGCCGACGTCCTGGTCGAGAACTTCCGCCCCGGCACCATGGAGAAGCTGGGCTACGGCTGGGAACAGCTGCATCCAAGGTACCCGCAGCTGATCTATGCCTCGGCCTCGGGCTTCGGCCACACCGGTCCGAACTCCAGGGACCCGGCCTACGACATGGTCGTCCAGGGCATGGGCGGCATCATGAGCGTCACCGGCTATCCCGAGGTACCGCCGGCGCGTGTCGGCATGTCGATCGGCGATATCGGCGCCGGCCTCTACACCGCCATCGCCGTCAACGCCGCGCTGCTGCACCGTTTCCGTACGGGCGAATCGACAAAGGTCGACATCGCGATGTTCGACTGCCAGATCGCGCTGCTGGAGAACGCGGTGATGCGCTACCAGGTCGAGCGCGAGATTCCCGGCCCGCTCGGTGCACGCCATCCCACGATCACGCCGTTCCAGGCCTTTCGCACCGCCGACGGCTTCCTGATCATTGCCGCCGGCAATGACGGGCTGTGGCTCAAGACCTGCGAGGCGCTGGGCCGGGCCGACATGGCGGCCGACCCCGCCTACAAGACCAATGCCCTGCGCCTGAAGAGCTTCGAGAAGATCCAGGGCGAGATCGAATCGGTGCTCAAGACCAACACCACCGAGCACTGGATCGCGGTCATCGGCAAGGCCGGCGTGCCGTGCGGGCCGATCAACAACATCGAGCAGGCGCTGGCTCACCCGCAGGTCGCGGCGCGCAACATGCTGGTAACGGTGCCCGACGGCAACGGCGGCGTGCTCAAGCTGGCCGGCAATCCGCTGAAGATGTCGGCCTTCGCCGACGACACGACGCGCCCGCCCGCGCCCGACCTCGACAGCGACCGCGTGCGCATCGTGAAGTGGCTGGACGGGGCGTGATCGCTCCCGTCGCAGCATGAAGCGCCTGGGCCGCATCCTCGGCCGACTCGGCGGCGTGCTGGCCTCGCTGGTCATCGTGCTCGCGGTGATGGCTGCAGGCCTCTACTTCCATCTGCGCGGCTCATTGCCTTCGCTCTCCGGCAACCGCACCATCGCCGGCCTGCGGGACCGCGTGCAGATCGTGCGCGACACCAACGCGGTGCCGCACATTTTCGCCAGTTCATACGAGGACGCGGCCCTGGCGCTTGGCTACGCCCACGCCCAGGACCGGCTGTGGCAGATGGAGTTCGGCCGCCGTGTCGGCGCCGGCCGCGTCGCCGAGATGCTGCCGCCGCTGGGCCCGCTCAAGCCGCTGCTCGATCTCGACCGCACCATGCGCGGTCTCGGCGTCTATCGGCGCGCGCAGGAAAGCGTCAACGCCCTGCAGCCGCGCACCCGCCGCATCCTCGAGTCCTACGCCCAGGGTGTGAACACGTATATCCGCGACCGCCAAGGCTCGTTCGGCCCGGAGTTCACGCTGCTGCAGGTGACACCCGAACCCTGGGCGCCGGCGGATACGCTGGTGATCGCCAAGCTGTTCGCGCTCAGCCTCGACGGCAACTGGCGGGCCGAGCTGATGCGCGCGCGCGTGATGCTGGCGCTGGGCGAGCAGAAGGCGCGCGAGCTCTTTCCCCAGCTCGACGATGCGCGCGACGCCACGCTATCGGTGGTCAATGAGGCACTGCGGTCGCTGCCGCTCGATCGGCTCTACGACGTCACCGAGCACGACGCGACGCGCAAGCGCGAGGCATCGAACGAATGGGTCGTATCGGGCGCGCGCACGCGCTCGGGCAAGCCCCTGCTGGCCAACGATCCGCATCTCGGCCTCGCCGCGCCCGGCACCTGGTATCTCGCCCGCCTGGTTGGCCGGGATTTCGACATCCGTGGCGCCACCATGCCCGGGGCGCCGGCGATCCTGCTGGGCCACAACAACCGCATTGCCTGGGGATTCACCACCACCAACCTCGACAGCCAGGATCTCTTCATCGAGAAGATCGATCCGACCAATCCCAACAACTACGTGACCCCCGACGGCTCGCGCGCCTTCGCCGTGCGCGAGGAGGTCATCAACGTCCGCTTTGGCGACCCTGTGCGCCTGCGCGTGCGCGAGACGCGCCACGGTCCGGTGATTTCCGACGTGCTGGATCCCAAAGCCATCGCCGCGGCGACACCCGCGGGCCATGTGCTGGCGCTCTCGGCCACCGCGCTCGATCCCGCGGACACCTCCGCCGAAGGCTTCCTCGAGATCGGTCTGGCGGCCAACTGGGAGCAGTTCCTCGCTGCAACGCGCAAGATCGTCAGCCCGATGCAGAACATCGTGTTCGCCGACATTGAGGGAAACATCGGCTTCATCTCGCCGGCACGCGTGCCGATCCGCCGCCGGGGCGACGGCAGCCTGCCGATGCCGGGGTGGACCGGCGAGTACGATTGGGCGGGTTTCGTGCCCTTCGAGGAGCTGCCGCGCGCCTTCAATCCGCCCAGCGGTGTGATCGTCAATGCCAATGCGCGTGTCACGCCCCAGGCCTATCGTCATTTCATCACCAGGGACTGGGTCGAACCCTACCGGCAGCGCCGCGCCGCGGCGATGCTCGCGGCCGCCCAGCGCCACAGCGTCGGCAGCATGATCGCGATGCAGGAGGACAACGTCTCGCCCGATACGGCCGACACGCTGCCTCTGATGCTGGCGATCGAGCCGCGCAGTTTCCGCCAGGCCGCCGCCATCGACATGCTGCGCGCCTGGAACAGGCGGATGCTGGCCGACCGGCCGGAGCCGTTGATCTACAGCGCCTGGCTGCGCGAGCTGCACCGCGCGCTCTACTCCGACGAGCTGGGCGAGGACCTTTTCCGCGAGGTTTCCGGCCAGAGCGTCGCCTTCCTGGTCAAGACGCTGCGCGAGAACAGCCCGTGGTGCAACGACACGCGCACGCGCGAGGCCGAGACCTGCGCCGACATCATCGCACGGGCGCTCGACACGGCTCTGGACCAGCTCGTCGCACGCTTCGGCGCCAGCATGGAACGCTGGCGCTGGGGTGACGCGCATCCGGCGGTCCACCGCCATGTGCTGCTCGATGCCCTGCCGCTGGTACGCAACTTCGCCTCGGTTCGCTTTCCCTCGGACGGCGGCCCGCATACGCTCAACCGCGCCGCATACAGCGTACGCGATCCCTTCGGCGCCGTGCATGGCGCGACCTTGCGGGCGATCTACGATTTCGATGATCTCGACAACAGCCGCTTCGCCATCCCGCTGGGCCAGTCCGGCAACGTGCTGTCGCCGTGGTACCGGAACCTGGTCGACGGCTGGCGCCGCTTCGACTATGTGCGCATCGCGGGATTCCGCTTCGCCGTGATCAACCAGGGCATCGGCACTCTCAATCTCGCGCCACCGGCGAAGTAGGCATCAGCCAACCCTTGTAGGCGACGAGCCTGCCGAGCAGCGGCACGGCTATATCGACATCGAAGGTGAAGCGCCCGCGCCCGTCGATCCGCTCGCTCACATGCACGCGCGGCCAAAGTGCGCGCGGCAGGCGGATGCCCAGCACATAGGCCGCCGCGATGGCCTGCGACAGGCCATTGCCGTCCAGCGTATTGCGCAATGCGAAGGACAGGACGCCGAAGCGCTCGATTACAGTGCCCGTATCCGGCCCCTCGCCGGCGTATTGCAGCGAGACGAACGGTCTGCCGGTGAACCATCGCCGCCAGCGCTCGACGCCATCGCGCGCCTCGAACTCGACCGTGACGTCGACATCCCGGGCCGCGCGCGGCATGCCGACGATGCGCGCGGCGATGAAGGCCAGCGGATTGGACGCGCCCACGATATCGGTGCGACCCGACCAGAGCGCGCGCGAGACATTGTCGTGCAACGCCCGGATCGGTGCCGGCAGAACGGACCAGGCGCCGCACCCACAAACGCCTTCGTAGACCGGCCCGACTTCGTCCGACGCGGTGCGGATCGCCAGCCCTTCGGCGACGGCGAGGATGTCGTCGAGCGCCAGCAGTCCGACGCAAGCCCGCGCGCCGCGCTCGGCGACGGAGCCGCGCTCCAAGCCACGGGCCAGCGCGACGGCGGCGAGCGTCGGCACCCATGGTCCGTCCCCAGACTCGGCGATCAGGCGCCAGCGGCGCGAGACGGCGCGGCCGTCCGCGTGACGGCCGGCGACATCGACCGCCATGCCGCCATGGTCGGTGCCAAAAGCGCGAACGAGGTCGGCGGTCCAGACAAGGCTGACCACTGCCGGGGCCAGGGAACGCACCCAGCGCCAGCGCACCGGCCATGAGAGCAGCCACAGCCCCAGATGCAGGAGCGACAGTTCCAGCCCGGCATGGAACAAGACGCGCTCACGCACCTGGTAGCGTTCGGGGAAGATCGCGAGATCGGGCACGTCGCAGGCCGAGAACCAGCGGCGTCCCAGGGTCGGCAGTCGGCGACGATGCAAATCGTGCCAGCCAGGGACTTCGCACCATCGCCCACCTCGCCACACACTTAGTGGACGGCCGACATAGCTCAGGATCGAGGCCACGGTGGCGCGGCCACGTGGCGCGCGATTGCCCGGCGTGATGGCGATGTCGATTGCCTCGATGTCCGCGAGGCCCTCACGCAGCCGGTCGACAACGGCCGACGACAGCGCGGGGACCGTGCTCGCGCCGCTGGCGACCAGGACTCCAGCAGCGCCCGCCGCCTCATCGAGCGCGCCGATGCCGGCGACAAAGTCGCGCGCATCGGCAAGGTCGATGTAGTGGGCGCCCATCGCGATGCAGGCCGAGGCGACGGCATAGTCGCGGCCCTGGAACGGCCCGGCAGTATGGATGACCAGGTCGGGCCCGGTCGCGCGCAGCGCCTCATGCCAGTCGCCGGCGAGATCGAACGCGGCAGTCGTCACCCCGAGTTCCTGGCGCAGCCTCCCCAGCCTTGCGCGGTCGCGGGCGACGGCGGTGATCGCGATCGCGGGATCGCGCACCAGCAGCCGGCAGATGCGCGCGCCAAACAGGCCGGTCGCGCCCAGAACCGTAACCTTCATTCCACGAACCGGCGGCTGATGTCGGGTGTCGGGACCAGGCACGAGTCGCGCTTGCCGAACAGGCGGTAACGGTTGTCGGCGATGGCGTTGTAGACACAGTCGGTCAACGCCAGCGGCAGGAACCGCAGAACCGTCAGCCACGGCCAGGGCCAGGGCAGATGACGCAGGATGGCGAAGAGCGCGCCCGACTTGAACCAGGCGCGGCCATCCTCGATCAGGATGCTGCTTTCGAAATCCGTCGTCGAGAGGCCCAGCCGCGAGAGCAGCGACTGGCCCAACGGTGTCTGCGCGGCAACGAAGCGGAACCGGGCCCGGGAATCGCGCCGGATGACGAAGGCGACGAAGCCCGAGCACATCACGCAGACGCCGTCGAACAGGATCAGCGGCCCCACCACCGCCGGCGGCGGCAGGGCGGTTCCGTTCGGCGGCACGCGCCGTCGCGACGACATGGGGTGCCCCTTTTTCGTCCCTCGATCCTGCGCGTGAACATTGATCATTGCCATTGACAGGAAGCCGCATGTGGGAGCGATGCCGCGGACGAAGCGCTGGCCGTATCGCGATCGATGTGCCTACACTTCACTGTCGCCCACCACGTTCCGGCATACCAGATGTTCATACGGCAAGCACAGGCCCCGCTGCGGTTCTTCCGAACCACGCCGGCGCTGCGCTGCCCGTATCTCACGCACAAATTCGAGACCAAGCTGGTGACCGAGCTGGCGGGCCCCGATGTGCTCGATCTGCACGACCGCTTGACCGATTCCGGCTTCCGCCGCTCGCACCATTTCGTCTACAAGCCGCTTTGCGATGGCTGCCGCGCCTGTGTGCCGGTGCGGGTGCCGTCCGGTGCGTTCGCGCCGAGCCGCTCTCAGCGACGCATCTGGCGCGCCAACGAGGGCGTGCATGCCGCGGTGGTGCCGGCGATGGCGACCAGCGAGCAGTTTGCGCTGTTCTCGCGCTACGTCGCCGCCCGCCACGGCGACGGTGACATGGCCGACATGGATTTCGACGACTACCGTGCCATGACCGAGGAGAGCCCGGTCGACACGCATCTCGTCGAGTTCCGCGACGGCGGGCCGGCCGGCCGGCTGATCGGCACCTGTCTGATCGATGCGCTGGGCTCTGGCCTGTCGGCGGTCTACAGCTTCTTCGATACGCGCCAGCCACGCCGGGCACTGGGTGTCTACATGGTGATGTGGCTGATATCGGAGGCGGCCCGTCGCGGTCTGCCCTATGTCTACCTCGGCTACTGGATCAGTGATTCGCAGAAGATGGCGTACAAGGTGCGCTACCGCCCGATCGATGCGCTGGGTGCCAATGGCTGGGAGAGGCTGGGTTAGCTGCGGCGCCGGCGCTCCCAACGACGCCCTACAGATGTTGGAACGCCGCCAGCAGCACCAACGCCACACTGCCCAGCATGATGCGATACCAAGCGAAGATGCCGAAGCCGTATCGGCTGACGAAGCTGACCACGGCGCGCACAACCAGCATCGCGGCCACGAAGGCCAGGACGAAGCCGACAACAATCAGGAGTATGCCGCCTGAATCGGCGCCGAGCGATGCGCGATTCTTGAACGTGTCGTAGACCGCCGCACCCAGCATCGTTGGTATCGCCAGGAAGAACGAGAATTCCGCCGCCGTCGCGCGATCAGCACCGAAGACCCGGGCGCTCATGATCGTGGCGGCGGAACGCGAGGTGCCGGGGATCATGGCGAGGCACTGGAAGATGCCGATCTTCAACGCCAGCTTCCAGTCCATGTCGTCGACCCGCTTCACCGAGGGCCGGGGCGCGAAGCGCTCGATCAGCAGGATGACGAAGCCGCCCACGATCAACGCCACCGAGACGACCCAGGCGTTGAGCAATACTTCCTTGATCTGCCTATGGAACAGCACGCCGATCACGACGGCGGGCAGGAAGGCGATCACGATGTTTGCGGCGAAGCGCTGGGCCACCGGATCGCGGCGGATGTCGAGTGCCGTGCGCCACATCTTCGCGCGATAGAGCCAGCAAACCGCCAGGATGGCGCCAAGCTGGATGACGATCTCGAAGACCTTGCCCTTGGGGCCCTGGAAGCCGATCAGCTCCTGCATCAGGATGATGTGACCTGTCGAAGAGACCGGCAGGAACTCGGTCAGACCTTCGAGGATGCCGAGCAGCGCGGCCTTGAGGATGGTCAGGATGTCCATGCCGCCTCCGCCGCCGTCCACGCCGATCAGAACTTGTTGGCCCGCGGTGAGCCGGACGGCGGCAGCCGTCCCGCCTGGGCCCTTTCGCCGATCCACTCCTTGAGCTCCGCCGCGCTTTTCGTGCGGCTTTGCCACGACAGGCCCTCGGACAGCTTGAACGCCCTGGCGTCCGACAGCCCGCCATCCTTGTGCTTCTGCAGGATCACGCCGCGGCCGCGCGCCATCTCGGGCACCTGCTCGATCGGGAAGACAAGCAGCTTGCGATTGTCGCCGATCACCGCGACGTGGTCGGCACCGTCGGGCACCACCGAGCAGACGGCGGCCTCCTCGTTGTCAGTGAGGTTGAGCACCTGCTTGCCGTTCTTGGTCTGCGCCACGACCTCGTCCTCGGGCACGATGAAGCCGCGTGTCTGGTGCGAGGCGACGAGGAAGCGCCGTCCGCCCTTGAGCACCAGCATCTCGACGATGTCCTGGTCGTTGGCGAGGTCGATCATCAGGCGCAGCGGCTCGCCATGGCCGCGTGCGCTGGGCAGCTTGTCGATGCCCACGGTGTAGAAGCGGCCGTTGGTGCCGAACACCAGCAGCTTGTCGGTCGACATCGCGTGCAGGGTGAACTTCTCGCGATCGCCTTCCTTGTACTTCAGATCGGCGGCGGCGGTCGGCTCGAGGTGGCCCTTGGCGGCGCGGATCCAGCCCTTCTCGGAGCAAACGACGGTGACCGGCTCCTTCTCGACGAAGGCCTCGATCGGCACGTCGATCGGCACGGGCGCGTCGGCGACCTCGGTGCGGCGACGACCCTCTTCGGTCTTCGCGCCGTACTTCCTGCGCAGCTCCTGGATCTCGCCGGCGATCGACTGCCACTGCGCCTTCTCGTCGGCGAGCAGCGCCTTCAAGCCCTTACGCTCCTCGGTCAGCGCCTTGTTCTCGCGCTTGATCTCGATCTCTTCCAGCCGGCGCAGGCTGCGCAGGCGCATGTTGAGGATCGCCTCGGCCTGTGCGTCGCTCAGCTTGAAGCGGCTCATCAGAACGGCCTTGGGCTCCTCCTCGCGGCGGATGATCTCGATCACCTCGTCGATGTTGAGGTAGGCGATCAGGTAACCGCCCAGCACCTCCAGCCGCCGCTCGATCGCCGCCAGCCGGTGCTGGGTGCGCCGCTGCAGGACGACGCGGCGATGGTCGAGAAAGGCCTGCAGCGCCTCGCGCAGGTCCATGACCCTGGGCGTCTGGTCGGCGTCGAGCACGTTGAGGTTCAGCGGGAATCGGCTCTCCAGATCGGTGAGCTTGAAGAGCTGCTCCATCAGCAGGTCGGCCGGCACGTTGCCGGTCTTGGGCTCGATCACCAGGCGGATATCGTCGGCCGATTCGTCGCGCACATCCTCGACCATCGGCAGCTTCTTGCCGTTGACCAGCTCGGCCAGCTTCTCGATCAGCTTGGCCTTCTGGACCTGGTACGGGATCTCGGTGATGACGATGCGGTACTGGCCGCGCGGCAGCGGCTCCTTCATCCATCGCGCGCGCATGCGGAAGGAGCCGCGCCCGGTCCTGTAGGCCTCGATCACCGATTCGCGCGGCTCGACAAGGATGCCGCCGGTCGGGAAGTCCGGGCCGGGCACGTGCGCGACCAGGGTCTCGATGCGCGCGTTGGGCATCTTGATCAGATGCAGCAGCGCATCGCAGAGCTCGCCGACATTGTGCGGCGGGATCGACGTCGCCATGCCCACTGCAATGCCCGCCGCGCCGTTGGCCAGCAGGTTGGGGAAGGCCGCCGGCAGCACGACCGGCTCGGTCTCGGAGCCGTCGAAATTGGCGCGGAAGTCGACGGCATCCTCGTCGATGCCGCTGAGCAGCGCTTCCGACACCTCGGTCAGGCGCGCCTCGGTGTAGCGCATGGCCGCGGCGTTATCGCCGTCGATGTTGCCGAAATTGCCCTGGCCATCGACCAGGGGGTAGCGGATGGCGAAATCCTGCGCCAGCCGCACCAGTGCGTCGTAGATCGATTGGTCGCCGTGCGGATGCAGCTTGCCGATGACGTCGCCGACGACGCGCGCGCTCTTCTTGTAGGGTCCGTTGGCGTCGAGCCTCAGCTGCTGCATGGCGTACAGCAGCCGGCGATGCACGGGCTTGAGCCCGTCGCGCACGTCGGGCAGCGAACGCGCCATGATGGTGCTGAGCGCATAGGAGAGGTAGCGCTCGGAGAGCGCCTCGCCCAGCGCCACCGGCCGGATCGGGGGTGGCGGCGGCGCGGCCGTTACGGTCTTTTTCGCCATTCTCTAGAGGGGCCGGTGGCCGCGAAGAACGGCCGCCGTTTCGTTGTTGTAGCGGATATTGCCTGCCTCAATAGGTCCGCGCGGCAGCCGAGGCAAGCGGCATGTTTCCGCAGGTTTTCCGACCACAGTTCTGTCATCCCGAGCACAGCGAGGGATCTTGGTGCTGACGAAAAGATCCCTCGCTGCGCTCGGGATGCCAGCAAAACTTACTCCGACGCCTGCCGCTTGAGCGCATCAAGGAACCGGTCTCGGGCCGGCGGCAAGGGGCGATTGTGTGGCCAGAACACGTGCCGCTCGATGAAATAGCCGGTGAGTTCCAGCCCCATCAGCACGTCCTCGACACCCGCTGCGCCGCCCACCACCAGGAAGGACGGCAGCTTCAGCAGCCTGTCGGCATAGGGTGCCCCCGCCTCCTCGCTCACCGCGCGG
Source organism: Alphaproteobacteria bacterium (assembly GCA_019635875.1). NCBI lineage: Bacteria > Pseudomonadati > Pseudomonadota > Alphaproteobacteria > Alphaproteobacteria bacterium. The sequence continues at coordinate 151,429 of JAHBYP010000009.1, forward strand.
CCGGTCTTGGGCGAGACATAGACGAGCCTGTCGGTCGCGCCCGTGGCGGCGCATTTCTCCAGGTCGAGGCCGAAGCCCAGCTCCTGCAACAGCCCCAGCTCCAGTCGAACCAGGATGCTGGGCCAGCCCTCGTGACCGATCGCGGTCATCAGCGCGACGAAACCGTCGTAGATCGCCGAATGCGGCTCGCGCTCCGGCAGCGCGCCGTCGATCAGCGCGCAGGCGGCGCTCAGCCCGCTCAGCTCCAGTGCATCGTCGAGCGCACGCGCGGCATGGGCGGCCAGCAGCTCGCCCCTATAGGTCCCGAGATGCTCGGCCAGGCGCGCGCGCCATTCGACGCGCACGAGATTGCCCGGCTGCCAGAGCGGCCGCTGCCGCGACGACATGCCCCCGTGAACCAGACCGGCATGCCGCCCGCGCTCGCGCGTCAGCAGCGTCGCGACGATGGCATTCTCGCCATGCTCGCGCGTGTGCAGGACGAAGCCATCGTCGATCCAGTCCATGTCACTACCAAGTCGTCGTCCTGAGCGAAGCGAAGGACCTTGCGGTGGTGCGCACACGCCATGCCGCGAGATCCTTCGCTTCGCTCAGGATGACGGGGATGGGTTCAAGCATCGTACTCCAGCCCCCACGCCGTGTAGCGCGAGCGGTCGTCGGCCCAGTTGGCACTGACCTTGACGTGCAGGAACAGGTGCACGGGATGGCCGACCACCTCGGCCAGCTCGCGCCGCGCGCGCGCGCCGATCGACTTGATCTTGGCGCCGCCCTTGCCCAGCACGATCGAGCGCTGGTTGTCGCGCGCGACATGGATGGTGCATTCGACTCGCGCGCTGCCGTCCTTCTTCTGCTGCCAGCCCTCGGTCTCGACCGCGATCTCGTAGGGCAGCTCTTCGTGCAGCTGCTCGAAGACCTGCTCGCGCACGATCTCCGACGCCAGCTGCCGCATCGGCATGTCGGTGGTCTGGTCCTCGGGGAAGAGAAACGGGCCGGGCGTAGCCTGCGCGGCGACGTGGTCGAGCAGGTCGCCGACGCCATCGCCGTTGATCGCCGACACCAGGAAGGTGCGCTCGAACGCCAGCGCCTGGTTGGTCTCGGCGACCAGCGCCAGCAGCTTCTCGCGCGGCAGCAGGTCGATCTTGTTGACGACGAGGATCTTGGGATCGGGCCGGCTCGCCAGCCGTTCGAGGATGGCGCGCACGTCCTCGCTCAGCCCCTTGGCGGCGTCGATCACAAGCAGGATGCGATCACCCTCCTCCGCGCCCTTCCAGGCCGCGGCGACCATGGCGCGCTCCAGCCGGCGCTTCTGGGTGCGGAAGATGCCCGGCGTGTCGAGGAACAGGATCTGCGCGCGCCCGCCGTCCGGCAGCTCGCGCATGGCGATGCCCATGATGCGCGTGCGCGTGGTCTGCACCTTGCGCGAGACGATCGAGACCTTGGCGCCGACCAGCGCGTTGACCAGGGTCGACTTGCCGGCGTTGGGCGCGCCGACCACGGCGACCACGCCGGCGCGGGTCTTCATCGCCGACTGGCCACTCACCGCAGCGTTTCCAGCAGGGTCTGCGCGGCGATGCGCTCGGCCTCACGCTTGTTGCCGCCGGCGCCGCGCATGGCGGCATGTCCCTTGACCTCGACCTCGATGACGAACTTGGGCGCGTGCGCCGGCCCTTCACGGCCCACCTCGCGGTAGACCGGCAGCGGCAGGCCGCGGCCCTGCGCCCATTCCTGCAGCTCGGTCTTGGGATCGCGCGGCGGCTTGGGTGAGCCGGCGATCAGTGGCTGCCACAGCCGCTCGATGAAGCCGCGCGCTGCCTGAAGGCCGCCGTCGATATAGAGCGCGCCGATCACCGCCTCGCAGGCATCGGCGAGGATTGCCGACTTGTCGCGCCCGCCGGTGGCATCCTCCGACTCTCCCAGGATGAGGTCGCCGCCCAGCTCGATCTCGCGCGCCACCGCCGCCAGGGCGCCGGCGCGGACCAGGGCGGCGTGGCGGCGCGCCAGCTCGCCTTCGCTCTCGGCCGGGAATTGCGCCAGCAGCATGTCGGCCACGACCAGCGACAGCACGCGATCGCCGAGGAACTCCAGCCGCTCGTTGCCGAAGCGGAACGCCGCGTCGACGCGCTGGCGCTCGGCGGCGCTGCGATGCGTCAGCGCCTCGTCCAGCACGGCGGCATTCCTGAAGCTGTGGCCGAGCAGCCCGGCCAGTCGCACATGCGCGTCGGCCGATCGGCGCCCGGTCTTGCGGCGCTCGGCCACCACGGGAGCCTCAGTGAATCGCCTGGCCGATGCGCGACCAGCGGATGCGGCCCTCGAAGGGCGCGGTGACGAAGTTGCCGATGCCGTCGAGAATGCGGCCGATCACGCCGAGAGAGACTCCGCTCAGCAGGCGCTCGGTGAAGCCCGGCTCGTAGCCGGTCTCGATGTAGGAGAAGAACAGGAACTCGGCGCGGCCGACCAGGTTCTCCATCGGCACATACCAGCCCTGGACCTTGGTCTCGACCTGGCGCATACGCCCGTCGGGCATGCGCTCCATCGAGGTGAGGAAGCTGCGGCTGTCGGCCGAGTTGTCGCGATTGTCGCCCATGACGAAGACGTGGCCGGGCGGCACCTTGAACACCTCGGTGTTGTCGAAGCGCTCGTTGTCAGACTCCTCGAGGATGCGATGCGACACACCGCCGGGCAGGGTCTCGCGATAAAGCGTGCTGCGCGTGGTCCCGCCGCCGCTGCCCTGCACGGTGTCGTCGATGCGTGCGCGCTCGACCGGCTTGTCGTTGATGTGCAGGACGCCGCCCTTCACCTGCACCGTGTCGCCCGGCAGGCCGACGATGCGCTTGATGTAGTCCGTCCTGTGGATGCCTTCGCCCTGGTCGCCGGGGTACTTGAACACCGCGACGTCGCCGCGCCGCGGCGCGCTTTCCATGACCCGGCCCGAGAACGGCGCCAGCGACAGCGGGAAGGAGTGCCGGCTGTAGCCGTATGAGTATTTCGAGACGAACAGGTAGTCGCCGACCAGCAGGGTCGGGATCATCGAGCCGCTGGGGATGTTGAACGGCTCGAAGGCGAAGGTGCGAACGACCAGCGCGATCAGCACGGCATAGACGACGGTCCGGATGGTCTCGCCCCAGCCGCCCTCGTCCTTGCTGTCCCGGTTTCTGCTCGCCATTCCGCCGTCCATCATCGCCTGCGCCGGCCGGACGGGGTCACCGGCCGACGGAGCGCGGATATAACAGGGATCGGGGGGCGAGTCCTGCTGATTTCCCTGAGATTTCCGGGGATTCCCGCCTGCGTCACACGAACGCAGGCGATCCAGCACGGTCACAAATCAGGCGGTTGTCGCTTGCCTGCCCACCGCCCAGGCATCATCCCAAGCAGCGGCCAAGGTTGGAATTCTCCCTACGATTGCCGACTCAAGCCGGCAGGGCCTCGATGACCACGAAGGCCTGGGCCAGCGGCCCGTCATCGGTGATGGTGACGTGGACCTCGACCCGCATGCCCGGCGGGGTGATCTCCTGAAGCCGGGCCAGCGCGCCGCCGGTCATGACCACGGTGGGCTTGCCGCCGCGCTGGTTGACCACCCCCATGTCGCGCCAGAAGACGCCCCGGCGGAAGCCGGTGCCCAGGGCCTTGGAGCAGGCCTCCTTGACGGCGAAGCGCTTGGCGTAGCTCGCCGCCCGCATCGCCCGGCCGTCCGATTTGGCCCGCTCGATATCGGTGAACACCCGGTGCGTGAAGCGGTCGCCGAAGCGCTCCAGGCTCTTCTCGATGCGGCGGATGTCGATCAGGTCGCTGCCGATGCCGATGATCATGCCCCGCCCATAGCGCGAAGCTCAGGCTTTCGCCACCCCGCGCGCGAAGTCCATGATCCGGCGCATCTCGCGGATCGCCGGCACGAATCCGACGAAGATCGCCTCGCCGACCAGGAAATGACCGATGTTCAGCTCCCGCACATTGGCGATGGCCGAGATCGGTGCGACGTTCTCGTAGTTCAGCCCGTGCCCGGCATGGCACTCCAGGCCCAGCGTCTCGCACAGCGCGGCCGCCTTCTGGATGCGCGCCAGCTCGGCGGCGCGCTCGGCACCCTCGATCTCGCAGTATCGGCCGGTGTGCAGCTCGACCACAGGTGCGCCCAGCGACACCGCCGCCTCGAGCTGCCGCGAATCGGCCTCGACGAACAGCGACACGCGGATGCCGGCATCGCGCAGGCGGGTCACGATCGGCTTGAGGTTGTTGTGCTGGCCGGCGGCGTCGAGCCCGCCCTCAGTCGTGCGCTCCTCGCGCTTCTCCGGCACGATGCAGGCGGCGTGCGGCCGGTGCTTGAGCGCGATCGCCAGCATCTCCTCGGTCGCCGCCATCTCGAAGTTCAGCGGCAGCGCGACCTCGCTTACCAGCCGCGGAATGTCGGCGTCGATGATGTGCCGGCGATCCTCGCGCAGATGCGCGGTGATACCGTCGGCCCCCGCCTCCTTCGCCAGCAGCGCCGCACGCACCGGATCGGGCGTGCTGCCGCCGCGCGCGTTGCGCACGGTGGCGACGTGATCGACGTTGATCCCGAGGCGCTGATGGGCGGCGGTCATGGAGAGTCCGACAGGTTGATCGTCGCCGCGATGCTACGGAGACGTCCATTCAGCGTCCGCCAGGAGATTGTCCGCATTGTGGGACAAAGTCACATCCGCGCCCGCTCCACCGCATTGATCACCGGCGTCGCCCGCAGTGCCGCGGTGATCTCCGCCAGATGCCGCACGTCGTTGACCTCAATATCGACGATCATGTCGAAGAAGTCGGGCGAGCGGTTGACGATCTTGAGGTTGTTGATGTTGCCGTCGTTCTTGGCGATCACCGTCGTCATGCTCGACAAGGTACCGGGCTGGTTGGCCACCGTGATCTTCAGGCGGCCGACATACTTGCCGATGTTCTCGCCGCTGGCCTGCCAGCCGACATCGATCCAGCGCTCGGGCGTGTCGGCGAAGCTCTCCAGGGTCTCGCAGTCGATGGTGTGGATCGTCACGCCCTTGCCCGTGGTGATGATGCCGACGATACGGTCGCCCGGCAGCGGGTGGCAGCAGCGCGCGAAGTGCACCGCCATGCCCGGGATCAGGCCGCGGATGGCGATCGCGGTGCCCTTGCCATCGGCACCCGAATCGCCCTGGTCGCGCAGCCTGGCGCGGGCACGCGCCAACGGCACGACGTCGGCGCCCTTGGCGCCGCGCGTGCGTTGCGCCTTCAGCCCGGGATAGACCGCCATCACCACGTCGCGCGCCGAGACGAGGCCGGCGCCGATCGCGGCGTGCAGGTCCTCGACGCTGGCCTGCTTGAAGTTGGCCAGCACGCCCTGCAGGCCCTTCTCGGTCTGCGTCTCGCCGCTGTCGGTGAAGGCGCGCGACAGCATCGAGCGGCCAAGGGTCAGATACTGCTCGCGCTGGCGCGTGCGCACGAAACGGCGGATCGCCGCCTTGGCCTTGCCGGTGACGACGAAGCGTTCCCATTCCGGTGACGGCGTCTGCGCCTTGGAGGTCGAGATCTCGACCTGGTCGCCGTTGCGCAGCTCGTGCCGCAGCGGAACGATGCGGCCGTTGACCTTGGCGCCGACGCAGGTGTCGCCGATCTGCGAGTGCACGGCGTAGGCGAAGTCGATCGGGGTGGAGCCGCGCGGCAGGGTGATCAGCTCGCCCTTGGGCGTGAAGCAGAACACCTGGTCCTGGAACATCTCGAGCTTGGTGTGCTCGAGGAACTCCTCCGGGCCGGAGGCCTTGTCGAGGATCTCCAGCAGCTCGCGCAGCCAGCGGTACTGACGGCCCTCGGTATGGCTGTCGCCGTCCTTGTAGATCCAGTGGGCGGCGACGCCGTGCTCGGCCTCCTCGTGCATCTCGCTGGTGCGGATCTGGATCTCGATGCGATGGTTCAGCGGCCCGAGCACGCCGGTATGCAGCGAGCGGTAGCCGTTGGGCTTGGGCAGCGAGAGATAGTCCTTGAAGCGATCCGGCACGACGCGGTAGCGCGCGTGAATTGCGCCCAGCGCCCCGTAGCAATCGGCGATCGTGCCGACCACGACCCGGAAGGCCATGATGTCGGAGAGCTGCTCGAACGAGACGTTCTTGCGCTGCATTTTGCGCCAGATCGAGTAGGGCGATTTCTCGCGACCGCTGACCTCGGCCTGCAGTCCCTGCTCCTTCAGCGTGGCGCCCAGCTCGGCGACGATGCGCGGCACGGCACTGCGGCCCCTCTCGCGCAGGAAGTCGAGCCGCGCCACGACCGATTGGCGGCCCTCGGGATTGAGCTCGGCGAAGGCCATGTCCTCGAGCTGGTCCTTGACGCGCTCCATGCCGATGCGCGAGGCGAGCGGCGCGTAGATGTCCATTGTCTCGCGCGCGATGCGGCGGCGACGTTCGTCCTCCTTGATGTAATTCAGCGTCTTCATGTTGTGCAGCCGGTCGGCCAGCTTGACCAGCAGCACGCGGATGTCGTCGGACATCGCCAGCACCAGCTTGCGGAAGTTCTCCGCCTGCTTGGTGCGGTCCGATTGCAGCTCCAGCCGAGACAGCTTGGTCACGCCGTCGACCAGCTTGGCGATCTTGGGGCCGAAGAGCTGCTCGATCTCCTCCAGCGTGGCGTCGGTGTCCTCGACCGTGTCGTGCAGGAGCGCGGTGACGATCGAGGCGCTGTCGAGCCGCATGTCGGTGAGGATGCCGGCGACCTCGAGGGGATGCGAGAAATAGGGATCGCCCGAGGCGCGCGTCTGCGCGCCGTGCTTGCGCAGGCCGTAGACATAGGCGCGGTTCAGCAGATCCTCGTCAGCACCGGGATCGTAGGCCTTGACGCGCTCAACCAGCTCGAACTGGCGAATCATGCGTCGAATATAATCGCTGCGACGCGGGATCGCCACGCGTGGCGCTCGGCGCCGCCGCAATCGTTGTCATCCCGAGCGCAGCGAGGGATCCCGGCGGTATCCCGGATCCCCCGCTGCGATCGGGATGACAGTCGGAAACGGCAAAGCGCCGGTCGGCGGACCCGACCGGCGCTCGCGAAAACGTAAGGTCCCTGACCGATCTACGGCTGATCGGTATCGTCGTACTCGTCGGCGCCCGGCAGCGCGCGCGGCTGCGCGGCCTCGGCGCCCTGCTGCGCCAGTGTCGCGGCCAGTTCCTGCTCGAGCTCCAGCATTTCGCCGCCCTCTTCCGGACGGTCGATATCGGAGTGCTTCTGCAGGCCCTTGACGATCGACTCGCGCAGCACGTCGAGCTGCATCTTGGACTCGGCGATCTCGCGCAGGGCGACGACCGGGTTCTTGTCGCGGTCGCGGTCGAGCATCAGCGGCGCGCCGGCCGAGATGTCGCGCGCACGCTGGGCCGCCAGCATGACGAGATCGAAACGGTTGGGTACCTGGACGATGCAGTCTTCGACGGTGACGCGTGCCACTGAGGGCCTCCATCACGGCAAATGGGGAGCGCGGTGATACCGGCGGCAGGCGCCGATGGCAAGCCTTCAGGCGGGCAGGCGCTCGGCCGCCTGGCCGGCCGGCAGGGCCGCAATCAGCGCGTCGATCGCCGCACCGGTGAGCGGATGCCGCCAGTCAGGCGCGATGTCCCGCAGGGGCAGAAGGACAAAGGCCCTTTCTTCAAGTTTCACATGAGGAATGATTGATATTCCTATATAATTCAACCGATTAATAATCGACCTATAGTCAACGAGATCAAGGTCTATGAAGCGTGGGGCATTGCGAACCGAGCGCACGCGCCCGAAATCGTCCTCGATGCCATGCATTGTCGCCAGGAGGGCGTCGGGGCCCAGACCGGTGGCGACCTCGGCCACGGCGTTGATGTACCAGGGCTGGTCGGACGCCGGCACGGGCGCCGTGCGGTACCAGGGCGAGCGTCTGACCACGCGGACACCGCGATCATTCAAGCGGGCGAGCGCGTGCCTCAAGGTTCGGGTCGGTGGCCCGAACTTCGGATGGGGAAGGTTGGCGCCCAGACCGATGTAGATGCTCACTGATTATTTCCCAAGCACTGTCAGCAGTTTATGACCGAGAACTGCGAGAAACGTCGAAGTCGTTGATAAATCGTCAACATCTTGCCGTCCGCAATTGACTCACGTACACTCAGTGGTAGTTTGCGTCGTTTCCGAATTGTCGGCGGCATGGAACCAACTGTGCCAGCCAACCAAGAATTACCTCCCCTCTGGACTCATAAGGATTAGTGCGATGAAAAATCATTTCTACCCCGAAGAGCGCCTAGCCCTCTTCATCGACGGTGCCAATCTCTACTCTGCCGCCCGCGCCCTGGGCTTCGATATCGACTACCGCAAGCTGCTGAAGGTCTTCCGCGACCGCGGCCGACTGGTGCGTGCCTACTACTACACGGCGCTGGTCGAGGATCAGGAATACTCGCCCATCCGTCCGCTGGTCGACTGGCTCGACTACAACGGCTACACGATGGTGACCAAGCCGACCAAGGAATTCACCGACGCCATGGGGCGTCGCAAGATCAAGGGCAACATGGACATCGAGCTGGCCATCGATGTCCTGGAAATGGCCGAGCATCTCGACCACGTCGTGGTGTTCTCGGGCGACGGCGACTTCCGCCGCCTGGTCGAAGCCGTGCAGCGCCGCGGCCTGCGCGTCTCGGTGGTCAGCACCATCAAGTCGGCGCCCCCGATGGTCGCCGACGAGCTGCGTCGCCAGGCCGACGAGTTCATCGAGCTGGCCGAGCTGGCGCCGCTGATCGCGCGCTCCGCCGCCGACCGCCCGTCGCGCCAGACCAGCCCGATCCAGCGGCCGGACGCTGATGCCGACGACGACGGCCAGATGGTGCGCTCAGCCTGAGGCGGCCTCCCTCGACCGGATCGACGAAAGGGGGCTGCGGCCCCCTTCTCATTTGCCTAATGTCCGCGCCGTGTCCGACAGCACCACCTTCACCCCGCCCTCGCGTGACTGCCCGCTCTGTCCGCGACTGGTCGATTTCCGCCACCTGCATCGCGCCGAGCACGCCGACTGGCACAATGCGCCGGTGCCCTCCTTCGGGCCGATCACCGCGCGGCTGCTGATCGTCGGCCTGGCGCCTGGCCTGCGCGGCGCCAACCGCACCGGGCGGCCCTTCACCGGCGACTACGCTGGCGACCTGCTGTACTCGACCCTGCTGAGATTCGGCCTGGCGCGCGGCACCTTCCGCGCCGATCCGGGGGACGGGCTGGAACTGCTCGATTGCCGCATCGCCAACGCCGTGCGCTGCGTGCCGCCCGAGAACAAGCCCCTGCCCACGGAGTTCGGTCACTGCCGGCCGTTCCTGGTGAGCGAGATCGCCAGCATGCCAAACCTCAAGGTGCTGGTGGCGCTGGGCAAAGGCGCGCACGACCAGGCACTTCGCGCACTGCATGTGCGGCCGGCCGGCAGGTTCCCCTTCGTCCATAATCGCCTGCACGATCTGCCCAGCGGCCTGGCGCTGGCCGACAGCTACCACTGCTCGCGCTACAACACGAATACCGGGCGCCTGACCGAGGCCATGTTCCACGACGTGTTCCGGTCCGTCCTGGAGCGTCTGGCGGGCTGACGCCACGCCGCCGCCGGCGTATGCTGCGCCCTGAAATGCCCGACAAAGACCCCCTGCTGGAAGCGGCCCTATCGCATCATCGCCAGCCGCATCGCGCCTATCACGACGAGCGCCACGTGCTCGAGCTGCTGGAGCTTGCGGCCGAGCACACCCCCGATCTGACCGAGACAGAGCGGCTCGCCATCCTGTTCCACGACGCCGTCTATGTGCCCGGGGCCCCCAAGGGCATGAACGAGACCCTCTCGGCGCTGCTGATGCGCGCCACGGTGGCCGGCCTGGTGCGCGCCGGCACGATCCCGGCGCCGCCGCAGCAGATGATCGACGACGCCGCGGCGATCATCGAGGCCACGACACATGTCGATCCGCCGTCGCCGGCGGCCGAGCGCGTCTGCGACCTCGACCTGTGGCGCCTGGCGGCGCCGTGGGAGGAGTTCCAGCAGCACAGCGCCGACATCGACCGCGAGTTCCGCCATCTCTACCCGCCGGGCGATTCGTGCAAGCTGGCGCGCAAGGAGTTCTACCGCTCCATGCTGGAGCGCGAGCACGTGTTCCACACGCCGTACTTCCGCCAGCGCTTCGAGCCGATCGCGCGCGCCAATTTCCGACGCGCGCTGCAGGCATAGCTCAGGCCGCCAACGCCTTCTCGACCGCGCCGGTCACTTCCTTCGACATCGGAGCAACGCGGCTCGACCAGGCCTCAAGCAACTGGCCGTCGCGGCCGATCAGGTACTTGTGGAAGTTCCAGCGCGGCGCGGCGCCTTCGCCGAGCTCCGACGCTATCCAGCAATAGAGCGGATGCGCTGAAGCGCCGATCACCGCCTGCTTGGACGTCATCGGGAAGGTCACGCCGAAGCGCGTTTCGCAGAAGGCACGGATCTGCTGCTCGCTGCCCGGTTCCTGGGCACCGAAATCGTTGGACGGCACGCCAAGCACGACGAGACCCTTCGGGCCATAGGTTTCGTGCAGCTTCTGCAGGTCGGCGTATTGCGGCGTGAACCCGCAGGCCGAGGCGACGTTGACCAGCAGCACCGGCTTGCCAGCAAAGCGGCTCATCGGCAGGTCGGCGCCGTCGATGTCGGTGAAGGTGAAATCGGTTGCCGGCATCTTCTGCTCCTTTGGGACCGCTTCAGCTCTCCGTGTCGTAGCGCTGCTCGAGCCACGGATCGCCGTGATTGTGATAGCCGCGCACTTCCCAGAATCCCGGCTTGTCGTGCTGGCTGAACTCGATGCGCTTGATCCACTTTGCGCTCTTCCAGAAATAGAGCTTGGGCATCACCACGCGCACCGGCCCGCCGTGCTCCTGGCTGATCGGCTCGCCATTCCACTTGATCGCCAGCAGGACATCGTCGTCGGCAAAGCAGTCGAGCGGCACGTTGGTCGTATAGGTGTCATAGGAATGGAAGATCACGTGCCGTGCCTCGGGCTTCGGCTTGACGACATCGAGGATATGCCGCGCGCTCACGCCCTCCCAGTCGTTGTCGTAGCGCGACCAGGCGGTGACGCAGTGGATGTCGCTGCGATGACGCACCATCGGCTCGTCGGTGAACTCGCCCCACTTCCACACTGTGGGGATCTCGACGAGCCCGTCGATGGTGATGCGCCAGATGCTGGTGGGGATGTCGGGCTGCACGCCGAGATCGAGCACCGGCCAGTTCTGCACCAAGCGCTGGCCCGGCGGCAGACGGTTGGCGCGACGCAAATCGGCCGCGCCGGTCAGCAAGCGGCCGTCACGCGCCCATTTCTGCTTGCTGTCGATCAGCTTATCCCTGATCCGGCCGAACAAGCCGACACTGTCATCGTCCTGCATCACCACCGAACTCCGTCGCTCGCCTTCCCTTCCCCCGGAGGGGGAAGGTGCCCGAAGGGCGGAAGGGGGATGTCGAAGACGGACTCCTGCGTTCGTCCTCGACATCCCCCATCCGTCATCGCGCTTCGCGCGCTGCCACCTTCCCCCTCCGGGGGAAGGTAGGCAAGACGTCAGATCGTGCGGCCCGCCTTCTCCCAGTAGGGCTGGCGGAGCTTGCGCTTGAAGATCTTGCCGGAATCCTCGCGCGGCAGCTCCGGCGTAAATTCGACGACCTTGGGGATCTTGTACTTCGCCAGTCGCTCCGCAAGATATGCGCGCACGTCGCCGGCGCCGATGGCATTGCCGTCGATCGGCTGGATATGAGCGCAGATCGCCTCGCCGAATTCCTCGTCGGGAATGCCGAACACGGCACAGTCGCGCACGCCGGGCATCTGGATCAGCACCGACTCGATCTCCGCCGGATAGATGTTCACGCCGCCGGAGATGATCATGTCGCGCTTGCGATCGCACAGGAAGACGTAGCCGTCGGCGTCCATGTAGCCGACATCGCCGACCGTCACGAGATCGCCCAGCGCCACGTCGCGGCGCTTTGCGTCGTCGTTGTTGTAGGTGAAATCGCTCAGCCCGGGCGCCTTGAGGTAGATCTCGCCCACCTCGCCCTGCTTCACGTCGCGGCCCTGCTCGTCGACGATGCGCAGGATGCCGCCGGGCACCACGCGGCCCACCGTGCCGGGCTTCTTCAACGCCTCCTCCGAGGTGTGCCAGACCACGACACCGGTCTCGGTGGCGCCGTAGTACTCGTTGATCACCGGTCCCCACCACTCGATCATGCCGCGCTTCACCGCGGGCGCGCAGGGCGCGGCGCCATGGGTCAGGAAGCGCAGCGAGGAGACGTCGTACTTCCCCTTCACCTCCTGCGGCAGGCGCAGCAGGCGCACGAACATGGTGGGCACGATGTGCATGTGACTGACCTTGTGGCGATCGATCAGCCTGAGCATGTCCTCGGCCTCGAAGCGCGGCTGCAGCACGATGGTCAGCCCCAACCGCGCCGCGACCATGCCGTAGGCCGCGGGCGCGGAGTGGTACATCGGCCCGTTCATCAGGACGACAGTGCCGGGGTCGGCCCTAAGATCCCAGACCACCGCGACCTGATCCATCATCGATTGCTGCACCTCGGGCGGCGTCGGCCGCCGCCGCACGCCCTTCGGCTTTCCGGTGGTCCCAGAGGTGTAGATCATGCTGCCGCGCGACGCCGGCGGCGGCTGCATATGCGGCGTGGCGGCGGCGAGAAAGTCGTCCCAGGCGGTGACGCCGTCAGGCACATTCGCCTGCTCGTCGCCGACGGCATACGCCGCGGCGATCTCCGGCGGCGTCTCGACCGCCAGCACCTTCACTCCGGCGGGGATCGCGTCCCTCACCTTCGCCAGCAGATCGGCATGTGCCACCAGCGCCTTGGCGCCGCTGTCGCTCAGGATGTAGCCCGCCTCCTCGCCGGTGAAATGCCAGTTGATCGGCACCGCATAGGCGCCCAGCAGCGAGGCCGCCATATTGGCCTCGAACAGCTCGAGATCGTTGCGCAGCAGAAGCGCAATCGAATCGTCTTCGCCCACGCCCAGTGCCTTCAGCGCGCCGGCCGCCCTGGCCGCGCGTGCCGCCAGCGCGACATGCGAGCGTTCGCGCTCGCCCGAGATGATGCGGCTCAATGCGGCCTCCTCAGCCAGCCTCGATGACGTCGCCGATCAGACGGTAGGACGTGCCGTCGAAGCGCTGCAAGCGCAGCTTCTGGTAGGGCTTGTAGTCGTTCGCCGAGGTGTCGAGCGTGATGCCCGGCAGGGTCAGCGGCGAGGTGTATCCCTTCAGGCTCGCGGCCTGCTTCATGACGTTCTCGCGCGTCAGCTCGTCGCCGCACTGGCGCAGCACATGGGCGATCAGGTGGCCGTAGGTGAAGCCGGCGGCGGCGAAGGAATCGTGCGGATTGAGCTCCGGTGCCCAGCGCTTGATGAAGGCGTAGTACTCTTTCATCCCGGCGTCGTCCTCCCAGGCTGGATCGCCCGGGCTCTTGGCGTTCGCCGCGGTGATCACGCCGGTCGCGGCGTCGGTACCGGCCGGACGCAGCACGCCGACGACCGAGGACGAGCCCACTGGCAGGTAGACCTGGGCCTTCCAGCCGAGCTCGCGCGCCTTGCGGATCGCCTGCGTCGCATGCTTGCCCGTGGCGATGACGAACAGTGCGTCTGCGTTGCTGGCGCGCAGCTGGATGACCTGCGAATCGACCGTTGGATCGGTCGTCTCGTAGGTCACCTCGGCCACGATCATGTCCTTGGCCTTCGCACCGAGCGCGTGGCGGAAGCCCTCGGCGTAGTCCTTGCCGAAATCGTCGTTCTGGCGAAGCAGCGCGATCCTGGCATTGGGCGTGCTCTGCAGGATGTGGCGCGCGTAGACCTCGCCCTCGGTCTCATAGGCGATCATCCCCATCATGGTCCAGGGATGGTTCTTGGGATCGTTCCATTGCGAGGCGCCCGTCAGAATGAACAGCTGCGGCACCTTGCGCTGATTGAGATAGCGATGGATCGCGCGGTTGGTGGCGGTGCCCAGTGTATTGACGATGGCCAGCACCTTCTCGCTCTCGACCAGCTGGCGCGTCATCTCCACGGTCTTGGGCGGGCTGTAGCCGTCGTCGAGGCTGACCAACGTCACCTTGCGGCCGTTGATGCCCTTCTGCGTCTCGTTGAGCATGCGGAAATACGCCGCCTGCGACTTGCCGACGACACCCAGAGCCGAGACCGGGCCGCTATAGGGCATGCTCTGGCCCAGCCTGATCTCGCTGTCGCTGGCGCCGGGCCCATAGCTCTTGGCCCAGGCGGCGCTGCCGACTACCGGTACCGCCAACGCGCCCAACGAAAATGCACGTCGCTTCATGACTGTCCCCTCCTCTCGCGTTTCTTCGGCGCCTCGTCCTTCGCCGCGCGCGCGCCGCGCGCGATCAGCCGCATGGTCGCGGCGTGCAGATCGCGGAACCCCGCATCTTCGCTGAGGAAGCCGGCCAGACGCAGCACCACCAGGCCATGCACCGCCGCCCACATGGCGTAGCCGACGATACGTGCGTCGCCCTCGACCAGCCCGACCGAAGCCATGTCCTCGGCCTGCCGCGTGATGAAGCCGCGCGCCCGCTTGGACTCCCGCGCCAACTCGGGATGCTCGGTGTCCTCGGCGCGGTGGTGGTCGAACATGATGCGGTAGGCTGCCGGGTTGGCGAGCGCGAAGTCGAGATAGGCCTGGCCCACGGCGCGAGCCCGCCTCGCCGGATCGGCGTGCCGTCCGGCCTCCGCTTCCAGCGCGTCGGCAAAGCGCCGGAAGGCGTCGGCGCGCACCGCCGCCAGGATCTCGTCCTTGTCCTTGAAGTAGCGGTACGGCGTCTTGGGACTGCAGCCCAGGTCGTCGGCGAGCTGGCGCATGGTCACGCCGTCATAGCCGTAGCGCGCGAAGCGCTCGGTCGCGACGCGACAGAGCTCGCTGCGGAAACCCGCGATGTCCTCGGCGGATAGGATCTTGGGCACGGCCTCTTTAATTCACAGCGTGAACTGATAGTCAACCCAAGCTTCCGGTCCTATAGATTGCACAATACTTGCGTACGGCACTATCTCGGCCTATATCCTGCCGATGCCGGCCCCCTCCTTTGCCGCGGTCATCCACCTGCTGCGCGCCCAGGCCGCTATCGCCGACCGCTTCTCCCGCGGGCTGGGCGTCCTGCACGGCCTGGGCCTCAACGAGGTGCTGCTGCTGATGCATCTCGAGCGCGCACCCTCGAACCGGCTCAGCCGCGTCGACCTCGCCCAGCGTCTGAGCGTCAGCCCGTCGACCGTCACCCGCATGACCTCGCCGCTGGAAAAGATCGGCATGGTCGGCCGGCAATCCAACCCGCGCGATGCGCGGCTGGCCTATGTCGTGCTGACCGCCGGCGGCCGCAAGGCGATCGCCAATGCCCGTGCCTCGCTGGAGCAGATGGCCGAGGGCGTCTTCCGCGACCGCTGGGCCGACGAGGAGATCGCCACGCTGGCGTCCCTGCTCGCCCGCCTCACGTCAGGCCAGCCCGGCGACATCGCCTGAACAGAGTCCCCTGATGATCCTGCACCTTATCTGCGGCTCCACCGGCGCCGGCAAGACGACATATGCACTGGAGCTCTGCCGGCAGACCGGCGCGGTCCACTTCTCGATCGATGAGTGGATGGTGAGCCTCTACGGCCCGGATGCGCCACAACCGCCGGACTGGGGCTGGATTTCCACACGCGTGCGCCGCTGCGAGGATCTCATCGCGATCCTGGCGCTGCAAACCGCGGGCCGCGGTGTACCAGCCGTGCTGGATCTCTCATTCCTGCGTGCCGCCGACCGTAAGCGCTTCGCCGACAAGGCGCGCGAGGCCGGCGTGCCGGTCAAGCTGCACCATGTCGATGTCGCGGCGGATGAACGCTGGCGCCGCGTGCAGGAGCGCAATGACCGCAAGGGCGAGACCTATCGACTCGCCGTCACGCGCTTCATGTTCGATGGCATCGAGTCGATATGGCAGCCGCCCGGCACGGACGAGATGGCTGCTCTCGACGGCGTGCGGGTCTGATCAGGCGGTTTCCTCGAACAGCTCGCGGCCGATCAGCCAGCGGCGGATCTCCGAGGTGCCGGCGCCGATCTCGTAGAGCTTGGCGTCGCGCAGGAAGCGGCCGGTGGGATAGTCGTTGATGTAGCCGTTGCCGCCGAGGATCTGGATGGCGTCGAGCGCGATCAGGGTGGCCTTCTCGGCGGCATAGAGGATCGCGCCGGCGGCGTCCTTGCGCGTGGTCTTGCCGGCGTCGCAGGCCCGGTTGACCGCGTAGACGTAGGCGCGCGCGGCGTTCATCACGGTGTACATGTCGGCGACCTTGCCCTGGATCAGCTGGAAGGTGCCGATGGGCTGGCCGAACTGCTTGCGTTCGTGGATGTAGGGCACGACCACGTCCATGCAGCTCTGCATGATGCCCAACGGGCCGGCCGCCAGCACCGCGCGTTCATAGTCGAGGCCGGACATCAGCACGTTGACGCCCTTGCCGACCTGGCCCAGCACGTTCTCCTCGGGAATCTCGACATCCTCGAACACCAGCTCGCCGGTCGAGGAGCCGCGCATGCCCATCTTGTCGAGCTTCTGCGCCACCTTGAATCCCTTGAATCCAGTCTCGACGACGAAGGTCGTCATGCCGCGAGGACCCGCCGCCGGATCGGTCTTGGCATAGACGACGATGACCTGCGCGTCGGGGCTGTTGGTAATCCACATCTTCGTGCCGTTGAGCACGTAGCGATCGCCCTTCTTCTCGGCGCGCAGCTTCATCGACACCACGTCGGAGCCGGCGCCAGTCTCGCTCATGGCGAGGCTGCCGACATGCTCGCCGGAGATCAGCTTGGGCAGATACCGGCGTTTCAGCTCGTCGCTGCCGTTGCGGCGAATCTGGTTGACGCAGAGGTTGGAATGCGCGCCGTAGCTCAGGCCGACCGCCGCCGAGCCACGGCTGATCTCCTCGACCGCGATCGCCTGCTCGAGATAGCCCAGCCCGGCGCCGCCATATTCCTCCTCGACCGTGATGCCCAGCAGGCCCAGCGCACCCATCCGCGGCCACAGCTCGCGCGGGAAGCGATCGGTCCTGTCGAGCTCGTTGGCGATCGGTGCCACGTCGTCGGCGGTGAAGCGCTGCACCGTCTCGCGAATCGCATCGGCGGTCTCGCCCAGCATGAAGTCGAAGGGCGGCATGCGGTTGGAAATCATGATCGCAACGGTTCCTCGTGACGCTTGGAGGGCATGATCCACGAAATCATCGCGCCTGTCGGCCTGAATCGACGAGCTGTGCAGGGTCCTATCCCCTCGGCTGGCGGCAGCGACGCGCTTGCGCCCGCAAGGCTGCCGGGATCCGGCTGCCCTGCAACAGTCAGTCGCGATCGCCTGGGCGGCGCGGTCGGAAAGGCACGGGCCGAACGGCTGGGGCGGTTGGTCCAATCCGCACTGGCCCTAAAGCAGAAAGACTGCCGCAAGCCCCAGGAAAGCGCAGAAGCCTACCACATCGGTCACGGCCGTCAGGATCACGGTGGACGACACCGCGGGATCCACCCCGGCCCGACGCAGGCCCAACGGTATCAACGCGCCTGAGAATGCGGCGATGACCAGATTGATGATCATCGCGGCGGCGATCACCAGGGCGATGCGCAGGTCATCGAAGCGCAGCCAGGTGATGGCCCCGAGCAGCAGTGCGAAAGTGAAGCCGTTGGCGCCACCGACGAACAGCTCCTTGATCACGAAGCGCGCGACATTGGCGATGGTAAGCTCGCCCATTGCCAACGCGCGCACCGCAACGGTGACGGTCTGCATGCCGGCATTGCCGCCCATCGAGGCGACGATCGGCATCAGCACGGCCAGCGCCACGATCTTCTGCAGCTCGTCCTCGAACTGGCCGATTGCTAGCGAGGCCAGCAGCGCCGTGCCGAGATTGACCAGCAGCCACCAGAAGCGCTGGCGCGCCGTGCGCACCATGGGCGCGTGGACGTCATCCTCGCGCACGCCACCCATCTTCAGCAGATCGTCCTCAGCCTCCTCGTCGATGACATCAAGCACGTCGTCGACCATGATCACGCCCAGCAGGCGGTCCGAGGAATCGATCACCGGACAGGACACCAGATTCTGGTCGCGGAAGATGTGCGCGACCTGCTCCTGCTCCGTCGTCACCGGGATCGAAGGAATGTCGGGGTCCATGATCTCGATGATCGGCACCGGGCGCTTGGTGCGCAGCATGCGGCCCAGCGCGACCGATCCCAACAAACGGCGTTGCTCATCGACAACGAAGAGGTCGTAGACGTCGTCCGGCAGATCGGTGGCCTCGCGGCAGTAGTCGATGACCTGGCCGACGGTCCACGTGCTTGGCACCGCCACAAGCTCGCGCTGCATCAGACGGCCGGCAGTGTACTCCGGATAGGCCAGCGTCGCCTCGATCGCCGCGCGCTCGTCGGCCGGCAGCGCCGCCAGCACCTGCGCGCGTTCCTCGTCGGGCAGGTCCTCGATGATGTCGGCAGCGTCGTCCGTATCGAGCTCGCGCGCCGCCTCGGCGATGTCCCTGGGCTCGAGCGCCTCCAGCACCTCGTCGCGCACGTCATCATCGAGCTCGACCAGGGTTTCGGGGTCGAGGTCGCGCTTCAGGATGCCGATGAGCTGGTTCCGCGCGTCCGAACGGACCTGCTCCAGCAGGTGAGCGACGCCGGCCGGACTCAGATCGGCGGCGATGGCGCGAATCTCGTCGACTCGTCCATGTTCGAGGTGCTCGAGTACGGTGCGCAGCAGCGTCTCGGTTACCTCCTCCAGGCTCTCACTTTCCTCGCCGGGAGCGCGCGCAGTGTCGGCCATGGCGGTCTCCTTGGTACGCTATCTCTCTCTCGGCCTTCCCCGACAGTGGGGGTAGGCAGGAACGGTGGCCGATCAGCCAATGCGCCGCGCGGCCTCCTGCGCGTCGACCACAGCGAGCGCGCTCATGTTGACGATGCCGCGCGCCGTTACGGACGGCGTCAGGATATGCGCCGGCAGGCGCGGGCCCAGCAGGATCGGTCCGACATGCAGCCCGTCGGCCGCAGCCTTGAGCAGGTTGAAGGCGATATTGGCGGAATCGAGCGACGGGCAGACCAGCAGGTTGGCCGGCCCCTGCAGCCTGGAGCGCGGAAACAGCTCGCGCCTGATCTCCTCGTCGAGCGCGCAGTCACCGTGCATCTCGCCATCGACCTCGAGTTCCGGCGCGCGCTGCCAGATCAGCTTCAGCGCGGCGCGCATCTTCTCGGCGGAGGCGGAATCAGCGCTGCCGAAATTGGAATGCGACAGCAGCGCCACCTTAGGCTCGATGCCGAAGCGGCGCACCTCCTCGGCCGCCAGCACCGTGGTGTCGGCGATCTCCTCGGGATCCGGATTCTCGTTGATATAGGTGTCGCAGATGAACAGCGGCATCTTGGGCAACACGATCAGGCTGACGGCGGCAAACCGCTCGATGCCCTCGCGCAGGCCGATCACGTCCCGTACGTGATTGAAATGCGTGCGGTACCTGCCGAAGGTGCCGGCGATCAACGCATCAGCGTCACCCTTGCGCACCGCCAGCGCGCCGATCAGCGTCGGGCTGGAGCGCACGAGGTTGCGCGCCGCCACCGGCGTGACGCCGCGGCGTTCCATGATCTCGTGATAGGTCGACCAGTAGGAATCGAAGCGCGGATCGCTTGCCGGGTTGATCAGCTCGACATCCTCGCCGGGCCGAAAGCGCAGGCCCAGGCGCTGGGCGCGATGGGCGACGATCTCGGGTCGGCCGATCAGGATCGGCTGCGCCAGCTTCTCGTCGAGCAGCACTTGCACGGCGCGCAGCACGCGATCGTCCTCGCCGGCGCTGAAGATCACCCGCTTGGGGTCGCGCCTGGCCTGGTCGAATACCGGGCGCATGATCAGGCCGGAGCGGAAGACGAACTGCTCCAGCCGGTGACGGTAGGTCGCCATGTCGGCGATCGGCCTTGTGGCCACGCCGCTGTCCATCGCGGCCTGGGCTACCGCCGGCGCAAGCTCGACGATCAGTCGCGGATCGAACGGCTTGGGAATGATCTGCTCGGCGCCGAATCCGTCGCTGCCCTCGCCGAAGGCCTTGGCGACGACCTCGGAGGATTCGGCGTGCGCCAGCCGCGCCAGCGCCTGCACGCAGGCCACCTTCATCTCGTCGTTGACCGTGGTGGCGCCGACATCGAGCGCGCCGCGGAAGATGAAGGGGAAGCACAGGACGTTGTTGACTTGGTTGGGGTAATCGCTGCGGCCGGTGGCGATGATGGCGTCGTCGCGCACCGCCTTGACGTCCTCCGGCATGATCTCCGGGTTGGGGTTGGCGAGCGCCAGGATCAGCGGCTTCTTGTTCATGCGCGCGACCATGTCGCGCTTGAGCACGCCGCCGGCCGACAGGCCGAGGAAGACGTCGGCGCCGTCGATGATCTCGCCCAGGGTGCGCTTGTCCGTGGCGCGCGCGTAGCGCTCCTTCCACGGATCCATCAGCGTGTTGCGGCCTTCGTAGACCACGCCCTCGATATCGCTGACCCAGATATTTCCGACCGGCAGGCCGAGCTTGACCAGGATGTCGAGGCAGGAGAGCGCCGCGGCGCCGGCGCCGGAGCACACCAGCTTCACATTGGCGATGTTCTTGCCCACCAGCTTCAGGCCGTTGGTCACGGCGGCGCCGACGATGATCGCGGTGCCGTGCTGGTCGTCGTGGAACACCGGGATCTTCATGCGCTCGCGCAGCGCGCGCTCGACGGTGAAGCACTCCGGCGCCTTGATGTCCTCGAGGTTGATGCCGCCGAAGGTCGGCTCGAGCGCCGCGACGATGTCGATCAGCTTCTGCGGATCCTTCTCGGCGACCTCGATGTCGAAGACGTCGATGCCGGCGAACTTCTTGAACAGCACCCCCTTGCCTTCCATCACCGGCTTGGCGGCCAGCGGGCCGATATCGCCCAGGCCGAGCACGGCGGTGCCGTTGGTGATCACCGCCACCAGGTTGGCGCGGGAGGTGACGGTGGCCGCCTCGGCCGGGTCGGCGACGATGGCGTTGCAGGCGGCGGCGACGCCGGGCGAATAGGCCAGCGACAGATCGCGCTGGGTGGCCAGCGGCTTGATCGGCGTGACCTCGATCTTTCCCGGGCGTGGCTGGCGGTGATAGCGCAGCGCGGCGTCGGCGAGTTCCTCGGCCATGTTTCCTCCCGGGTATGCACCCCAAACAAAGCGGCCGCCCCTGATCGGGGCGGCCTCCTTGTCGCATCTTGCCGGTTACGAACGGATGATTGGTGCGCCCGAGAAGACTCGAACTTCCACGGTGTTACCCGCCAGCACCTCAAGCTGGTGCGTCTACCAATTCCGCCACGGGCGCAAACACCGATCGGCCGGCCTGGATGCCCGGTCGGGCCTGTCGGCCAAACCGGCCGGGGAGATAGCAAATCGCCCCTCTGGAGGCAACGGTTTGACCGTCCCAGGCCGAAAGCCTATCTCACGGCCATGGAATGGCGGGTCGAGGACCGGCTGGTGCCCTATCCCGAGGCCCTGGCGACGATGGAAGCCCGGGTGGCGGCGATCCGCGCCGGCACGGCCGCCGAGCAGGTCTGGCTGCTGCAGCATCCCCCGCTCTATACCTCGGGGACCAGCGCCAGGACGGCCGACCTGCTGAGCCCCGATCGCTTCCCGGTCTACGCAGCCGGCCGCGGCGGGCAGTACACTTATCACGGCCCCGGCCAGCGCGTGGCCTATGCCATGATCGACCTGCGCCGGCGCCGCAGCGACGTGCGCCGCTATGTCCACGACCTCGAGGAATGGATCATCCGCGCCTTGGCCCGGTTCAACGTCACCGGCGAGCGCCGGTCGGACCGCATCGGCGTCTGGGTGGCGCGCCCGGACAAGCCGCCGATCCTGGCCCCTGATGGCACGACGCTGCCGGCCGAGGACAAGATCGCCGCCATCGGCGTGCGCGTGCGCCATTGGGTGGCCTTCCACGGCATCTCGATCAACGTCGACCCCGACCTCAGCCATTTCCAGGGCATCGTGCCCTGCGGCATCCAGGGCTACGGCGTGACCTCGCTGGTCGATCTCGGCCTGCCCGTCACCATGGCCGATCTCGACGTCGCATTGCGCCAGGCGTTCGACGAGGTGTTCGGCCCGTCCGCAGCGAATTGTCAGGCGCCCGTCTTCATCCGATAGCGGAAATCGCAGTACGGCGCGCCCTTCATGATGGTCTGGGTGCGCGTGAACTCGATCTCCGGGCCGCCGACGTCGGCGATGTGGAAGTCGATCTCGCACAGCAGGATCGTGCCGAGATCGGGCTCGCCCAGCGCCTTGAAGAACTCGGCGTAGCGGCAACGCGTGATGTTGTAGTCGCGCGCCTCGGCATCCTCGCGCAGCATGTCGCGCTCGACCGAGTCACCGATCCGCGGGCGCAGATCGGCCCAGATGGCGTCGAATCGCTGCTTCGGCCCGCCCGTTTCAGCCGCGCCGATGCGGTGATAGAGGCCCTTCGACCACTCGCGCAGCGCCCCGCCGACGAGGCGGTTGGCGCGCTCCGCGCCGAGCTCGGCCCGCAGCGTCTTGAGCACCGGCACCAGCACGCGCGCCTGCGCCTTCACCTCGTCCATCAGCGACACCTGGGATGCGATCTCGGTCATGCCCGTCCTCCTGCTCAGAGCGTGGCGATTTCTCCAAAGCCGGGGCCTACCGTCTCGACGGCGTCCTCGACATCCACCGAATCGACCCGCGCCGCACGCGGGCCCCGGCGGCAGGCGAGGATGAAAAGGTTCAGCGCATCCTGCGGGCCGGTTGCGACGGCTTCGACCGAGCCGTCGCTGCGGTTGCGCACCCAGCCCTTCAGGCCGAGCGCCCGCGCCTGGCCGACCGCCCAGTAACGGAAGCCGACGCCCTGCACGCGGCCGCGGATGCGCAGCCTCTTCATGCCGCCCCTCCGGTCAGCCGGCGATCGCGCGCCAGCCGTTCTGCAGCGTAAGCACCACGCCGGAGGCCAGCAACAGGCCGAGCACGACGATGCGGAACGAGGCCGGCGGAATGTGTCGCGTGGCGATGGTGCCGATCCAGGCGCCGGCGATCAGGCAGGGCAGCATCCAGGCCCAGCGCCACAGCGTGGTGGAGCCGATGTAGCCGGCCCAGGCCACCATCCCCAGCGCTACGATCTGGCTGGCCGAGTTCAGGATGGTCATCAGGCCGCGGTGGCGCTGCTTGTCCCAGCCGCGCAGCACGCCCCATACCGCCGGCACCGCGCCGGTCAGCCCGGCCAGCCCGCCCATCACGCCGCCCACGGCGCCGATCGCGGCATCGGCCAGCTTGCCGCCGCCCTCGACGCGCAGGCGCGTGCCCATCGCCAGCTGGAACAGCGCATAGGCGATCAGCAGCAGGCCGAAGCTGAGCCGGAACAGGTCGAGGTCGGTGTGGGCGATCAGCCAGACGCCGAGCGGCAGACAGACCAGCGAGGCGCCGAGCATGGGAAACAGCGTCGGCCAATCGACCGTGCGCCACACCGTGGGCACGGCGACGCACTGCGACACCACGGCGCCGAACAGCACCAGGGGCGTCAGCTCCGAAAGCGGGAACAGCCACACCCAGAAGGCGATCGACACCAGCGCGTAGGCAAATCCCGACAAGCCGGAGACGAAGGCGGCGACGAAGGCCCCGGCGAGGAATACGGCGAGATCGGTTGGAGACATCTAGTCTTCCTGGGACCGCCGGCTCAAGGCAGGAGGCCGGCGGGACGCCGGCGGTCCCACTACGCGAACTCGAGGATCTTCTGGTCGACGCGCAGGCTTTCGCCGGGCTGGGCGTGCAGCTTGGCGATGGTGCCGTCGCGCGTGGCGCGCAGCACGTTCTCCATCTTCATCGCCTCGACCTTGGCCAGCGCCTCGCCGGCCTTGATCTCCTGGCCCTCGGCGACCTCGACCGAGACCAGCAGGCCGGGCATCGGCGAGAGCAGGAACTTCGAGGTATCGGGCGCGGCCTTCGTCGGCATCAGCTTTAGGAGCTCGGCGCGGCGCGGGCTGAGCACCAGCACGTCCGCCTGGCCGCCGGCGTGGAACAGCGTGTAGCCGGCGCCCCTTGTGTCGACTTGCGCCACCACGCGCGTGGCATCGATCATGGCGTCGAACAGCGGCTGGCCGGGGGACCAGCGCGTCGCGACCTTCATCTCGCGTTGCCCGACCGTGACCTCGATACTGCCGAACAGTTCCTCGATCGACACCGAGGCGTCGTGGTGCACGCCGTTCAGCACCACCACGACCGAACCGGCCGCCGGGCCGCCGTGGCGTGCGCTGGTGATCCGATCGATGGTCGCGGCGACGGCGATCAGGATCGCAGGATCCCTGGGCGGCAGATGCGCCGTGGTGAAGCCGCCCTTGAATTCCTCGGCGATGAAGTTGGTGGTGAGCTTGCCGGCGCGGAAGCGCGGATGACCGACCAGCGCGGCGAGGAAGCTCATGTTGTGATTGAGTCCGCGCACGTAATATTCGTCGATCGCCTGCAGCATGCGATCCGAGGCCTCGTCGCGCGTGGCGCCGTAGGTCACCAGCTTGGCGATCATCGGATCGTAGAACATGCTGATCTCGCCGCCCTCGTACACGCCGGTGTCGACGCGCACATCGGCGGCGGCCGGCGGCGGCGAATAGCGGACCAGGCGCCCGGTCGAGGGCAGGAAGCCGCGGAACGGATCCTCGGCATAGACGCGCGCTTCGACCGCCCATCCCCTGAGCTCGACGTCCTTCTGCGTGAACGGCAGCTTCTCGCCCGCCGCGACGCGGATCATCAGCTCGACGAGATCCAGGCCGGTCACCATCTCGGTCACCGGATGCTCGACCTGCAGGCGCGTGTTCATCTCCAGGAAGTAGAACTTGCGGTTCCTGTCGACGATGAACTCGACCGTGCCGGCCGACTTGTAGTTCACCGCTTGGGCCAGCGCGACCGCCTGCTCGCCCATCGCCTTGCGCGTCTTCTCGTCGAGGAAGGGGCTCGGCGCCTCCTCGATCACCTTCTGGTGGCGGCGCTGGATCGAGCATTCGCGCTCGCCGAGATAGACGCAGTTGCCGTGTTCATCGGCCAGCACCTGGATCTCGATGTGGCGCGGCTCCTCGACATACTTCTCCACGAACACGCGATCGTCGGCGAAGCTCGCCTTGGCCTCGTTGGTGGCCGAGACGAAGCCTTCCCTGGCCTCGGCATCGTTCCATGCCAGCCGCATGCCCTTGCCGCCGCCGCCGGCCGAGGCCTTGATCATCACCGGATAGCCGATCGACTGGGCGATCTTCACCGCCTCGTCGGCATTGGGGATCGCCTCGAGGTGGCCGGGCACGGTGCTGACGCCGGCCTTCTTCGCCAAGATCTTCGATTCGATCTTGTCGCCCATGGCGTGGATGGCGTGCGCATCCGGGCCGATGAAGGTGATGCCGGCCTTCTCCAGCGCCGCCTGGAATTCCTGCTTCTCCGAGAGAAAGCCGTAGCCCGGATGCACCGCCTGCGCGCCGGTCTTCCTGCAGGCCTCGACGATGCGATCGACCACAAGATAGCTCTGCGCCGAGGGCGGCGGGCCGATGAACACCGCCTCGTCGGCCTCGCGCACGTGCAGCGCGTCGGCGTCGGCCTCGGAGTATACCGCCACCGACTTGATGCCCAGCGCCCTGCAGGAGCGGATCACGCGGCAGGCGATCTCGCCGCGATTGGCGATCAGGATCTTGTCGAAGGGCGGCTCGGTCGGCCGGCTCGCCGCCGCCTTGCGTGCCGCCGGTGTCGCACTCGCATCCGGGGCGGCAACGCCCTTCGCGGCCTTCTTGCTGGCGGCCATCAAGCTCTCCATCAAACCGGATTGGGCTGAACGGGCAGGTCGAGCGCGCGCACCACGAAGGCCAGGCGCTCGGCGACCTCGATCAGGATCTTGTAGCGACCGGAGGCGCCGCCATGGCCGGCCTCCATCTCGGTGTGCAACAGCAGCACGTTGTCGTCGGCCTTGGTGGCGCGCAGCTTGGCCACCCATTTCGCCGGTTCCCAGTACGTCACGCGAGGATCGTGCAACCCTGCCGACACCAGCGTCGGCGGATAGGCCTGCGCCTCGACGTTGTCGTAGGGGCTGTAGGTCTTCATGTAGTCATAGAATTCCGGCTCGGCCGGATTGCCCCACTCGACGAATTCGGGCGGCGTCAGCGGCAGGGTCGCATCGAGCATGGTCGACAGCACGTCGACGAAGGGCACCATCGCCAGCACCGCGCCGAAGAGATCGGGCCGCATGTTGGCCACGGCGCCCATCAGCATGCCGCCCGCGCTGCCGCCCATCGCCGCGATACGGCCGGACGCGGTGCGCCTGTTCTCGACCAGGTATTCGGCGCAGGCGATGAAGTCGTCGAAGGTGTTGCGCTTGTTCAGCAGCTTGCCGGTCTCGTACCAGGCGCGCCCCATCTCCTGCCCGCCCCTGATATGGGCGATCGCCCAGGCCATGCCGCGGCGCAGGAAGGGAATGCGGTTGGCCGAGAAGCCGGCGTCCATCGAGGCGCCGTAGGAGCCGTAGCCATACAGCAGCAGCGGCGCCTCGCCGTGCTGCGGCGTATCGCGGTGGCGCACGAGCGAAATCGGCACCTTCACGCCGTCCTTCGCCGTCGCCCACAGGCGCTCGACGACATAGGCCGACGGGTCGTGGCCCGGAACCCGGGTCTCCTGCACGACGTCGAGGCGCGAGGCCGCGACGTGATAGTCGTACCAGGTGCGGGGCCGCGCCGGCGATTCGTAGACCAGGCGCAGAGTCGGCCGATCCCATTGATGGCCGCCCATCGCCGAAACCGTGAAGGCCGGATCGGGGAACGTCACCACGCGGCCGCCGGCGGCGCTGTCGTGCCCGCCGGGCACGACGCGCACGCGCTTGAGGCCCTCGGCGCGCTCGACCATCCACCAGAAATCGCGCGCCGCGCCATGCCCGGCGATGAAGACGTCGTCGGAGGGCGGTACGACCTCGCGCCAGTTGGCCTCGATAGGCTCGGACAGCGGCGCACGAACGATGCGGAAGTTCAGGTGCCTGTCGTTGGTGCGGATCAGCAGCTCCTCGCCGCGATCCGCAACGTCGTATTCGTGATCGGCGCGGCGCGGCAGGATCAGGCGCGGCGGCCGCGTCGGATCGTCGAGCGGAATCAGCCGCGTCTCGCTGCTGTTCTTGGCCGCCGATTCGATCATCAGGAATCGGCCGGACGCGCTCTCGCCGATGCCAAGGAAGAAGGTTGGATCCGCTTCCTCGTAGATGATCGGATCCTCGTCCGTCGCCCCGCGCTCGTGGCGGTGCAGCCAGCGCGGCCGCTGCTTTTCGTCCTGGCGGATGTAGAAGAGCGAGCGCGAATCGCTCGACCAGCCAAGGCCCGGCGAGCACTCGACCTTCAAGGTCTCGGCATCGATTCCCGTGTCGAGATCGCGGATCCGCAGCCGCAGGCGTTCCGAACCATCACGATCGTCGAGGATGGCCAGCCAGCGATGATCGGGCGAGACCGCCCAGTCGCGAACGGCATAGAACGACTGCCCTGCCCCCTCGACATTGGCGTCGAGGAAGACCTGCTCGGGATCGCCGGGCGTCGCACGGCGATACCACAGCGGATACTCCTTGCCCGGCACGAAGCGGTGGCCGTACCAGCGGCCGTGCAGCCACTCCTGCGGCGCGCTGTCGTCGGGGATCACCAGCGCCTTGAATTCCTCCAGCAGCGCCGGCCGGATGTCGCCCGCGCCGCCCAGCACCGTGTCGCAGTAAGCGTTCTCGGCGCGCAGATAGGACAGCACCCGCTCGTCCTTGACGTCGGGGTAGCCGGGATCGCGCAGCCAGTGCCATGGATCGTCGCGCCCGTCGGCGTGGCGATGCCGCACGCGTGCCGCCAGCGGCGGCGGCGCGAAGGCGGACTGGCGAAAGGTCTTCACAGCGGGATGTTGCCGTGCTTGCGCCAGGGGTTGTCGAGCTTCTTGCTCTTAAGCAGCTCCAGCGCCCGGCACACACGGCGGCGCGTGCCGTGCGGCATGATGACGTCGTCGATGAAGCCGCGATTGGCCGCCACGAAAGGATTGGCGAACTTCTCGCGGTACTCCTTCTCGCGCGCAGCGAGCTTGGCGGCATCGCCGATGTCGGAACGGAAGATGATCTCGACTGCGCCCTTGGCGCCCATGACCGCGATCTCGGCGCCCGGCCAGGCGTAGTTCATGTCGCCACGCAAATGCTTGGACGCCATGACGTCGTAGGCGCCGCCATAGGCCTTGCGCGTGATCACCGTGACCTTCGGCACCGTGGCCTCGGCGTAGGCGTACAGAAGCTTGGCGCCGTGCTTGATGATGCCGCCGAATTCCTGCGCCGTGCCCGGCAGGAAGCCCGGCACGTCGACGAAGGTGACGATCGGGATGTTGAAGGCGTCGCAGAAGCGCACGAAGCGGGCGGCCTTCTTCGAGGAATCGATGTCGAGGCAGCCGGCCAACACCATCGGCTGGTTGGCGACGAAGCCGACCGTGTCGCCGTTCATGCGCCCCAGGCCGATGACGATGTTGCCGGCGTAGTCGGCCTGCAGCTCGAAGAAGTCGCCCTCGTCGCAGACCTTCAGGATCAGCTCCTTGATGTCGTAGGGCTTGTTCGGGTTGGCCGGCACCAGCGTGTCGAGCGAGGGATCGTCGCGCATCGAATCGTCCGCGGTCGGCCGGTGCGGCGCCTTCTCGCGGTTGTTCAGCGGCAGGAAGTCGTAGAAGCGGCGCAGCTGCAGCAACGTCTCGATGTCGTTCTCGAAGGCGAGGTCGGCGACGCCGGATTTCGTGGTGTGGGTGATCGCGCCGCCCAGCTCCTCCTGGGTCACCGTCTCGTGCGTCACGGTCTTCACCACGTCGGGGCCGGTGACGAACATGTAGGAGCTGTCCTTCACCATGAAGATGAAGTCGGTCATGGCCGGCGAATAGACCGCGCCGCCGGCGCACGGGCCCATCACCACCGAAATCTGCGGAATGACGCCCGAGGCCATGACGTTGCGCTGGAACACATCGGCATAGCCCGCCAGCGAGTCGACGCCCTCCTGGATGCGCGCGCCGCCGGAATCATTGAGCCCGATCACCGGCAGGCCGTTCTTCATCGCCGTGTCCATGACCTTGCAGATCTTGCCGGCATGGGCGGCCGACAGCGCGCCACCGAACACCGTGAAGTCCTGGCTGAACACCATCACCGGCCGGCCATTGATCTTGCCGTGGCCGGTGATCACGCCGTCGCCGGGGATGCGGTTCTCGGCCATGCCGAAATCGGTACTGTCGTGCTCGACGAACATGTCGAACTCCTCGAAGGAGCCCTCGTCGAGCAGGACCTCCAGCCGCTCGCGCGCCGTCAGCTTGCCCTTGGCGTGCTGCGCCTCGATGCGGCGCTCACCGCCGCCCAAGCGCGCCGCGGCCCGCTTCTTCTCGAGCACCTGGAGGTTTTCCAGCATGAGCGATCCCCGATCCTTCGGCCTTGCGCAGGTCACCCAAGGCACACGCTATGCCATTGGCCGCCCGACGAAAAACGCCTGCCCATAGCACCGCCTTCCGCGAAGCGCCAGCCGCGCGCGACCGCCCTGCGGACGCCCGCCTGCCCGCTGTGGCATGCTACCCGACATGCACGTTCTTGCGCTCATCGCTGCCCTGTTGTTCGCCCTCGGTGCCGCCCTGCGGATGGGCACCGACCTGTCCGCCATCTTTCTGCGCTACGCGGCGATGACCCCGCTTTCCGAACCGCCGTGGCTGGCACAGACGGTCGCATCCCTGCTTGTTGCCGGTGCACTGGTCGGCCTGCCGCTGCAAATCCGCATCGCGGCTGACCGATCCGACCAGGCACGGCCAAAGCTGTTCGCCGGCGCGGGCGCGCTGGTCTCCGTCGTGATCATCATTCTGTCGCTTGTCGTGATCGGCCTGCATGGCGACCTGCCGATGCTGCAGATGATCGTGCTGCGGCAGGGGTTGGACATGGGCGGGCAACTCGGCGCCATGCCGGTTCTGCTGATGCTGAGCGGCATGGCGGCGATCGCCGGGCGTCTGGCGCCGAGCGCCGGTGCGCTGCTGGCGGCGCCGCTGATCATGCTGGGTGCCATGGCGCTGACCCTCGAGGTCAGCATCGTCGGCGCGGCGCTCACCGCGATGCTGTTCCTGCTGCTGTGCGCCGCCGCCCTGCTGCCGGCCGCGATCCTCGGTCGCCGCCCGGCACTGGCGGTCTGGCCGATCGCCGCCGTCAGCGTCTCGGCATTCGGGCTGATCCTGCATCCCGGCCTGCTCACGCCCGGCGAGCTGACGGCGCTGCTGGCGACGGCCGCCATCGTGGTCGGCGCCACTGGTCTTGTCGGCGCGAGCCCCGAACGGCGCCGCGCTTGGCTCGAGCGTGCCGCGG
Source organism: Alphaproteobacteria bacterium (assembly GCA_019635875.1). NCBI lineage: Bacteria > Pseudomonadati > Pseudomonadota > Alphaproteobacteria > Alphaproteobacteria bacterium. The sequence goes on from JAHBYP010000009.1 coordinate 181,725, forward strand.
GCGAGCTTGGCGCCATTGTCCTGGCGCTCGCGGCGCTCAATCTCATGAGCTTCCTGATCACGGCGGTGCCCTGGATCGTCGACGGCAAGCGGGCGCTGGCGGGCGTGACGCCGGCGATGATGCTGGCCGGGACCTTCATCGCCTACATCGTCGTCGCGGCCTTCACCGGACCGCTGACCGGCGTGGCCGTGGTGCTGATCATGATATCGGCGACCTACGGCGCCGGCGTACCGGCCGACATCCTGGTCGTCGGGCTGGCGATCGCCGCCCTGCAGAACATGGTCGGGCGCGGCACGGCGCGGCAGTCGCCGCAGGGCGAAGCGGTCGCCCTGCCCGCACGACAGGCGGGATGGACCCAGACACTGATCATCTTCATCGTGATGGCGCTTGGCGCCGCCATAGTCCTGGGCTGGATCTGAGGTCAGCGCGCCCGGTAGACGCAGTTCCAGACGTGCGCGCGCATGAAGGCGTCGAGCGCCGAGCGGCTGCCATTGAACGCATTGCGGTCGATCGGCTTGCCGTCGATGCGCGATTCCGGCAGCAGCGCGGTCGCCGAGCGATCACCGTCGGTGTACTGCCACAGCGCGAAGCTGCGCCACGGCAGACCGTCGAGCCGCGGACCCGAACCGTCACGCAGCAGGCCGCCGCCCTCGGCCCGCAGGCTGGCGATCCAAAGCGGCTGGCTGCCAAGCAACTCCCAGAGACCCGGCCGCTCGGCGATGTCGCCCCGTCGATCCTTCAGGAAGTTCTCGTAGCTGTAGACCAGGATGGGCCTGCCGGTGCGCGCGATGACGCGGCGGATGAAGCCGCCCAGCTCGACGGCAGGCATGAAATTGTCCGGGTCGCTGCTGGTGGGCTCCCAGTCGACGGCCAGCAGAATGCGCCGACTGGCCGACGGCAGGCGCTCGCAAGCCGCCTTCACGACCTTGAGGAAATCGTCGGCCTGCTGACTGCCGGTGCCGGTGCGGGTGCCGACGTGGTAGGCGCCGAGCCCGAGCCCGTGCGCCGCCGCCTGCGCCAGCCGCTCCTCGAAGCGGAAGTCGGCGTCGCTGAAATTGCCGACATCGAGCCCGATGGTGGCGCGGTGGATGATGATCGACACGGCATGCCGCGTCCGCATGCGCGCGTCGATCGTCACTTCGTTGTGGCTCGACAGATCGATGACGCTGGTCGTGAGTTGCTGCGCCGGCGCCTCGCCCGGCGCGAGGAAGCCCACGGCCAGCGCCAGGGCCCTAACGCAACCGCGCATCGTCCAGCAACTCGAGGAAACGCGCAGCGGCCTGGATGTCGGCGCGCAGGCGCTGATGACGCGATGTCGCTTCGGCATCGGCACCCCAGCGCTCGATCTCGAACAAGGCATCGAGCTCGGCGGCTTCGAACGCCGCGGCGCCGTCGAGGCGCCGGTCCGAGACGGCGAGCGCCAGCACGACCGAACCCATCCAGGTCGTGAGGTTGTAGAGCGCCGCCAGCGCAAGGTCGCCATGCGCGGCCACCGCCTGGCGGACGCAGTCGATCGCATCAGGCGACTGCGTGCGCAGCATCACGCCCGACGCCGGCTCCAGCCGTGCATCGTGGCGTTCACCGAGCCATGACAGCAGCGGATCCCAGACCTTGCACTGCCGAGTCACCAGCGAATCCGGGTCGGTGGCGCGATAGCACAGCAGGTCGGAACCGGCGTACTTGGTGGTGTCGGCAATGACCTTGTCGCGCTGCCCCGGCACGCGCTCCAACCCGGTCGCCGCCAATCGCATCAGCGGCATCTGCAAGGGCTTGATCTCGCCTCCCGCGGGCTGCGCCTGCCACTCCTCGGCGATGGCGCGCGCCAGATCCTGCTTCGGCACGACGATCGGCGTGCCACCGGGTGCACGGATCGGCTTGCCGTCGAGGCGTATGTCGAAGCCACCGTCGACTGCCGACGCGCTGGCCGTGGAGTAGAATCGCTTCATCGCGGACGACGCGGCGGGCGCGGTGGACGATCGATCGGGATCGCCGGTGGCTGCGGCAATTGCAGGCGCATCAACGGCCTCAGGCCGTCGATCCGCGCGGCGACGCGGGCGCAGGCATTGGGCGACGCAGCACTGCCGGCGTCACCGGGCGGTCTTCGGCCCGACGCAGCAATCGCTGCGGTCAGGCTTGGGATACGCACCTGCGGCGGCACGCCGGCGGGCAGCTTGTTGGCACCCATATCTACGTTACCGGAGACGCGCGCGAGGTTGCCCTTGATGCGCAACGGCACGGCGATCTGCATCAGCGCCACCTCGCGCGGCTCCGACCACAGGACGACCTCGAGCTGCTCATTGCGCATGTGCAGATAGCCGCCGCCAACGGCGGTGAAGCGCGGCGCATCGAGCGCGAAGCGGCGCATGCTGGCCACGCCATTGTTGATGTCGATGCGGCCACCAATGCAGTTGATGTGGCCGTTGCCGGGTTCGCCGAAGGCAAGCAGCTTCGACCATTGCGGCGGGAAGACGGGCAGCGCGTCCGGCGCCATCACGCCCGACGAAGCCGCGAACTCGACACTGCCGGAGGCCACCCCCATTGCGTCGCGCAGCGAACGACCGGTGCCGCGCAGGCGAAGGTCGATATCGACCGCCAGATCGCTGAAGCCGGTACCGAAGCCCAGCAGGGTGAGGATCTCATTGAGGGGCACGCGCGACGAGGAGGCATTGATCGTGGTGACCGGATTGTTCGGCGCGACGTCAATCTGGATGTCGAAGCCCGCCTGGCCACCGCCGATGGTAGCCGCCGGGCGCAGCGTCAGCTTGCCGTTGCTGAGCGCCAGCGCAATCGACAGATCCTGCACCTTCACCGACATGCCGCCAAGCTCGGCGATCTTGACGCTGACCGATGCGTTCCATCGCCGGATCATCTCAAACGGATAGGGATCGGCCGGGATCACTCGCTGATCCGCCGAGGGTGGCGGGGGCACCGTCGCACCCGGTGGAAGGACGGGGCTGACGCCAGGCTGGGCGACCATGGGCTGGGGCGTCCGCGCGCGCAGATCGGCGAGCTCGACCTTGTCGGCGGCCAGGTTGAGGGCAATCATCGGGCGATTCTGCCGGTCCTTGCGCAGGGTAACGTCTCCCTTGGCGACGCTCGAGCCGATGCGCAGCTCGACGATCTCGACCTTTGTAACGGCGCGCGGATTGGAAAGCTTGAAGGTCAGGGCAACGGGCGCGGTTTCCGGAAACGGGAACCCCAGCAGCGGCGCCAGCGCGGCCATCGAGCGGGCCTCGATCGAGCCGCTGACGCCCACCGCCTTGCTGGTCGCGGATCCGCTGATGGAAACGGGGCCCGCCCCGAACGTGCCCTCGAGCTTCAGCTCGCCGGGCAATCCCCGCATCCAGCCATCGAAGGTGCCGGCACGGCCGGCGAGTACGATCGGCTCACCGCCATTGATCTTGCCGGCGAAGTCGATGGTGAACGGCGAGTTGGTCGCCGAGGCCATGCCCGCGAAGCGCTCGATGGCCACGACCAGGGTCTGGCGGTCAGCGGTCTCGCGCAGAGTGAGCGTCGAGTTGTTTGCCTCGATGCGATTGATCCAGGGAAGAGTGGGGATCGTACGCACGCGCAGCGAGCGGCGCTCGCTGGGATGCGGCCCCGAACCTTCCACCGGTGGCGTCATTTCCAGGTTCGAGCGGCCACTGGCATCGCGCTCCACCAGAATATCGGCGCCGGCCAGCTCGACGCGACCTATGCGCAGCTCGCCCAGCAGCAGAGAGACCGGATCGAGGTGCAGAATCAGCCGGCTGATGCGCGCCATCTCCGGCCGGCTGCCGCCTTCCATGTTCGATACCGTGACGTTCTCCGCCACCGCGGAAGGCGACAGGGTGAAGTTGACGCGGAGCTGTCCCCTGATCACCAATTCACGGCCCGTGGCGCGGCGCACCTGGTCGACGATCTGGTTCTGGTAGCGGCTCAGATCGCGCGTACTGGCCCAGACATAGAGGCCAGCCGGCGCCAGCAGGGCCAGGAGAAGGCCCGCGCATGCGAAGATCAGCCAGCGTCTGAGACGTCCCATCGTGCGCCAGATGCGCCTGCCGGGGGCTGGCGGCGCTTGTCTCTTGGTTAGCGGGTGCCCGGCGCCACGTCGCGCGGCGAGGAGAACCCGAATGCAGTCATAGTACGACGAAAATGCGGCGGCGGTTCGGCAAAGAGGTCGAGCCGGCCGCTTCGCGGATGCGGCATGACGAGGCGGGCGGCGTGCAGGTGCAGCCCCGCTTCAGCCTCCGACGGCAGCCCCTCGGTGCCCGGTCGTGGACCGTATTTGACGTCGCCGAGGATCGGTGTGCCCAAGGCCGCGCAATGGGCGCGCAGTTGATGCGTCCGTCCGGTCAGCGGTCGCAGCACCGCCAGTGCGACATGCTTGCCCACGGTGTCGGCGACCACGTAGTCGGTGATCGCATCGTCGCCCTCCTCGTGGTCCACCGCCATCGCCTCGCGACCGCGGCGGCCCACGGCGGTCTTGGCCAGCGGCAGATCGATGCGGCCCCGCTCGGCCTTGGGCACGCCGACGAGGATGGCCCAATAGAGCTTGGTGGTGTCGCGACGGCGGAACGACTCCGCGAGCTTGGCGGCCGCCCCGGCGGTGCGGCCGAGCACCAGCAGGCCGCTGGTGTCGCGATCAAGACGATGCACCAGGCGCGGCCGCTCCGTGGCCTCGAATTTGAGCGAATCGAGCATGCCGTCGACGTGCACCGAGGTGCGGCTGCCACCCTGAACCGCCAGGCCGGGCGGCTTGTTCAGGACCAGGACCAGCGGGTCGCGATGGACGATGCGGGACTTGAGGTCTTCGATCAGCCCCGGCGGCGCGGAGATGGCGCGCTTTTGCCCGTCGGCGGGCTGGATTTCCAGAGGCGGGATGCGGATCACCTGGCCGGCGGCCACCCGGTCGCCCGACTTGGCGCGCTTGCCGTCGAGACGGATCTGGCCACCGCGCAGCAACTGCTCCAGCCGCCCATGGGTCAGTCCGGGATGATGGCGGCGGAACCAGCGATCGAGGCGGATCTCGGCATCGTCGGCCTCGACCGTGACCTGCTGGACGCCAGGCGCGCCTGTGTCGCTCATGGCGCGAGGGTATCGCATGGACGGGGTCCCGCCGGCTATCGTCGGCCGATGGGTGACCTGGACCTGACCGCCGAAATCGAGCGGCTCGCTTTCGAGACGTTGACCCCGGTGGCGCCGCTGGCGCCGCCGGCGGCGACCGTCACGGCCCGGCTGTTCCGTCCGGACGGCCACGCTCGACCGGCGCCGGCCATGGTGATCCTCAGCAGCAGCGCCGGCGTGCAGCGGCATCGCGAGCTCTACTATGCCCGACGCCTGGCCGAGGCGGGCGTCGCCGCCTGCGTGGTCGACAGCTTCGGCCCGCGTGGCGTGCGCTCGACCGTGGCCGACCAGTCGAGGGTTTCGGCCTTCCAGATGGAATGCGATGCGGTCGCCGCCCTGCGCCTGCTGCGCGAGGACCCGGCGATCGACGGCGGGCGCATCGGTGTCATGGGCGTATCCAAGGGCGGCGTCGCAGCGATCAACAGCGCCATCGCCGTGCGCCGGGCCTGGCGCGGCGTCGATGACGACTTCGCCCTGCATGTCGGCATCTGCCCGGGCTGCGTGGCGCAGCATCGCAATGCCACGACCACCGGCCGGCCGGTCTTCTTCATGCTGGCGCGCCACGACGACTACACGCCGGCGCGTTTCGCCATCGACTATGCCCAGCGCATGCGCGCCGCCGGCAACAGCGCCATCCGCGTCAAGGTCTACATGGCACACCACGGCTGGGAATCGATCGGTCCTGTCTACGCGATCGCCAACGCGCAGAACTATTCACGCTGCGCCAACCTGATCGAGGACGACGGTCGGCATTTCGTGGCGGCGGCCGGACGCGCCATGAGCGAGGCCGAGTACCGGCAATGGGTCCGCGACAACAACCTGCTGGATTTCGGCGCCCATGCCGGCGGCGGGTCGGCGTCGCTCAGAGATCGGGCCACCGAGGACTTGCTGGGGTTCCTGGCAGTGCACGGGTTCAGGCAGTGACACTGCGCGCCTTTGCAGGCGGCCGAGCGTTCACATATAAATGGGCCCACAAGACAAGGGGGAGTAACACCTTGAGGCTCTTTTCTGGCGTGGCGGCACGTGTTGCATCCCTCGTGCAACTTGTTGCCCTTGCCACCGGCTTCGTGGCGATCCTCGCCGTCTCGGCGGCAGCCCAGGGCGACGTGGTGTCCCTGGCCCTGCGCGAACGGGTCAAGCAGGCGGTCCAGGCCAGCACGGACTACGCCGCCCCGATCCACGGCGCGATCGAGAAGCACTACCAGGAGCGGTCCTTCGAGCCGCTGTGGCTCAAGGACGGGCGCCGCAGCGAGAAGGCCACCGCCCTGCTCGCCGCCCTGCGCAGCCTGACCGCCGATGGACTGGAACCCGAAGACTATGACGTCTCGGCCGTCGAGAAGCTGCTGGACTCGCAGACCGCGCTGGACCTCGCCCGGGGCGACTTCCTGCTGACCCGTGGATTGCTGTTGGCCGCCGCCGACCTGTCGACCGGACGGGTCAACGCCAACGCCATCGACAAGGACATGTCGCCTGTCCAGCGCAAGCCGGACTACGACCTGCTGCTGCGTGACGGAGCGGCCCATGCCGATCCCAAGGCCTTCTTCGAGACCCTCATGCCGCAGGGCGTACAGTATCCGGCCCTGAAGAAGGCGCTGGTCGAGTGGCGCGAGAAGGCCCGCACCATCCGCTACACCACCGTCCCGCCGGTGACCACGCTGCTCAGGCCCGGCGCCGTCGACCCACGCATCGCCGTCATCCGCACCCGCCTGGCCGAGACCGAGCCCAACGTACCTGAGCCCGGTGCCAACGGCCCGAATCACTACGATGATGCGCTGGTCGACGCGGTCAAGCGTTACCAGGAGGAGCACAATCTCAGCGTTGACGGTGTGATCGGCGCCAAGACCGTCTTCTCCCTAAACATCCCGATCGAAGAGCGGGTGCAGCAGGTCGTGGTCAACCTCGACCGCCGCCGCTGGGCGGCGGAAACCCCGGGCGAGCGCTTCGTGATGATCAACGCTGCCGACTATTCGATGTACTTCTTCGACGAGGGCAGGATCGCCTTCCGCAGCAAGGTCATCGTCGGCAAGCCCAATGAGCAGACGCCGGAGATCACCAGCACGCTGATCACCTTCCAGACCAACCCCTACTGGACGGTGCCCAGCTCGATCGCCGGCAAGGAACACCTGCCGCTGCTGCGACGCGATCCCTACGCGCTGCAGAAATCGAACATGCGCATCTTCACCGACTGGTCGAGCGATACCGAGCTCGACCCCGCCTCCGTGGACTGGGAATCGATCAATCCCAAGGCCTTCCCCTACCGCATCCGCCAGGAGCCGGGCCCCGGCAACGCGCTTGGCTACATCTTCTTCGGCTTCAAGAACAAGTACGGCATATACATGCACGACACCGCGTCGCGCTTCCTGTTCACCCAGGGCAGCCGCAATTTCAGCTACGGCTGCATCCGGCTGCAGAACCCATTCGACTTCGTCGAAGCGGCGTTCAAGAGCAGCGAGATGAAGGCGCGCGTCGCGGCGGCGGCCAATTCCGGCAGGCAGGCGAGCTTCGGATTCAGCAAGCCGATCGACATCCACGTCACCTACCAGACCGTATTCGCCGACCTGGACGGCAAGGTTCAGTTCCGCGACGACGTCTACGGCCGCGACCGCAAGGTCGCCGCCGCAATGAAGCGGGTGCGGGTGTTGGAGAAGCGCTCGTCGTAGATTCCCTCTGTCATCCCTCGGTGCGCTCGGGATGGCAGTGCCTGATTCTACGGATCTCCCGAACGCTGTGAACGCAATCGCGCCCAGTATTCGATGCGCTTGAGGATGTCGCGTTCGAAGCCGCGCTCGACAGGGCGGTAGAACTGCCGGCGCGCCATGCCGTCGGGGAAGTAGTTCTGGCCCGAGAACGCATCGGGCGCGTCGTGGTCATAGTCGTAGCCGCGGCCGTAGCCGATCTCCTTCATCAGCCGCGTCGGCGCGTTGAGGATGTGCATCGGCGGCATCAGCGAGCCGGTCTCCTTCGCCGCGCGGTTTGCCTCGCCCTGCGCGACATAAGCGGCATTCGATTTCGGCGCGGTGGCGAGATAGATCACTGCCTGGGCGATCATCAACTCGCCCTCGGGCGAGCCTAGCCGTTCATAGGCGTCCCAGGCCGCCAGCGTCTGCGGCAGCGCCTGCGGGTCGGCCATGCCGACATCCTCCGAGGCAAAGCGCACCAGCCGGCGCACGACGTAGAGCGGATCCTCGCCGCCCTGCAGCATGCGCGCGAACCAGTAGAGCGCGGCATCGACGTCGGATCCCCGCAGCGACTTGTGCAGGGCGCTGATCAGGTTGTAGTGGCTCTCCTGCGCCTTGTCGTAGATCGGCGCGCGCTTCTGCATCAGCGCGGCCAGCCCCTGCGCGTCGAGCGGCGTCTGTTCCTTCAGCTCGAAGAGCTGCTCGGTCATGCTCAGCAGGTAGCGGCCATCGCCGTCGGCCATGGCGCAGAGCGCGTCGCGACCGTCGTCGTCGAGCGGCAGCTTCCGGCCCATCGCCTGCTCGGCCCGTTGGATCAACAAGCGCAGCGCCGTGTCGTCGAGACGCCGCAGCACCAGCACCTGGCAGCGCGACAGGAGCGCGGCGTTGAGCTCGAAGGACGGGTTCTCGGTTGTCGCGCCGACGAGCGTCACGGTACCGTCCTCGACAAAGGGCAGGAAGCCGTCCTGCTGGGCGCGGTTGAAGCGGTGGATCTCGTCGACGAAGAGCAGGGTGCCCTGCCCCGCCGCGCGCCGGCCGCGCGCCGCCTCGAAGACCTTGCGCAGATCGGCGACACCGGAGAACACCGCCGACAGGGGCTCGAAATGCAGGTCGACGCGATCGGCCAGCAGGCGGGCGATGGTGGTCTTGCCGCAGCCCGGCGGGCCCCAGAGGATCAGCGAGCCAAGCCGGCCGCTCTGCAGCATGCGACCCATTGGCGCCGTCGGCGCCAGCACGTGGTCCTGGCCGACGACTTCCTCGATGCTGCGCGGGCGCAGGCGGTCGGGCAGCGGCGCCGGCGCCAGCCCGGCGAACAGCGAATCGTTCGCCGGTTCCGCGCGCCCCTTCCTCGCCGCCACCGGCCCCTTCCTCAGCCGCGGAAGGTGAAGGTGCGCTCCTCGCCCTTGCGGCGCACCGTGACCGACCAGCCCGGCTTCTCGCCGCCCAGCGCCGAGCGCAGGGTGGCCACCGAATCGATCGGCTGCCCGTTGATTGAAACGATGTAGTCGCCCGGCCGGACGACGCGCGCGATCGGCGCACCCTGGGCGATCTCGGCGACCACCACCCCCTGCGTCCAGGCATCGACGCCCAACTCGTCGGCCACCGCCGGCGACATGTTCATCACGGTGACGCCGGCCAGCGGATTGCGGCCGCTGAGCTGCGAACGGTCGCGCGCAGGGTTCTCCGGCGGCGCGGTCAGCCTGACCTGCACCGAACGCTCCTGGCCGCGACTCAGCACACGGACGTTGGCGGTGCTGTTGAGCGGCAGCGTCGCGAGACGGAAGCGCAACGAGGCCTCGTCGTCGACCGCCTGCTCGTTGATGCTCAGCATGACGTCGCCGACGCGCAGGCCGGCCCTGGCCGCCGGACCGTCAGCCGCCACCGCTCGCAGGATCACGCCGTGCGGCCTCGCCAGGTTGAGCGACGTGGCGATATCGGCGCTGACGCGCTGCACGCTGGCGCCGATCCATGAGCGCACCATGCGCCCACCGCGCTCACCGGCCTCGATCATGCGCGCAATGATATTCGACGGCGTGGCGAAGCCGATGCCGATCGAGCCGCCGCTGCGCGAGAAGATCGCGGTGTTGATCCCGATCAGCCTGCCGTCCATGGACACCAGCGCGCCGCCGGAATTGCCGGGATTGATCGCCGCGTCGGTCTGGATGAAGAATCCGTTCTCGGTCACGCCGCTGCCGCTACGGGCCAGCGCCGAGATGATGCCGCTGGTCACGGTCTGGTTGAGGCCGAAGGGATTGCCGATCGCCAGCACCAGGTCGCCGACCTCGAGGGTGTCCGAATCGCGCAGTTCGAGGAATGGCATGTTGCCGGGCTCGCCATCGAGCTTGAGGATGGCGAGATCGTAGCGATCGTCGGTCGACAGCACCGTGGCGGCGAATTCGCGCCGGTCGGCGAGCACGACGTTGATCTCAGTGGCGCCGCGCACGACGTGATTGTTGGTCACGATCAGGCCGCCCTGGCGCACGATGACGCCGGAGCCGAGCGACTGCGCCACTCGCTCCTTCGGCAACTGGCGCAGGAACTCGTCGCCGAAGAAGCGCAGGAATGGCGGAATCTCCTGCTTCACCCGTGTGCGGGCGTAGATGTTGACGACGGCCGGCGAGACGCGCTTGACCAGCGGCGCGAAGGAGACCTGCATCTGGTCGCGCGATGCTGGAACCTGCTGCGCCCAAGTCGGAGCCGCCGAAAGCAGGCCGGCGACAAGAGCCACGGACAAGGCGGCGATCCTTGCATTCATCTGGCGCTCGCTCCCCATGGAGACAGTGTAGACCTCGAAACGCCCGGGTAGAAAAGGAAAGAGGCGGCACTGTGGCCGCCCCCTGCCCGTTCCCCGCTCGCCACAGGCCGTTACGCTGCAGCCTCGGCGTTCTCGTCCGCCTTCTCGGCCGACGGGCCGCTGTCCTGGCCCTTGGCGTCGACATCGCGGTCGACGAACTCGATCAGCGCCATCGGCGCGGCGTCGCCGTAGCGGAAGCCGGCCTTGAGCACGCGGGTGTAACCGCCGGCGCGGCTCTTGTAGCGCTCGGCGATGGTCGTGAAGAGCTTGTGCACCATGCCCTCGTCGCCGAGTTGCGCCAGCGCCTGGCGGCGGGCATGCAGATCGCCGCGCTTGCCCAGCGTGACCAGCCGCTCGACAATCGGGCGGATGTCCTTGGCCTTGGGCAGGGTGGTGCGGATCTGCTCGTGCTTGATCAGCGCCAACGAGAGGCTCTTGAACAGCGCCTTGCGCTGGGACGAGTCCCGGTTGAACTTCCGTCCGTTCATTCCATGTCGCATCGTCAATCTCCAATGTTGTGTTTATCGACGGCCGCTTGCGATTGCGCGGCCGCGTTGGGGGCCCCGGGGCCCCGGCACGCTACAAACTTACGCCACAGGCTCAGTACGGCTCCTCGAGACGCTTGGCGAGCTCCTCGATGTTCTCCGGCGGCCAGTTGGGGATCTCCATGCCGAGATGCAGACCCATCTGGGCAAGAACTTCCTTGATCTCGTTGAGCGACTTGCGGCCGAAGTTCGGCGTGCGCAGCATCTCGGCCTCGGTCTTCTGCACGAGGTCGCCGATGTAGATGATGTTGTCGTTCTTCAGGCAGTTGGCGGAGCGCACCGACAGTTCCAGCTCATCGACCTTGCGCAGCAGGTTGCGGTTGAACGGGATGTCGTCGGCGACGACATCGGCCTTCACCGCCTGCGGCTCCTCGAAGTTGATGAAGAGCTGCAGCTGGTCCTGCAGGATTCGCGAGGCGATCGCCACCGCGTCGTCGGGACTGACCGTGCCGTTGGTCTCGACGCTCATCGACAGCTTGTCGTAGTCGGTGACCTGGCCGACGCGGCTGTTGTCGATCTTGTAGGCGACCTTCTTCACCGGGCTGAACAGCGCGTCGACCGGGATCAGGCCGATCGGCGCGTCGGCCGGTCGGTTGGCCGTCGCCGGCACGTAGCCCTTGCCGGTCGAGACCGTGAGCTCCATGTGCAGCGAGGCGCCGTCGTCGAGCGTGCAGATCAGGTGCTTGGGATCCATGATCTGGATGTCGCCGGTGGTCTCGATCATGCCGGCGGTGACCTCGCCGGGACCGGTAGCGCGCAGGATCAGGCGATGTGCCCGGTCGCTCTGCATTTTCACCGCCATCGACTTGATGTTCAGCACGATGTCGGTGACGTCCTCGCGGACACCCGGGATGGAGGAGAACTCGTGCAGCACGCCGTCGATCTTGATCGACGTCACGGCAGCGCCCTGCAGCGAGGACAGCAGCACGCGGCGCAGCGCGTTGCCGAGCGTCAGGCCGAAGCCGCGCTCGAGCGGCTCGGCGACGATGGTTGCGACGCGCATGGCGTCGCTGCCAGGCTCGACCTGCAGCTTGTTCGGCTTGATCAGTTCCTGCCAATTCTTCTGAAGCACGGGGGGCTACCTCTCGGATCGGCTTGCAGGCCAGGCATCGCGCGGACCCGCGGCGGCCTCGATTATCGGGCGCCGCGGCGACGGGCCGCGGCGTACTGTGGACAGCGGACGAAGATCAGACGCGACGACGCTTGGGCGGGCGGCAGCCGTTGTGCGGGATCGGCGTGACATCGCGGATCGCGGTGACGGCGAAACCCACGGCCTGCAGCGCGCGCAGGGCCGACTCGCGCCCCGAGCCCGGGCCCCGCACCTCGACCTCGACGGTGCGCATCCCGTGCTCCATGGCCTTGCGGCCGGCGTCCTCGGCCGCCATCTGCGCCGCGAACGGCGTCGACTTGCGCGAGCCCTTGAAGCCCTGCGTGCCGGACGACGACCAGGCGATCGTATTGCCCTGCACGTCGGTGATGGTGACCACCGTGTTGTTGAACGACGCATTCACGTGGGCGATGCCCGACGTGATGTTCTTGCGCTCGCGACGCCGGGGACGCGCGGCGGCGGCTGTGCCGCCGGCAGGTGCTTTCGCCATGACTTCGAACCTCTTGGCCTAGACGGCTTTCTTCTTGCCAGCGATCGGCTTGGCCGGTCCCTTGCGGGTGCGGGCATTGGTATGGGTGCGCTGGCCGTGGACCGGCAGTCCCCGGCGGTGACGCAACCCGCGATAGCAGCCGAGATCCATCAGCCGCTTGATGTTCATGGCCACTTCGCGGCGCAGATCACCCTCGACCATGTAGTCACGGTCGATGGTCTCGCGGATGCGAAGCACCTCGTCGTCGCTCAGCTGGTTGACGCGCCGCTCGTCGGCAATGCCAACCTTCTGGCAGATCTCCTTGGCCTTCAGCGCGCCGATGCCATGGATGTACTGCAGCGAGATCAGGACGCGCTTGTTGGTCGGAATGTTAACGCCTGCGATACGGGCCAATTTCCCAGCTCCTTCAATACGTTAAGCGCGGCCGTATCCCGACGGTCGCGCTTCGGCTATTTCTGGAAAGCGCGCGATTATAGGGATCGAGCCTCGCGAGTCAACCATCTGCCGAGTTTGTCAAGCCTTTCCCACCACCGCCTTCAGCTGGCGGTAAACCTCGTCCATGGACGCCATGCCGTCGATCCGCCGCAGCACCCCGCGCGCACCGTAATAGGGCAGCAACGGAGCGGTCTGGGACCGGTAGGCGGCCATCCGGGCAGTCACCGTCTCGGCGTTGTCGTCCTTGCGGCGGACGAACTCGGTCGAGCCGCAGACGTCGCACACGCCCTCCGTCTTCGGCCGCTTGAACGTGTCGTGGTATCCCGCGCCGCACTTGGCGCACGAAAAGCGGCCGACGATGCGTTCGGTGAGCACCTTTTCGTCGACCGTCATCTCGATCACGTGGTCGAGCTTCCAGCCGCGATTGGCCAGCATCTTGTCGAGCGCCTCGGCCTGGGCCGTCGTCCGCGGGAAACCGTCCAGGATGAAGCCCTGGGCGCAATCGGGCTGGCCGATGCGGTCCTCGATCAGGCCGACCATGAGATCGTCGGGAACCAGCCCGCCGCTCTCCATGATGCCCTTGGCCTTCCTGCCCAGCTCGCTGCCCGAGGCGACGGCGGCGCGCAGCATGTCGCCGGTCGACAGTTGCTTCAAGCCGAACTCGTCCTGCAGCCGCTGCGCCTGGGTGCCCTTGCCGGCGCCTGGCGGCCCCAACAGGATCAGCTTCATTTGTTCTTGCCCCCCTTCAGACGCGCCTGACCGATCAGGTCGCCGTACTGGTAGGCGAGCAGATGCGACTGGATCTGGGTGACCGTGTCGAGCGTCACCGAGACCACGATCAGCAGGCTGGTGCCGCCGAAGTAGAACGGCACGCCGCCCTGGGCGATCAGCACCTCGGGAATGATGCAGACCACCGAGAGGTAGGCCGCACCGATCGTGGTCAGGCGGGTGAGCACGTATTCGAGGTAGTCGGCGGTGTTCTTGCCGGGACGGATGCCGGGCAGAAAGCCACCATACTTCTTCAGGTTCTCCGCGGTGTCGGCCGGCTGGAAGACGACCGTGGTGTAGAAGAAGCAGAAGAACACGATCAGGCCGACATAGACCGCCAGGTAAAGCGGCTGGCCGTGGCCGAGATACACCGAGATCCACTGCACCCAGTCGCTGGTGCCCTGGCCCTGGAATCCGGCCAGGGTGGCCGGGAACAGCAGAAGCGAGGAGGCGAAGATCGGCGGGATGACGCCCGAGGTGTTGATCTTGAGCGGCAGGTAGCTGGCCTGGCCGCCATAGACCCGATTGCCCATCTGGCGCTTGGGATACTGCACCAGTATTCGTCGCTGCGACGTTTCGATGAAGACGACGAATATCACCACCGCGATGATGCCGATGATCAGGCCGATGATGAACAGCGCCGAGAGCGAGCCCGTCCGGCCCAGCTCCAGGGTCTGCACCATGGCCCCGGGCATGGCCGCGACGATGCCGGCGAAGATGATCAGTGAGATACCGTTGCCGACGCCGCGCGCCGTCACCTGCTCGCCCAGCCACATCAGGAACATGGTCCCGCCGACCAAGGTGACCACGGTGACGAAGCGGAAATAGAGTCCGGGATCGTGGACCACCGGGCCGACGGCGCTGGTCTGAGATTCGAGGCCCACGGCGATGCCGTAGGCCTGGATAGCCGCCAGGAAGACGGTGCCGTAGCGGGTGTACTGGTTGATCTTCTTGCGGCCGGCCTCGCCTTCCTTCTTCAGCGCCTCGAGCGACGGAATCACCGTCGTCAGGATCTGCATGATGATGGAGGCCGAGATGTACGGCATGATGCTGAGCGCGAAGATCGACATGCGGCCGATCGAACCGCCCGAGAACACGTCGAGCATGCCAGCGAGGCCGCCGGACTGTCGCTGGAAGACTTCCGCGAGGGCGGCCGGATCGACGCCGGGCACCGGGACGTAGGAGCCGATGCGATAGACGATCAAAGCGCCCAGGGTGAACCACAGGCGCTTCTTGAGCTCGGTCGCCTTGCCGAGATTGCCCCAGTTCAGGTTGCGGGCGAGCTGTTCGGCGGCTGAGGACATGGCTTCCGATCCTCCGGCAGCCGGCGGCGCAGCGCCGGCGCATCATCGATCGCGGGCGGGAAACAGCCGCGGCTAGGCCGCTTCCGCCTCGACGGGCGCCAGGACAGTCACCTTGCCGCCGGCCTTCTCGATCGCCTCGATCGCGGCCTTGGACGCGCCGGTCACGGTGATCTGGAGAGCGGCCTTGACCTCGCCCTTGCCGAGCAGGCGCACGCCGTCGCGCAGGTGGCGGACGATGCCGGCCGCCTGCAGGGCGGCAGCGTCGACCGGCTTGCCGGCCTCAAGCTTGCCGGCCTCGACGGCGCTCTGCAGCGTGCCGAGATTCACCAGCGCGTATTCCTTGCGGAACGGATTGTTGAAACCACGCTTGGGCAGGCGGCGGAAGAGCGGCATCTGGCCGCCCTCGAATCCCTTGATGGCGACGCCCGAGCGGCCCTTCTGGCCCTTGCCGCCGCGTCCGGCGGTCTTGCCCTTGCCCGAGCCGATGCCGCGCGCGACGCGCATGCGCGACTTGCGGGCGCCCTGGTTGTCGGAAAGCTGATTGAGTTTCATGGCTGGCTCACTTGGCGTCTTCGACGCGCACGAGATGCTGCACCTTGCCGATCATGCCGCGCACCTCGGGCGTGTCCTTGAGGACCTTGCTGCGGTGGCGCTTGTTGAGGCCAAGGCCGACCAGGGTCTCGCGCTGATCGTGGCGGCGGCCGATCGGGCTGCCGGTCTGCGTGACTTTGATCGTCTTCCGGTCGGACATGGGAACGCTCCTCAGGCGGCGGCTTCGGCGGCCTGGTCGTCGCGGCGGCCGAGGATATCGCCCACCTTCTTGCCGCGGCGGTTGGCGACCATGCGCGGCGACTGCACCAACGACAGCGCATCGAAGGTCGCCTTGATCATGTTGTGCGGGTTCGACGTGCCGACCGACTTGGCGACGACGTCCTTCAGGCCCAGCGTCTCGAACACGGCGCGCATGGCGCCGCCGCCGATGATGCCGGTACCCGCCGGAGCGGCACGCAGCACGACGCGGCCGGCGCCGAAATGGCCGAGCACGTCGTGGTGCAGCGTACGGCCCTCGCGCAGCGCCACACGGATCATGCCGCGCTTGGCCGCCTCGGTCGCCTTGCGGATCGCCTCGGGCACCTCGCGCGCCTTGCCGGTGCCGTAGCCGACGCGGCCGCGCTGGTCGCCGACGACGACGATCGCGGCGAAGCCGAAGCGCTTGCCGCCCTTCACCGTCTTTGACACGCGGTTGATACCCACGAGCTTGTCTACCAGCTCGCTCTCCTCGCGATCGCCGCCGGCGCCGCGCTGCTGACCCCGACCGCCGCCGTCGCGATCGCGACGACCGCGGCCGCCGCCGCCCTCGCCGTCGCGCGGACCGCGGCTCGAACCACCCGGTGCACGTGCCATGTGCCTGCTCCTAGAACGACAGGCCGCCCTCGCGGGCGGCATCGGCCAGCGCCTTGACGCGGCCATGGAACATATAGCCGCCGCGATCGAACACGACGGTGCTGACGCCGGCCTTGATCGCGCGCTCGGCGATCAGCTTGCCGACCTCGGTCGCCGCCGACTTGTCGGCGCCCGTCTTCAGCTTGCCCTTGAGCTGCTCGTCGGCCGACGAGGCCGAGGCGACCGTATGACCCTTCAGGTCGTCGATCACCTGGGCGTAGATGTGCTTGCCCGAGCGGAACACGCTCAGGCGCGGACGACCGCCGGCGCGCTGCTTCAGCGCGTGGCGGGTGCGGCGCTGGCGCCGCTCGAACTGAACCGACGTGGTCATGGCGGCCCTTACTTCTTCTTGCCTTCTTTACGCAGGATCTTCTCGCCCGCGTACCTGATGCCCTTGCCCTTGTAGGGCTCCGGCGGCTTCCATCCGCGGATCTCGGCGGCGATCTGGCCGACCTTCTGCTTGTCGGCGCCGCTGATCTCGATCTCGGTCGGCTTGGCCGTCTTGATCGTGATGCCCGGCGGGATCGGAATCTCGACGTCGTGGCTGAAGCCGAGCTGCAGCTTGAGCTGCTTGGCGTCCGCCGCGGCGCGATAGCCGACGCCGGTGATCTCGAGATTCACCGTGAAGCCCTCGCCGGCGCCGTGCACCAGGTTGTGAACGAGGTTGCGGTTGGTGCCCCACAGCACGCGCGAGCGCGGGTTGTCGTGGCGCATCTTGAGCGAGATCAGGTTGCCCTCGCGGACCACCTCGATGTCGTCATGCACGACCATCGACAGCTCGCCCTTCTTGCCCTTGGCCTTGATCGCCTGGCCCTTGATGTCGACCGTGACGCCGGCGGGCACCGGCACCGGGTTCTTTCCGACGCGCGACATGATCAGAACACCTTGCAGAGGACTTCGCCGCCGACATTGGCGGTGCGGGCCTCGCTGTCCGACATGACGCCTCGCGGCGTCGACAGGATGGAGATGCCGAGGCCGTTGTAGACCTTCGGCAGGTCGGCGATCTTGGAATAGATGCGCCGGCCCGGCGTCGACACGCGATGGACCTCGCGGATCACCGGCTTGCCGTTGTCGTACTTCAGCTCGACGCGCAACTCCTTGATGCCGGCGCGCATCTCTTCCTCGAAATAGCCGCGGATGTAGCCCTCGCGTTGCAGCACGTCGAGGACATTCGCGCGCAAACGGGATGCCGGCATCGTGACGCTGTCGAGCCGCGCCGCCTGACCGTTGCGGATGCGGGTCAACATATCGCCGACAGGATCGCTCAGTGCCATGACCGTCGTCTCCTTCGACTCACCAGCTCGACTTGACCACGCCGGGCAGCTGCCCGCGCGAGGCAAGGTCGCGCAACGCGATGCGCGAGAGCTTGAACTTGCGGTAGACCGCGCGCGGGCGGCCGCTCAACTCGCAACGGCTGGCCAGGCGGTCCTTGGCGCCGTTGCGCGGCAGCTCGTTGAGCGTGAGCTGCGCCTCGAAGCGCTCCTCCACGGGACGCGAGCGGTCCATGATCACTTCCTTGAGCGCCTTGCGCTTGGCGGCGAACCGCTTGACCAACGCCGCCCGGTTCTTGTTCTTCTCGACCATGCTGGTCTTGGCCATGTGAGCCTCCAGCTCTCAATTGACGAAGGGGAAGTCGAAGCCGCGCAGCAGCGCCTTGGCCTCGGCGTCCGTCTTCGCCGTGGTGCAGATGATGATGTCCATGCCGCGGACCTGGTCGACCTTGTC
Source organism: Alphaproteobacteria bacterium (assembly GCA_019635875.1). Lineage (NCBI taxonomy): Bacteria > Pseudomonadati > Pseudomonadota > Alphaproteobacteria > Alphaproteobacteria bacterium. The sequence goes on from JAHBYP010000009.1 coordinate 200,121, forward strand.
GTAGTCGATCTCCGGGAACACGAGCTGCTCCTTGAGGCCCATGGCGTAGTTGCCGCGGCCGTCGAAGGAACGGCCGTTGAGCCCGCGGAAGTCGCGCACGCGCGGCAGCGCGATATTCACCAGGCGATCGACGAACTCGTACATGCGGTCGCGTCGCAGGGTGACCTTGCAGCCCAGCGCCATGCCCTCGCGCACCTTGTAGGTGGCGATCGACTTGCGCGCCTTGGTGATCACCGGCCTCTGACCGGAGATGCGGGCGAGCTCGACGGCGGCGTTGTCGACCGCCTTGCGGTCGGCGACGGCCTCGCCGACGCCCATGTTGATGACGACCTTGTCGAGCTTCGGCACTTCCATCGGATTGCCGTAACCGAACTGCTTCAGCAGCTCGGCGCGCACGACCTTCTCGTAGTGCTCTTGCAGACGGGCGGGCATCTTTCCCACTCCCCTAGCGATCGATCGACTCGCCGGAGGCGCGCGCGATGCGCACCTTGCGGCCGTCGTCGAGGAACTTGAATCCGACGCGCGTCGGCTTGCCGCTCGACGGGTCGATGTGAGCCACGTTGGAGACGTGGATCGAGGCTTCCTTGGCGATGATGGCGCTCTCCTCGCCGGCGCGGCGCGCCTTCTGGTGTCGCTTCATCATGTTGACGCCCTGGACGACGACGCGGCTGGCGTCGGGCAGCACCTGGACGACCTCGCCCTGCTTGCCCTTGTCGCGGCCGGTGATGACGACCACCCGGTCGCCCTTGCGGATCTTCAGTTTCGGCATCGCGTCCTCACAGCACTTCCGGTGCCAGGGAGATGATCTTCATGAACTTGCGCGCGCGCAGCTCGCGGGTGACCGGTCCGAAGATTCGGGTGCCGACCGGCTCGTCCTGCTTGTTGACGAGCACCGCAGCGTTGCGGTCGAAGCGGATGGCGCTGCCGTCCGGCCGGCGGATCGCCGCGGCGGTGCGCACGATGACCGCACGGGCCACCTCGCCCTTCTTCACCTTGCCACGCGGGATCGCGTCCTTGACCGCGACGACGATGACGTCGCCGATGGTCGCGAACTTGCGCTTCGAGCCGCCCAGCACCTTGATGCACTGCACCCTCTTGGCGCCGGAGTTGTCGGCGACGTCGAGGTTCGTCTGCATCTGGATCATGTCTGCCTATCCGGCGGGTGACCCGCCGCTCCCAAAATGCTTGGCCCAGCCGTCCCTCAGGACGCCTGTCCGCCCTCGGTGATCACGACCCACCGCTTGGTCTTCGACAGCGGACGGCTCTCGATGATGCGCACGGTCGTGCCGGTCTTCACCGTATTGGACTCGTCGTGCGCGTGATAGCGCTTGGAGCGCCGGATGAACTTCTTGTAGACCGGGTGCTGAACGCGACGCTCGACCTCGACAACGACGGTCTTGTCCATCTTGTCGCTGACGACGACGCCCTCAAGAATTCGCTTCGGCATCTCGTTGCTCCTCAGGAGGCGGCTTTTTGCTTGAGCACGGTCATGATGCGCGCGATGTCGCGACGCACCGCCTCCACGCGGGCCGTGTTGCCCGACTGCGGACCGATCACCCCGTTGGCCTGCTGGAAGCGCAGGTTGAACGCCTCCTTGCGCAGGTCGCCGAGCTGGGTCTTGAGCTCGTCGGCCGTCTTGGCGCGCAGATCGCTGGCCTTCATCACGCGCCTCCCTCGCTCATGCGAGCGATGAACTTGGTCTTGATCGGCAGCTTCGCGGCGGCGAGGTCGAAGGCCTCCTTCGCCACGTTCACCGGCACGCCGCCGATCTCGAACATCACGCGGCCCGGCTTGATGCGGCAGGCCCAGAACTCCGGCGAGCCCTTGCCCGAACCCATGCGCACCTCGGCCGGCTTGAGCGACACCGGCAGATCCGGGAAGATGCGGATCCACACGCGGCCGGCGCGCTTCATGTGACGCGTGATGGCGCGGCGGGCGGCCTCGATCTGGCGCGCGGTGACGCGCTCGGGCTCGAGCGCCTTCAGGCCGTACTCGCCAAAGGCCAGCGTCGTGCCGCCCTTGGCCTGGCCGCGGATGCGGCCCTTGAAGGCCTTGCGGTACTTGGTTCTTTTCGGACTCAGCATGACACTGCCCTATCCCGTCTCAGCGCCCGGCCTGGGCTTCTTCGAGACGCTTGTCCTGGACCATCGGGTCGTGGACCATGATCTCGCCCTTGAACACCCAGACCTTGACGCCGCAGGTGCCGAAGGTGGTGAACGCCGTCGCGGTGCCGTAGTCGACGTCGGCGCGCAGCGTGTGCAGCGGCACGCGACCTTCGCGGTACCACTCCATGCGCGCGATCTCGGCGCCGCCCAGGCGACCCGAGCAGTTGATGCGGATGCCGAGCGCGCCCAGGCGCATGGCCGACTGCACGGCGCGCTTCATGGCGCGGCGGAAGGCGACGCGGCGCTCGAGCTGCTGGGCGATGTTCTCGGCGATCAGCGTGGCGTCGATCTCCGGCTTGCGGATCTCGACGATGTTCAGGCTGACCTCGGCCTGACTCATCTTGCCGAGCTCGGCGCGCAGCTTCTCGATGTCGGCGCCCTTCTTGCCGATGACGACGCCGGGGCGCGCGGTGTGGATGGTCACGCGCGCCTTCTTGGCCGGCCGCTCAATGACGATCTTGCTGACGCCGGCCTGGCGCAGGCGCTCGCGCAGGAAATCGCGGATTCGGATGTCCTCGTGCAGCAGGCGCGCATAGGCGCCCTCGCCGGCGTACCAGCGCGAATCCCACGTCCGGTTGATGCCGAGGCGCAGGCCGATCGGGTTGACCTTCTGACCCATTACTTCGCCTCCTCCTGCGCGCGCTCGCGCACGACGATGGTCAATTGGCTGAACGGCTTCTCGATGCCTGCGCTGCGGCCGCGCGCGCGGGTGTGGAAGCGCTTCATGACGAGGCCCTTGCCGACGCTGGCCTCCGACACGAACAGCCGGTCGACGTCGAGCTGGTGGTTGTTCTCGGCGTTGGCGACCGCCGACTGCAGCGCCTTGCGCACGTCGGCGGCGATGCGCTTGCGCGAGAAGGCGAGCTCGTTGAGCGCCTTGCCGGCGCCCATGCCGCGGATCTGCTGGGCGACCAGATTGAGCTTGCGCGGGCTGACACGCAGCACGCGCAGGACCGACTTGGCCTCGTTCTCCGCCTCGCGGCGCTCGTTGGGTTTCTTGCTCATCGCGCGACCTACTTCGACGCCTTCCTGTCACCGCCACCGGAGTGGCCGTGGAAGGTCCGGGTGGGCGAGAACTCGCCGAACTTGTGGCCGACCATCTCCTCGGTGACGTTCACCGGGATGAACTTCTGGCCGTTGTAGACGCCGAAGGTCAGGCCGACGAACTGCGGCAGGATGGTCGAGCGCCGCGACCAGGTGCGGATGACCTCGTTGCGGGTCGACTGCCGAGCGGCATCCGCCTTGTCCAGCAGATAGCCGTCGACCATCGGTCCTTTCCAAACTGAACGTGCCACGTTCGTCCTCCTTGATCCGTCGCGATCAGCGCGTCGCGTGACGGCGCCGGATGATCATCTTGTCGGTCGCCTTGTTGTTGCGGGTCTTCTTGCCCTTCGTGGGCTTGCCCCAGGGCGTGACCGGGTGACGACCGCCCGAGGTGCGGCCCTCGCCGCCGCCGTGCGGATGGTCGATCGGGTTCATGGCGACGCCGCGCGTCACCGGGCGGCGGCCCAGCCAGCGCATGCGGCCGGCCTTGCCGTAGTTGATGTTCTGCTGGTCCGGGTTGCTCACGGCGCCGATCGTCGCCAGGCACTCGGCGCGCACCATGCGCACCTCGCCCGAGCTGAGCTTGAGCTGCGCCATGCCCTGGTCCTTGCCGACCAGCTGGACATAGGTGCCGGCCGACCGTGCGATCTGCCCCCCCTTGCCGGGCTTCATCTCGACGTTGTGAACGATGGTGCCCACCGGCATGTTGGCCAGCGGCATGGCGTTGCCCGGCTTGATGTCGACGCGCTCGCCCGAAACGACCTGGTCGCCGGCCTTCAGACGCTGCGGCGCCAGGATGTAGGCAAGCTCGCCGTCCGGGTACTTCACCAGCGCGATGAAGGCGGTGCGGTTGGGGTCGTACTCCAGGCGCTCGACGGTCGCGACCTGGTCGAACTTGCGGCGCTTGAAGTCGATCGTGCGGTAGCGGCGCTTGTGGCCGCCGCCGCGATGCGGGCCGGTGGTGTGACCGTGATTGTTGCGGCCGCCGGTGTTGTGCTTGCCCTCGGTCAAGCCCTTGACCGGCCTGCCCTTGTGCAGCTCGGAGCGGTCGACGAGCACCAGGCCGCGCAGCGACGGCGTGACCGGCTTGTAGGTTTTCAGTGCCATTTCAGCCGCTCCCCGCTCACAGGCCCGTCGTCAGGTCGATCTTCTCGCCGTCGACGAGCGAGACGATCGCCTTCTTCCAGTCGCTGCGGCGACCGCGCACGCCGCGGAACACCTTGTTCTTGCCCTCGACGCGCAGCGTGTTGACCGCCTTGACCTTGACATTGAACAGACCTTCGATGGCCTGCTTGATCTCGGGCTTGGTGGCGTCCAGCGAGACCTTGAAGGAGATCTGGCTGTGCTCGCTCTGGTGCGTCGACTTCTCGGTCACCAGCGGCGCGCGGATGACCTCGTACATGCGCGCGCGCGACATGACGGCCGGCTTCTTTGCGGCACTCATTGCAGGCGCTCCTCGAGATGCTTCACGGCATCGCGCGTCAGCACCAGGGTGTCGCGACGCAGGATGTCGTAGACGTTGGCACCCTGCTGCGGCAGCACGTCGACCAGCGGGATGTTGCGCGCGGCGCGGGCGAAGTTCTCGCCGATCGTCGGGCCATCGATGAACAGGGCGTTCCTGATGCCCAACCCCTTCAGCGTGGCCGCCAGCTTGCCGGTCTTGGGCTCGGCAACCGTGGTGCTCTCGAGCACAACCAGCTTGCCCTCGGCCGCCTTGGCCGACAGCGCGGTCTTCAGGGCCAGCTTGCGCACCTTCTTGGGCAGGTCGATCTCGTGGCTGCGATTGACCGGGCCGAAGGCCTTGCCGCCGCCGCGGAACTGCGGCGCCGCCTCGTTGCCGTGGCGGGCGCGACCGGTGCCCTTCTGGGCCCACACCTTCTTCGAGGTCGCCTTGACCTCGGAGCGGATCTTGGTCTTGTGCGTGCCGGCGCGGCGCTTGGCGAGCTGCCACACGACGCAGCGCTGCAGGATGTCGGCACGCACCGGCAGGCCGAAGATGGCGTCGGCGAGATCGATCTCGCCGGCCTCGGCGCCGTCCAGCGTCTTGACGTTGAGCTTCATGGCAATCAGCCCTTGTTCTCTTCGGCCGCGGCCGCGGCGGCCTTCACGGCGCCGGGAAACGGCAGGTCCTTGGGCGCCTTGCGCTTGGCGGCGTCGCGCACCAGCACCCAGGCACCGTTGTGGCCGGGCACCGCGCCCTGGATCAGGATCAGGCCCTTGGCCTCGTCGGTCGACACGACCTTGACGTTTTGCGTGGTGACCCGCTCCGAACCGAGATGGCCGGCCATCTTCTTGTTCGGGAAGGTGCGGCCGGGATCCTGGCGGTTGCCGGTCGAGCCGTGGCTGCGATGCGAGATCGACACGCCGTGCGAGGCCTCGAGGCCGCCGAAGTTCCAGCGCTTCATGGCACCGGCGAAGCCCTTGCCGATGGTCGTGCCGGTGACGTCGACGATCTGGCCGGCGACGAAGTGCGCGGCCGACATCTCGGCGCCGACCGGCAGCAGGCCGTCCTTGTCGACGCGGAACTCGACCAGCTTGCGCTTGGGCTCGACCTTCGCCTTGGCGAAGTGGCCGCGCTGCGGCTTGGTGACGTTCTTGACCTTGGCGGTGCCGATGCCGAGCTGGACAGCGTTGTAGCCGTCCTTCTCCTCGGTGCGCACGGCCACGACCTGGACGTTGTCCAGCTTCAGCACGGTAACGGGCACATGCTCGCCGGCGTCATTGAAGACGCGGGTCATGCCCAGCTTCTGTGCGACCAATCCGGTACGCATCGCCCCGTTCCTTCTTACTGGCCGAGCTTGATCTCGACGTCGACGCCGGCGGCGAGGTCGAGCTTCATCAGCGCGTCCACCGTCTGCGGCGTCGGGTCGACGATGTCGAGCACGCGCTTGTGCGTGCGCATCTCGAACTGCTCGCGCGACTTCTTGTCGATGTGCGGCGAGCGGTTGACCGTGAACTTCTCGATCCGCGTCGGCAGCGGGATCGGCCCCCGCACGCGCGCACCGGTCCGCTTCGCCGTGCTCACGATCTCGTTCGTCGACTGGTCGAGAACGCGATGATCGAAGGCTTTGAGCCTGATCCGGATGTTCGTGCTATCAGCCATATCCGCTGCTCCCAAACAGGTGCGGCGCGGTTGCCCGCGCCGGCGCCTTGTTCCTCTTACTTCACGACCTTGGTGACGACGCCGGCGCCGACGGTGCGGCCGCCCTCGCGGATGGCGAAGCGCAGACCCTCGTCCATGGCGATCGGCTGGATCAGCTCGACCACCATGCGCGCGTTGTCGCCCGGCATCACCATCTCGGTGCCCTCCGGCAGGGTCACCACCCCCGTCACGTCGGTCGTGCGGAAGTAGAACTGCGGCCGGTAGTTGGTGAAGAACGGCGTGTGCCGGCCGCCCTCCTCCTTCGTCAGAATGTAGGCCTCGGCCTCGAAGTTGGTGTGCGGCGTGATCGACCCCGGCTTGGCCAGGACCTGGCCGCGCTCGACGTCCTCGCGGCCCACGCCGCGCAGCAGCGCGCCGATGTTGTCGCCCGCCTCGCCCTGGTCCAAGAGCTTGCGGAACATCTCCACGCCCGTCACCACCGTCTTCGACGTCTCCTTCAGGCCGACGATCTCGACCTCCTCGCCCACCTTGATCACGCCCCGCTCCACGCGGCCCGTCACCACCGTGCCGCGGCCCGAGATCGAGAACACGTCCTCGATCGGCATCAGGAACGGCTTGTCCTTGTCGCGCATCGGCTGCGGAATGTAACGGTCGACCTCCTCCATCAGCTTCAGCACCGACTGCTCGCCGATCTCAGGCTGCTTGTCCTCCAGCGCCATCAGCGCCGAGCCCTTCACCACCGGCAGATCGTCGCCCGGGAACTGGTAGCTCTTCAGCAGCTCGCGCACCTCGAGCTCCACCAGCTCCAACAGCTCCGGGTCGTCCACCATGTCGACCTTGTTCATGTACACCACCAGCGCCGGCACACCCACCTGCCGCGCCAGCAGGATGTGCTCGCGCGTCTGCGGCATCGGACCGTCCGCCGCCGACACCACCAGGATCGCACCGTCCATCTGCGCCGCGCCCGTGATCATGTTCTTCACGTAGTCCGCGTGACCCGGGCAGTCGACATGCGCGTAGTGCCGGTTCTGCGTCTCGTACTCGACATGCGCCGTCGAAATCGTGATGCCCCGCTCGCGCTCCTCCGGCGCCTTGTCGATCTGGTCGTACGCCGTGTACGTCGCGCCCCCCGTCTTCGCCAGGATCTTCGTGATCGCCGCCGTCAGCGACGTCTTGCCGTGATCCACGTGCCCGATCGTCCCGATGTTGCAGTGCGGCTTCGTCCGCTCGAACTTGCTCTTCGTCATGGTGCTTCCCTCATCAGGCGAGTTTGGCGACGACTTCGTCGGCCACGGCCTGGGGCACAGGCGCGTAGTGATCGAAGACCATCGAGTAGGACGCGCGGCCCTGGGTCATGGAGCGCAGCGTGTTGACGTAGCCGAACATGTTGGCCAGCGGCACCATGGCGTTGATCACCTGGGCGTTGCCGCGGGCTTCCATGCCCTGGATCATGCCGCGTCGGCTGTTCAGGTCGCCGATGCAGTCGCCCATGTAGTCCTCGGGCGTCACGACCTCGACCTTCATGATCGGCTCGAGCAGCTTGCACTGCGCCTTCTGTAGCGCCTCCTTGAAGGCGGCGCGCGCGGCGATCTCGAAGGCCAGCACGCTGGAGTCGACGTCGTGGTAGGCGCCGTCGACCAGCTTCACGTTGAAGTCGATCACCGGGAAGCCGGCCAGCACGCCGGACTCGCGCGAGGACTCCAGCCCCTTCTCGACGCCCGGCACATACTCCTTGGGCACCGAGCCACCGACGATGGCGCTCTCGAAGCTGTAGCCCGAACCCGGCTCGCCCGGCTCGAACACCAGCTTGATGCGGGCGAACTGGCCCGAACCGCCGGTCTGCTTCTTGTGCGTGTAGTCGTGCTCGACGCGGCGGCCCAGCGTCTCGCGATAGGCGACCTGCGGCGCGCCGACATTGGCCTCGACCTTGTAGGTGCGCTTGAGGATGTCGACCTTGATCTCGAGATGGAGCTCGCCCATGCCCTTGATGATGGTCTGGCCGCTCTCTGGGTCAGTCTGGACGCGGAAGGTCGGATCCTCCTGCACCAGCTTGCCCAGCGCCTGCGACAGCTTCTCCTGGTCGCCCTTGGTCTTCGGCTCGATGGCGAGCTCGATGACCGGGTCCGGGAAGTCCATCTTCTCGAGGATGATCGGATTCTTCGGATCGCACAGCGTGTCGCCGGTGGTCACCGACTTCAGGCCGGTCAGCGCGACGATGTCGCCGGCGCGGGCCTCCTCGATGTCCTCGCGGTTGTTGGCATGCATCAGCAGCATGCGGCCGACACGCTCGGAACGGTCCTTGGTGCTGTTGAGCACGCCCGAGCTCTTCTGCAGCACGCCTGAGTAGACTCGCAGGAAGGTCAGCGACCCGACATGCGGGTCGGTTATGATCTTGAACGCCAGGCCGGAAAACGGCGCCTCGTCCACGGTCCGGCGTGTGTCCGGCGCGCCGGTCTTGACGTTGCTGCCGTCGACGCTCGGACGATCGTTCGGCGCCGGCAGGTAGTTGACCACCGCGTCGAGCATGGGCTGCACGCCCTTGTTCTTGAACGCCGAGCCGCACAGCGTCGGCACGAAGGCGTAGGAGATCGTGCCCTTGCGGATGCACCGGATCAGCGTATCGTAGTCTGGCTCCTCGCCGCCGAGATACTTCTCGAGCGCCTCGTCGTCCTGCTCGACGGCCATCTCGATGAGCTTGGCGCGGTACTCTGTCGCCTGCTCCTTGAGGTCGTCCGGAATATCGGTGATCTCGAACTTGGCGCCCAGCGTCTCCTCGAGCCAGACGATCGCCCTGTTCGCGACCAGATCGACGATGCCCTTGAAGCCGCCCTCGGAGCCGATCGGCAGCTGGGTGACCAGCGGCTTGGAGCCCAGCCGGTCGACGATCATGTCGATGGTGCGCCAGTAATTGGCGCCGACGCGGTCCATCTTGTTCACGAAGCAGATGCGCGGCACGCCGTACTTGTCGGCCTGGCGCCACACGGTCTCGGATTGCGGCTCGACGCCGGCCACCGAGTCGAAGACGCAGACGGCGCCGTCGAGCACGCGCAGCGAACGCTCGACCTCGATGGTGAAGTCGACGTGGCCGGGTGTGTCGATGATGTTGACGCGGTGCTGCTCGTTCTTGAACGGCCCGGCCTCGGTCTTCCAGAAGCAGGTCGTCGCCGCCGACGTGATGGTGATGCCGCGCTCCTGCTCCTGCTCCATGAAATCCATGGTGGCGGCGCCGTCGTGCACTTCGCCGATCTTGTAGCTCTTGCCCGTGTAGTAGAGGACGCGCTCGGTCGTGGTCGTCTTGCCGGCGTCGATATGAGCCATGATACCGATGTTACGGTAACGCTCGATGGGGGTAGTTCGGGCCATGGGGGTGGGCTTTCGCTCGGGGGTGCGTCGGTCTACCAGCGGTAGTGGGCGAACGCCTTGTTGGCGTCGGCCATGCGGTGCGTGTCTTCACGCTTCTTGACCGCGGCGCCGCGGCGGTTGGCGGCGTCGAGCAGCTCGCCGGACAGCTTCTCCGTCATGCTGTGCTCCGAGCGGTCGCGCGCCGCCTGGATCAGCCAGCGGATGGCCAGCGCCTGGCGCCGCTCGGGACGCACCTCGACGGGGACCTGGTAGGTGGCGCCGCCGACGCGGCGCGAGCGAACCTCGACGGCCGGCTTCACGTTGTCGATGGCCTCGTGGAACACCGGCAGCGGATCCTGCCGGGTCTTGTCGCCGATGATGTCCATGGCGCCGTAGACAATGGTCTCGGCGACCGACTTCTTGCCCTGGAACATCAGGGTGTTCATGAACTTGGAGACGACGAGATCGCCGAACTTGGCGTCGGGGAGGATCTCTCGTTTCTCGGCGCGATGACGACGCGACATGGTAGAGCCTTCCCTTACTTCGGCCGCTTGGCGCCGTACTTCGACCGGCGCTGCTTGCGATCCTTGACGCCCTGGGTGTCGAGCACGCCGCGCAGGATGTGGTAACGCACGCCCGGCAGGTCCTTGACGCGACCGCCGCGGATCATGACGACCGAATGCTCCTGCAGGTTGTGACCCTCGCCGGGGATGTAGCTCACCACCTCATACCCGTTGGTCAGGCGCACCTTGGCGACCTTGCGCAGCGCGGAGTTCGGCTTCTTCGGCGTCGTGGTATAGACGCGCGTGCAGACGCCGCGCTTCTGCGGGCAGTTCTGCATCGCCGGCACCGTGTTGCGATATGTCGGTGCCACACGCGGCTTGCGGATCAACTGGTTGATGGTGGGCATTCGCTCGGGTCCTCGCCGATCACCTGACTGTCGCCACCAACGTCCGGACACCCCTGGAAACGCAAAAAGGCAAAACGCCAACATGCGCTGGCTTTGCCCGATTTCGGGTGGGAGGCCTGCCAGAGTGGCCCGAACGACGATGTAACGGTTCTCCCGCTCAGACTGCGTCTAGGGCGCGCCCTACCACCAGTCCTCCCGGGAAAGCGCGCGGGTTATATGAGCGAGTCAGGACCCCGTCAAGCGCGCAGCGGCGATTTCTCAAGATTTTTCCTAGCTTTGACGCAACCAATGAAGCGCGCAACTTCATTGCGCCGGATGCTGTCGCCGCAAAATATTGGGGCGCCCCGTTGGGGGCGCCCCGACTAATGTAACTCCGGTCAGCAGCGCTGGCTATTCGGCCGCCGGCGCCTGCTCGCGCAGGGCCTGCTCGTCCGGCTGACCGACCTCCTCCATGGGCTGCGAGGCCAGCATCTCGCGGTCGCGCTTGGCCGCCAGCTCCTTGAGGCGATTCATCACGCCCCCGGTGCCGGCCGGGATCAGGCGGCCGACGATGACGTTCTCCTTGAGGCCCAGCAGCGTGTCGATCTTGCCCGACACAGCCGCCTCGGTGAGCACGCGCGTGGTCTCCTGGAAGGAGGCCGCGGAGATGAACGACTTGGTCTGCAGGCTGGCCTTGGTGATGCCCAGAAGCACGGGCTCGCCGCGCGCCGGCTTGAGGTTCTCGGTCGCCAGCTTGGCGTTGATCTCCTCGAACTCCAGCTTGTCGACCTGCTCGCCGATCAGGAACGTCGACTCGCCCGGATCGACGATCTCGACCTTCTGCAGCATCTGGCGGCAGATGACCTCGATGTGCTTGTCGTTGATCTTCACGCCCTGCAGTCGGTAGACCTCCTGGATCTCGTTCACCAGATAGGTGGCGAGCGCCTCGATGCCCATGACGCGCAGGATGTCGTGCGGCACCGGATTGCCGTCGATCAGCAGATCGCCCTTCTCGATCCAGTCGCCTTCCTGGACCGCGATGCGCTTGCCCTTGGGGATCAGGTACTCGACCTGCTCGCCCTGGCCGTCCGGCGGGATCACCAGCAGACGACGCTTGTTCTTGTAGTCCTTGCCGAACTCGATACGGCCGGCGCCGTCGCTGATGATGGCGAAGTCCTTGGGACGACGGGCCTCGAACAGCTCGGCGACGCGCGGCAGACCGCCGGTGATGTCGCGTGTCTTGCTGCCTTCGCGCGGAATGCGGGCGAGGACATCGCCGGCGTTCACGGTCTGGCCGTTCTCGACCGACAGGACCGAGTCGACCGCGAGGAAGTAGCGGGCCTCCTGGCCGTTGGCGAGGATGATCGGCTTGCCCTGGCCGTCGAGGATGGCGATGCGCGGCCGCAGCTCGCCGCCGCGCGCCTGCTGCTTCCAGTCGACGACGACGCGGTTGGAGATGCCGGTGGCTTCGTCGATCACCTCGCGCATCGAGGTGCCCTCGACGAGATCGACGTAGCTCGCCGTGCCCGCCTTCTCGGTGATCACCGGCAGGGTGTACGGATCCCACTCGGCCAGCTTCTGGCCCTTGACGACCGGCGTGTCGTTGTCGACCAGCAGGCGCGCGCCATAGGGCACGCGGAAACGGGCGCGCTCGCGCTCGTTGGCGTCGATCACCACAAGCTCGGTGTTGCGGCCCATGACGATGAGCACGCCCTCGCCGTTGGTGACGACGTTTCGGTTGCGCACCGAGACGCGACCCTCGTGGGAAGCCTCGACGTTCGACTGCTCGGCGCCGCGCTGCGCGGCACCGCCGATGTGGAAGGTGCGCATGGTGAGCTGCGTGCCCGGCTCGCCGATCGACTGCGCGGCGATGACGCCGACCGCCTCGCCGATGTTCACCGGCGTGCCGCGCGCGAGATCGCGGCCGTAGCATGTGCCGCAGATGCCCCAGCGGGTGTCGCAGGTCAGCGCCGAGCGAATCTTCACCTCCTCGATGCCGGCCCGCTCGATGGCGTCGATATCCTCCTCGCCGATCAGCGTGCCGGCCTTCACCAGCACGTTGCCGTTCAGCGGATCGACGATGTCCTCGAGCGCCGAGCGGCCCAGGATGCGCTCGCCCAGCGGCTCGATGATGTCGCTGCCGTCGACGACGGCGCGCATGGTCAGGCCGTCCTTTGTGCCGCAGTCGTTCTCGGTGATGATGCAGTCCTGCGCCACGTCGACCAGGCGGCGGGTCAGGTAGCCCGAGTTCGCCGTCTTGAGCGCCGTGTCGGCCAGGCCCTTGCGCGCGCCGTGGGTGGAGTTGAAGTACTCCAGCACCGATAGGCCTTCCTTGAAGTTCGAGATGATCGGCGTCTCGATGATCTCGCCCGACGGCTTGGCCATCAGGCCGCGCATGCCGGCGAGCTGCTTCATCTGCGCCGCCGAGCCGCGCGCGCCCGAGTGGGCCATCATGAACACCGAGTTGATCGGATCGCCCTTCTTCGGCGTCGAGATGCCCTTCATCATCTCGTCGGCGACCTTCTCGGAGCAGCGCGACCAGGCGTCGACCACCTTGTTGTACTTCTCGCCCGAGGTGATCAGGCCGTCCTGGTACTGCTGCTCGTACTCCTTGACCTCCTTCTGGGTCTGCGCGACCAGCTTCTCCTTGGAAGCCGGGATGACGAGGTCGTCCTTGCCGAACGAGATGCCGGCGCGGCAGGCGTGGCCGAAGCCCAGCGCCATCAGGCGGTCGGCGAAGATCACCGTCTCCTTCTGGCCGCAGTGGCGGTAGACCACGTCGATGACGTTCTGGATGTCCTTCTTGGTCAGCACGCGGTTGATCAGGGAGAACGGCACGTCCTTGCTCTGCGGCAGGATCTCCGACAAGAGCATGCGGCCCGGCGTGGTCTCGACCACCTTGACCACCTCGGCGCCGGTCTCGTCGACCGTGTGCAGGCGCGCCTTGATGCGGCTGTGCAGGGTGACGATCCGCGAGTCGAGCCCGTGCTGGATCTCGCCCATGTCGCCGAAGACCATGCCCTCGCCCGGCTCGCCCTCGCGCTCCATGGTGATGTAGTAGATGCCGAGCACGATGTCCTGCGACGGCACGATGATCGGCTTGCCGTTGGCGGGACTGAGGATGTTGTTGGTCGACATCATCAGCACGCGTGCCTCGAGCTGGGCCTCCAGCGACAGCGGCACGTGCACCGCCATCTGGTCGCCGTCGAAGTCGGCGTTGAAGGCAGTGCAGACCAGCGGATGCAGCTGGATCGCCTTGCCCTCGACCAGCACCGGCTCAAAGGCCTGGATGCCCAGCCGATGCAGGGTCGGCGCGCGGTTGAGCATCACGGGATGCTCGCGGATCACCTCCTCGAGGATGTCCCAGACCTCCGGCCGCTCCTTCTCCACCATGCGCTTGGCCGCCTTGATGGTGTTGGCCATGGCGTAGTTCTGCAGGCGCGAATAGATGAACGGCTTGAACAGCTCGAGCGCCATCTTCTTGGGCAGGCCGCACTGGTGCAGCTTGAGCTCGGGACCGACGACGATCACCGAACGGCCCGAGTAGTCGACGCGCTTGCCGAGCAGGTTCTGGCGGAAGCGGCCCTGCTTGCCCTTCAGCATGTCGCTGAGCGACTTCAGCGGACGCTTGTTGGCGCCAGTGATGACGCGGCCGCGGCGGCCGTTGTCGAACAGCGCGTCGACCGCCTCCTGCAGCATGCGCTTCTCGTTGCGCACGATGATATCGGGCGCGCGCAGCTCGATCAGCCGCTTCAGGCGGTTGTTGCGGTTGATGACGCGGCGATAGAGGTCGTTGAGGTCCGACGTGGCGAAGCGGCCGCCGTCGAGCGGCACCAGCGGACGCAGCTCGGGCGGGATCACCGGCACGACGTCGAGGATCATCCACTCCGGACGCGCACCCGAGTCGATGAAGGCCTCGATCATCTTCAGGCGCTTCACGAGCTTCTTGCGCTTGGCCTCCGAGGAGGTCTCGCGCAGGTCGACGCGCAGCGTCTCGCGCTCCTTCTGCAGGTCGATGGCGACCAGCATGTCCTTGATCGCCTCGGCGCCGATCTTGGCGGTGAAGCTGCCCTCGCCGTACTCGTCCTCGGCGCGGATGTGGCCTTCCTCGGACAGCAGCTCACGGTACTTCAGCGGCGTCAGGCCGGGCTCGATGACGACGTAGTTCTCGAAGTACAGGATACGCTCGAGATCCTTCAGCGTCATGTCGAGCAGCAGGCCGATGCGGCTGGGCAGCGACTTCATGAACCAGATGTGGGCGACCGGCGAGGCCAGCTCGATGTGGCCCATGCGCTCGCGGCGCACCTTGGTCAGCGTGACCTCGACGCCGCATTTCTCGCAGATGATGCCGCGGAACTTCATCCGCTTGTACTTGCCGCACAGGCACTCGTAGTCCTTGATCGGCCCGAAGATGCGGGCGCAGAACAGGCCGTCCCGCTCGGGCTTGAAGGTGCGGTAGTTGATGGTCTCCGGCTTCTTGATCTCGCCGAAGCTCCACGAGCGGATACGCTCGGGCGAGGCGATGGCGATGCGGATGTGGTCGAAGCTCTGGGTGCCCTGCGGCTGGCCCAGGATGTTGACGAGGTCGGTCATGGTCCGCTGCTCCTGTTATGGGCGCGATATCGCGACGTGAGGGGGCGGGACGGCCTCGCGGCCGTCCCCGTTTTGCTCAGACGGCTTTCTGCTCGAGCTCGACGTTGAGGCAGAGCGAGCGCAGCTCCTTGACGAGCACGTTGAACGATTCGGGGATGCCCGCCTCGAACGTGTCGTCGCCGCGCACGATGGCCTCGTAGACCTTGGTACGGCCGGAGACGTCGTCGGACTTCACCGTCAGCATCTCCTGCAGGGTGTAGGCCGCACCGTAGGCCTCCAGCGCCCAGACCTCCATCTCGCCGAAGCGCTGGCCGCCGAACTGCGCCTTGCCGCCGAGCGGCTGCTGGGTGACCAGCGAGTACGGGCCGATCGAGCGGGCGTGGATCTTGTCGTCCACGAGATGGTGCAGCTTGAGCATGTAGATGTAGCCGACGGTCACCTTGCGGTGGAACGTCTCGCCGGTGCGTCCGTCGATCAGCGTGACCTGGCCCGAGGTGTCGAGCCCGGCCTCGCGCAGCATGTCGACGATGTCGCCCTCGTGGGCGCCGTCGAACACCGGCGAGGCGAAGGGCACGCCGCCCTTGAGGTTCTCCGCCAGCGTCAGCGTCTGCTCGTCGTCGAGCTCGGCGATGTCGCTCTTGTAGATCTTCTCGCCGTAAACCTCGCGCAGCGTCTTGCGCACGCCGCCGGCGGCCGCCTTCTCGCCCTTGGCGGCGACGACAATGTCGCCGATCTTGTGGCCCAGGCCCGCCGCGGCCCATCCCAGATGGGTCTCGAGAATCTGGCCCACGTTCATGCGGGACGGCACGCCCAGCGGGTTGAGCACGATGTCGACGTGACGCCCGTCGGGCAGGTACGGCATGTCCTCGATCGGCATGATCTTGGAGATGACGCCCTTGTTGCCGTGACGGCCGGCCATCTTGTCGCCCGGCTGCAGCTTGCGCTTCACCGCGACGAAGACCTTGACCATCTTCATCACGCCGGGCGGCAGCTCGTCGCCGCGCTGCAGCTTGTCGACCTTGTTCTCGAAGCGGTCCTGCAGGCGCTTCATCGAGTCGTCGAACTGCTTGGTCAGCGACTCGATCTCCTCCATGCGCTTGTCGCCCTTGACGGCGATCTGGCGCCACTGCGCCGGGGGGAACTCGCCCAGCACCTTCTCGTTGATCTTGGTGCCCGCCTTGGCGCCCTTCAGGCCGCCGGCGATGGTCTGGTTGAGCAGCAGCTCCTGCAGCTGGTTGTAGAAGCTGCGCTCGAGGATCGCCTTCTCGTCGTCGCGGTCCTTGGCCAGGCGCTCGATCTCGTCGCGCTCGATGGCGAGAGCGCGCTCGTCCTTGTCGACGCCGCGGCGGTTGAAGACGCGGACCTCGACGATGGTGCCGTTGACGCCGGGCGGAACGCGCAGCGAGGTGTCGCGCACGTCGGATGCCTTCTCGCCGAAGATGGCGCGCAGCAGCTTCTCCTCGGGGGTCATCGGCGATTCGCCCTTCGGCGTCACCTTGCCCACCAGGATGTCGCCGGCCTCGACCTCGGCGCCGATGTAGACGATGCCCGCCTCGTCGAGGTTCTTGAGCGCCTCCTCGCCGACGTTCGGGATGTCGCGGGTGATCTCCTCCTGGCCCAGCTTGGTGTCGCGGGCCATCACCTCGAACTCCTCGATGTGGATCGAGGTGAACACGTCGTCGGAGACGATGCGCTCGGAGATGAGGATGGAGTCCTCGAAGTTGTAGCCGTTCCACGGCATGAAGGCGACGAGCACGTTGCGGCCCAGCGCCAGCTCGCCGTTCTGGGTCGAGGGCCCGTCGGCGATGATCTCGCCCTTGGCCACCGAGTCACCGACCTTCACCAGCGGCTTCTGCGTGATGCAGGTGCTCTGGTTCGAGCGCTGGAACTTCAGCAGGTTGTAGATGTCGACGGCGGGCGCGCCCGGACCGGAGTCCTCGGTGGCGCGCACGACGATGCGCATGGCGTCGACCTGGTCGATGTAGCCGGAGCGGCGCGCCACGATGGTCACGCCGGAGTCGCGGGCGACGACCTCCTCCATGCCGGTGCCGACCAGCGGCGCGTCGGAGCGCAGCAGCGGCACGGCCTGACGCTGCATGTTCGAGCCCATCAGCGCGCGGTTGGCGTCGTCGTTCTCGAGGAACGGGATCAGCGCCGCGGCGACCGACACGACCTGCTTGGGCGAGACGTCGATGAAGTCGATGGTCTCCGGCCGCGCCAGGATGTACTCGCCGCCCTTGCGGCAGCTCACCAGGTCGGTGGCGAACTTGCCGCGCGGATCGAGCGCGGCGTTGGCCTGGGCGATGGTGTAGCGCCCCTCCTCCATCGCCGACAGGTAGACGACCTCGTCGCCGACCCGGCCGCCATGGACCTTGCGGTACGGGCTCTCGATGAAGCCGTACTGGTTGACGCGCGCGTAGGTCGCCAGCGAGTTGATCAGGCCGATGTTCGGGCCTTCCGGCGTTTCGATCGGGCAGATGCGGCCGTAGTGCGTGGGATGCACGTCGCGCACCTCGAAGCCGGCACGCTCGCGAGTCAGGCCGCCCGGCCCGAGCGCCGAGAGACGACGCTTGTGCGTGACCTCCGAGAGCGGGTTGGTCTGGTCCATGAACTGCGAGAGCTGCGAGGAGCCGAAGAACTCGCGCACCGCCGCCGCCGCCGGCTTGGCGTTGATCAGGTCGTGCGGCATGACCGTGTCGATGTCGATCGAGCTCATGCGCTCGCGGATCGCGCGCTCCATGCGCAAGAGGCCGACGCGGTACTGGTTCTCCATCAGCTCGCCGACCGAGCGCACCCGGCGGTTGCCGAGATGGTCGATGTCGTCGATCTCACCGCGGCCGTCCTTGAGCTCGTGCAGGGTCTTGACCACCGCGAAGATGTCCTCGCGGCGCAGGATGCGCATCTGGTCGTCGACGCCCTTGAGCCCCAGCCGCATGTTCATCTTCACGCGGCCGACGGCCGAGAGGTCGTAGCGCTCGGGGTCGAAGAACAGGCCGCGGAACAGGGTCTCCGCCGTCTCCAGCGTCGGCGGCTCGCCCGGACGCATGACCCGGTAGATCTCCATCAGCGCGTCCTCGCGCGTCTGGTTCTTGTCGGCGACCAGCGTATTGCGCAGGTAGCCGCCGACGTTGACGTGGTCGATCGCCAGCACGTCGATGCTGTCGATCTTGACAGCGTCGAGCGCCGCCAGCGTCGCCTCGGTGATCTCGTGACCGGCCTCGATATAGATCTCGCCGGTCTTCTCGTTGACCACGTCGCGCGCGGCGTACTTGCCGGCGAGTTCCTCGGGCAGCACGCGCACTTCCTTCAGGCCGCCCTCGACCAGGCGAGCCGACAGGCGCGGCGTCATCTTGGCGCCGGCCTCGGCCACGACCTTGCCGGTCTTGGCGTTGATCAGGTCGTGCGTCAGTTTCACACCGCGCAGCGCCTCGGCCTGGAACGCGGTGCGCCAGCCTTCCTTGTCGCGCGCGTAGGTCGTCGAGCCGTAGAACGCCGAGAGGATGTCCTCATGCGCGATGCCGACGGCCTCGACCGGGTCGAGCGTCTGGCCCTTGGCGGCGAGATCGACGCGCTTGCGCTCGGTCTCGGCGCTGTCGAGCGCCATCAGCAGGGTCGTCACCGGCAGCTTGCGGCGGCGGTCGATGCGGACATGCACCAGGTCCTTGGCGTCGAACTCGAAATCGAGCCAAGAGCCGCGGTAGGGGATGATGCGCGCGGCGAACAGGTACTTGCCCGAGCTGTGGGTCTTGCCCTTGTCGTGGTCGAAGAAGACGCCCGGCGAGCGATGCATCTGCGAGACGATCACGCGCTCGGTGCCGTTGACGATGAAGGTGCCGTTGCTCGTCATCAGGGGCATGTCGCCCATGTAGACGTCCTGCTCCTTGATGTCGCGGATCGAGCGCGAGCCGGTCTCCTCGTCGATGTCCCAGACCACGAGCTGCAGGGTGACCTTGAGCGGCGCGGCGTAGGTCATGCCGCGCTGCTGGCACTCCTCGACGTCGTATTTCGGCTCCTCGAACTCGTACTTCACGAACTCCAGGCTGGAGCGCTCGGCGAAGTCCTTGATCGGGAAGACGGAACGGAACACTTCCTGGATGCCGACGTTCACGCGCGCGGCGGGCGCCGTGTGCATCTGCAGGAACTGATCGTACGACTTCTTCTGCACCTCGATCAGGTTCGGCATCGGAGCGGCGGCGGCGATATGGCCGAACTGCCGGCGAATCCTGGTACGGGCGTTGAAGGTCGTGGCCATGCGAAAACCTCTTCGGTTTCAGGCGGCGGACGCCCCATCTGCTGTCTCGGTTCCGACGATCCGCGAAGCCGTCGGAACCATTCGTTGCAGCGGGCCACTTGATGGAGCCGGCGGCGCGCGCCGGCTCAACGAAGCGGCCCGACCGGGGCGATGAAGCCCCGGTCGGAACCCAACGCTTAGGTCAGCTCGACCTTGGCGCCCTCGGCCTCGAGCTTCGCCTTCATCTTCTCGGCGTCGGCCTTCGGCACGGCTTCCTTGACCGCCTTGGGCGCGGCCTCGACCAGGTCCTTGGCCTCCTTCAGGCCCAGGCCGGTGAGCTCGCGCACCACCTTGATGACGTTGATCTTCTTGTCGCCGGCGGCAGCGAGGACGACGTTGAACTCGTCCTTCACCTCGGCGGCGGCCGGCGCGGCAGCGCCGGCGACGGCGGCGACGGCGACCGGCGCGGCCGCCGAGACGCCCCACTTCTCCTCCAGCATCTTGCTGAGCTGCGCGGCTTCGAGCACCGACAGCGAGGAGAGCTGATCAACGATCTGTTCGAGATTGGCCATGATGATGTTTCTCCAGATGTCCCGAGTGTTACGTGTGGTCGACGGATCGGCTTACGCCGCCTGCGAACCGGAAGAGTCCTTGGAGCCGTAGGCGCTGAAGACGCGCGCGAGCTGGCCACCGGGCGCCTGCAGGACGCCGGCGATCTTGGTCGCGGGCGCCTGGATGAGTCCGATGATCTTGCCGCGCAGCTCGTCGAGCGAGGGCAGCGCGGCGAGCTGCTTGACGCCTTCGGCGTCGAGCACCTGGCCCTTGAGCGAGCCGCCGACGATCGTCAGCTTCTCGTTGCCCTTGGCGAAGGTCACCACCGCCTTGGCGGCGGCGACCGGGTCCTTGGACGAGGCGATCGCGGTCGGACCCGTGAGCATGGGGCCGATGTCCTTGAACGCCGTTCCTTCCAGAGCGAGACGGGTGAGCCGGTTCTTCGAAACCTTGTACGAGGCGCCCGCTTCGCGCACCTGCTGACGCAGGGCCGAGACCTCCGCCACCGTCAGGCCCGACTGGCGGGTCACCACCAGCAGGTCCACGGTGCCGAAGCCCTTGTTGAGCGACGCGATCGCCTCTGTTTTCTCAGTGCGGTCCACTATCGTCTCCAGGCAATGACCCGGCTTCCGCCGGATCGACTGCATGAGGGTCGCGTCCCGTCCCGAAGGACAAAGCGCTTCCCGGGTTTCCCATCCCGGAAGCTCGGGTCATCCACGGCCGGCGAACCGGCCATCTCATTCCCGTACCCCCGTCTATGCCGGCGGGTTGCCCCCTTAGGCCGCACCGGACGGGCCGGATTGGCACCTGCAGTCTCGGACAGGTCGGGATCGACCGGCGGACCGGGCGATCCCTGAAGCCGGCGCCGGACCGAGATCCGAGGCCGGAATTCTCTTGTGCGGCTCAGGTGAGGCTGGGGATGTCCAGCTTCACGCCCGGGCCCATGGTCGAGCTCATGGTCACCTTCTGGATGAAGGTGCCCTTGGCGCCGGTCGGCTTGGCGCGGGTGATCGCGCCGACGAACGCCTTGACGTTCTCGCTGATCGCCGCGTCGCTGAAGCTCGCCTTGCCAACGCCGGCATGCACGATGCCGGCCTTCTCGGCGCGGAACTCGACCTGGCCAGCCTTGGCCGCCTTGACCGCACCGGCCACGTCCATGGTCACCGAGCCGAGCTTCGGATTGGGCATCAGGCCGCGCGGGCCCAGCACCTTTCCGAGGCGGCCGACGACGCCCATCATGTCGGGCGTGGCGATGCAGCGCTCGAAGTTCATCTCGCCGCCGGTGATCTTCTCGGCGAGGTCCTCGGCGCCGACGATGTCGGCCCCGGCCGCCTTGGCCTCATCGGCCTTGGCGCCACGCGCGAATACCGCGACGCGCACCGACTTGCCGGTGCCGTTGGGCAGCGAGACCACGCCGCGCACCATCTGGTCGGCGTGACGCGGATCGATGCCGAGGTTCATCGAGATCTCGACCGTCTCGTCGAACTTGGCCTTGGCGCCGGCCTTTATCAGCCTGACCGCCTCGTCGAGCGCGTAGGTCCTCTCGCGGTCGACGCCTTCGGACGCCTTCTTGTAGCGCTTGCCGTGCTGCGACATGGCCTACTCCACCACCTTGACGCCCATGGAGCGGGCCGAGCCGGCGATCTGCGCCACCGCGGCGTCGATCGAGTGGCAGTTGAGGTCGGGCATCTTCTCCTTGGCGATGGCTTCCATCTGCGCCCGGGTGATCTCGCCGACGGTCTGCGTGCCGGTTGTCTTCGCGCCGGTCTCGATGCCGATCGCCTTCTTGATGAAGTAGCTCACCGGCGGCGTCTTGGTGACGAAGGTGAAGCTGCGATCCTGGAACACGGTGATGACCACCGGGATCGGCATGCCCTGTTCCAGCTTCTGCGTGCGCGCGTTGAACTGCTTGCAGAATTCCATGATGTTGGCGCCCTGCTGACCGAGCGCGGGGCCGATCGGCGGGGACGGATTGGCCTTGCCAGCCGGCACCTGCAGCTTGACGTAGGCCTGGACTTTCTTTGCCATCGCTTGCCCTCTGGGTTTAAGGGACGCGCGGTACGGCCATGGCGAGCCTCCCGCACGAAACTTGCCCGGACCTCAAACGGTTGATTTCCAAGGGAAATCGGCCTCGGCCAAGACAAAAACCGAAGGCCAGCGGAAGCCGCCAGCCTTCGGAGAGCGCGGTGTATAGCGGATCGTCCGCGGCCGCGCAACCGCCGATCATCGAGCCAGCGGATAGGTCTGCGGCGAGCGCCGATAGGCCTCCTCGCACCCCACCGAGCAGAACCATGGCCCATCAGCCTCGGCCCGTCGGTAGGCTGCGTAGGGTGCGTGCATCTTGCACACGGGATCGATCCAGGCCGGGTCGGGCGTCGGCGCCAGTTCGATCTCGTAAAGCGAGACCTTGCCCGCCACCGAGCGCAGCGCCACCCGGCCAAGATCGCGCGTCTGGACGCCCTTGGCGGCGGCGGCCACTGCGACGGGCTCGGTGGCAAGCAGCTGACCCGGTGATGCCAGCGCCGCGAGACGGGCCGCGATGTTGACGGTCGAGCCGAACAGGTCGGTTCCCCTGCGGATCACCGGGCCATGGTTCAGCCCGGCGCGCGTCAGCGGCAGGCGCGGTTCCTTGCGGCAAGCCTGCAGCAGCGCGCCCAGCGCCTGGACGGCGGTTTGCGGTTCCGGGAAGGCCAGCATGGCCTCGTCGCCGATCCATTTGATGGGCGGCTCGTACTGGCTGAGCGCCTCGCGGACCATGTCCTCGAAGATCTCGAGCACCGCGATCGCGGCCGCATCGCCGTGAACGTCGGCAATGGCGCTGAATCCGGCAAGGTCGACGAACGCAACGGTCGCCACCTTGTGACCGGAGCGCGCCATCGGGCTCTTGTCATTCTCCATCGCACTTTCCCCTCGGCCGGGACGGCGGGCCGATCACCCTGTCACCCCGAGCGAAGCGAGGGATCCAGGAACGCTGCATGGATCCCTCGCTTCGCGCGGGATGACAGCCGAGGCGCTATGATGGGGCATCCTGACCGCCCTCGTCGATCGTCTCGCCGAGCGCGTTGTCGGCGATCAGCGGCGTTTCGAAGTACTGCACGACCGGCTCGCTGCCGTAGTTACGTCGCACCCGTTCGAGCCACGCCGCGTCGCGCGCGCGCCGCGCCGCGTCCATGCTGCGCCACAGATAGACGCCGCCGGCGCGACGGCTCTCGGCGTCGAACAGGTAGTTCTTGCGGATCAGGTCGGGATTGGCGCGCCAGGTGGGCGCGCTGCGGCGGTAGTTGGCCACGACCTCCTCGCGCGCCATGCCTTCCGGGATGCTGAACGTGACGATCTCGGTGATCATGCCTGTCTCCTCCTCACCGTTGTCCTGTGATGGTCCTGGGCGGACGGCGATCGAGCCGGTCGAGCGTTTCCGCGACCGCCCTCTGCGCTGCGTCGAGGGCGCCGGCGAGATAGCCCGGCGCCGTCGCGCTGGTCTCGCTGCCGGCCAGGGACAGGCGCGCGCGCCACGCGCCGGTGATCCAGGGGCCGTGCTGCGGCAGCGGATGCGCGCCGCCCTGCCGGTCAGCCGCGGTCGCCGTCAGCGGATCGGCCGTCCAGTCCGTCAACAGGGTCGCGCTGGGCCGGCCCGCCGTCTCGCCGAACAGGCGCGCGAGCTGATCGAGGCAGGCCCTCGTCAGCACGGCGCTGCCCGCCGCGGCGCGCCGCTCGAATTCGACGCCGATGAAACCGAACAGCGCCGCGGCGCCCGACGCGGTTGTCGCGTCGTGGATCTCGGCCAGCGGGCCGACCATGCTTTGCGCCATGCCCGACAGGCCGGCCTCGCGCCAGAACGGCCGATCATAGAGCGCGAAGAACTTCGCGTGCGGCGCCATCCATGTCGCGGTGTCGCGCCAGCGCTGTCGAATGGCGGGCGCGACGTCGGGCTCGACGGCGATGGTGGCCGCGATCAGCCGCGGCGGCAGCGCCGCGATCACGTGATCGGCGGCCAGAATCTCATCGCCTCCATCGTCACGGCGGATCGCGAGCACCGCACGCGCCGCCTCGAGGGAGATGCGCGTCACCCTCGCGCCGAGCTGGATGCGGTCCTCGGGCAAGCCACGCGCCAGGGCGTGCACCAGCGCGCCGGTGCCGCCCACGAGTCGCATGGAGCGTGGCTCCTGCCGGAAGCCCGCGAAGCGCTGCGGTGGCCTGCCCGGCAGGCGCTCGACCAGCGCGTCTCCCTCGTCGTGTTGCGCAAAGGCCGCGAGGCCCAGCTCCGCCACCACGCGCGCCATCGCCAGGTGCAGATCGGGCCAGAACCAGGATGGCCCGAGGTCGAAGCCGTCGGCGCCAGCGCGCCCGCTGGCGTCAGCCGACAGGATGCGCCCGCCCAGCCGGCCGCGCGCCTCGATGATCCGGAAGCCTACTCCCGCCGCGTGCAGCAGCCGCGCGGCGTAGAGCCCGGCGAGGCCGCCGCCGATGATCGCGACCGGCACGTGGGCCGCTGGAGCGGAGCCGGTCATCTCAGCTCGCGCCCGCGGCGCGACGCGACGAGGCGCCGAACACCAGCGCCGCGACGGCGAGCGCGAGCGGACCGAACGACACCCACAGCACGGTGTCCCAGCCATACGCTGTGAGCAGGCCGCCCGAGGCGAAGGAGCCCAGCGCCATGGTGCCGAACACGATGAAGTCGTTGAGCGACTGCACCTTGGTCCGTTCCTCCGACCGATGGCATTCCAGCACCATCGAGGAGGCGCCGATGAAGCCGAAGTTCCAGCCCAGCCCGAGCAGCACCAGGCTCCACCAGAAATGCCCGACATCCTGGCCGAGCAGGCCCGCGACAGCGGCGGCGCCGGTCAGCGCCAGCCCGGCGGCGACCACGCGCGACGTGCCGAAGCGGGCGATCAGGTGACCGGTGAAGAAGCTCGGCGCGTACATCGCGATGACATGCCATTGGATGCCGAGATTGGCCGATTCCTGCGACAGGCCGCACAGCCGCATCGCCAGCGGCGCGGCGGTCATCAGGAAGTTCATCAGCAGGTAGGAGACGACGCCGCAGATCACCGCGACGAGGAAGCGCCGCTGGCGCGCGATGACGCCCAGCGGCCGTCCGCCGGCGATCTCCTCGGCGCTGGGCATCGGCAGCCGCACGCCCAGCAGGATGATGGCGCACAGCGCCGCCACGCCCGCCTGCGCCAGGAAGGTTGCCGCGAAGAGGTGCGGCAGCCACAGGTTCATGGTGTACGTCACCAGCTGCGGGCCGATCACGCCGGCGAAGACGCCGCCGGCCATGACCAGCGAGAGGGCACGTGCGCGCCGCGCCGCCGGCACGCCATCGGCCGCGGCGAAGCGGAACGACAGCACGACCGCGGCGTAGGCGCCGCCGAAGAAGGTGCCGAGGCAGAACAGCCAGAAGGAGCCCAGCACCACGGCCAGCGCCGAGAGCAGGCCAACCAGCACGCCGCACGCCGTCCCGGCCAGGAAGGCGGCGCGGCGCCCGTGCCGACGGGCGATGGCGCCCGCCGGCAGGGTGCAGGCCGCCATGCCGACGACGAAGACGGAGATCGGCAGGGTCGCCAGCGCCTTGTCGGGCGCCAGCGCGTTGCCGACGATGGCGCCGGTGGCATAGACCACCGTCGAGTTCGCGCCGGCCAGCGCCTGCGCGATGGCAAGCCGGGCGACGTTGCCCGAAGCGTGTTGCGCCGTCATCGCGGAATGAAGGGCCGCCGAAGCGGTTGCTGCTTGGGACATGGCATTGGTTCGGGACGGCGCGGCGGCGGGAGCCTGGCTGCATCAAGGGGGCGATGTGCGAGCGGCGCCGATGACAGGCGTCAATCCGGCACAGTCGATTGGCCTCTGCATATCGACTTCCGGCCTGGCTGTCTTTCGATGGACAGCCACGCTATATAGAATAAACGACAACTGGAGCTCGTGCCATGCGATGGGAGACGATCGCTCAGTCGCCGGGGCTGAAGCCGCCTCGGCCCATGACCGTGCGCGCGGAGTCGATCCGGGCGCGCCATCGCTTTTCGGAGCACGCCCATCCCTGGCACCAGATGGCCTACGCGATTTCCGGGGTGCTGACGGTCGCCGTCGAGGGCCAGTCGCTGGTGATCTCGCCCGAGCAGGCGGTGTGGTTGCCGACGGGCCTGCAGCATCGCGTCGGCTCGTTGTTCGGCGCGGAGTTCCGCAGCCTGTGGATCGCCGACGAGGCCGGCCGCGAGCTTCCCGCGAGCCCGACCGTGTTCGGCGTCTCGCCGCTGCTGCGCGCGCTGATCGTCGAGGCCGCCGGGATCGAGGGCCAGAAGGACTACGACGGCTACGCCGGCCGCGTGACGGATCTGATCCTCGACCAGCTGCGCCGCGCGCCGCCGCTGGCCGGTGCCCTGCCGTGGCCGCGCAATGCATCGCTCGGCAAGCTCTGCGAGACGCTTTACGCCGACCCGGCCGACCCGCGCGGTCCCGATGCCTGGGGCCGCGAGCTCGGCATGTCGGCGCGCACCCTGGCGCGCCGCTTCGAGGCGGAACTGGGCATGAGCCTGCGTTCCTGGCGGCGGCGCCTGCGGCTGTTCAAGTCGATCGAGCTGATGGGCGGCGGCCTGAGCGTGACGCAGGCGGCGATGGATCTCGGCTACGGCTCGACATCGGCCTTCATCTACGCCTTCCGCAGCGACATGGGCTGCAGCCCCCAGGCCTACATGCGCGGCGAAGGCGCCGACCGTCGGCCTCGCGCCCGGTCTGGGCGCGCCGGCGTCTCGCTGGCCTCTCCATGATGCCAGCGAGACGCCGGCGGTCCCAGGAAAGCGCTTAACGCTTGGCGAGCAACGCGCCGATGGCCATGCTGAACCCCGTGCCGATCAGCAGCGTGCAGACGAGTCCCTTCAGCAGCGTCGGCGACAGCGGCGACGGATGGCGCGCCGTGTAGTGTGTCACGACAAACACCACAGGCAGCGCTTCCAGCGCGAGCTGCAGGGAGAGCAGCGAGAATTCGCCGGAAGGCACGACGATCAGCAGGCGCAGCGACGTGCCGAGACCGAAGATCAGCAGCAGCGATTCCTGGATGCGCGCCAGCGACATCGGCTGCCGATAGAGCAGGTAGACCAAAGGCGGCCCGGGCGCCGAGAACATGCCGGCCATGAGACCGGCCACGCCGCCGGTGAAGGCGAAGACCGCGGGAGACGACGGCGACGGCAGCGATTGCGCGGTACGCCACAGCGACAGCGCGCATCCCGCGATGCTCGCGCCGAGAACAAGGCGCAGGACCTGATAGGCCGATCCGGCGAGCCAACTGAGCAGCAGCGTTCCGGCGATGATGCCGACCGCGCACGTGACGAGGGTCGGCATGATCACCGGCTCGACGCGGAAAGCCTTGCGACGGTAGAGGAAGGTCCATGCGGTGCTGAACGAGATGATCGTCGATGCGTTCACCGCGTCGGTCAGCGGCACCAGGTTGGTGGCGCCGATCAGGCCGAGAAGGATCAGCGTCAGCGCGAAGCCGGTGAGGGACTGCGCATAGACGCCCATCGCGACGAAGAGCAGGAAGGCCGCATGCGTCCCGAGCTGTGCCCACAATTCCATCACGCAGCTCCGCGGTCCCTGTAGCGCAGCAAGAGTTGGCGCATGTGGATTTCCCTTCCCCCGGAGGGGAAGGTGGCGCGCGCAGCGCGACGGAAGGGGGATGTCTCAACGAAACGGGTGTCCGTCTTCGACATCCCCCTTCCGCCCTTCGGGCACCTTCCCCCTCCGGGGGAAGGCAAGACCCGGGCAAATCGGCCAAATGCCGCTCTATCCTCCAGCCTTCGCCTTCTGGCGGCGCCGTTCTTCGCCGAGCGCCAGGAGGCGTTCGCGTTCGGCGGGATCGACGCGTCCGTATCGGGCGCGCCACTCGGGATCGCTTGCCTTCCAGCCGAAGGGCGCCTTGAGCGTCGTGCGCAGCGCGCTCGCATCGGCAAGCAAGCCGAGCGCCTGCCGGACGATCTTCTCCTGCATCACCCGATCCCAGGGATGGCCGCAGGGATTGCCCAGGGGGAAGTCGGTGAACAGGAATCTGGCAACGCCGCAATGCTCGACGACGTCCAGGGCCGAGCCGATGATCACGCTCGCAATGCCGTTCGCTTCGAGATGCCGGGCGACCAAACTCACGGTTTGGTGGCAGACCGGTCAAAGCGGACAGAGGACGGCACCATCGGCGCCGTCGTCACGCAATCGCTGCAGGAGCCTCGGCGCGACATCCTCGGTCGTCCGGCGTTGGCTGTAGTCGGTCGGCACGCCATGGAAGCGCGGCGTCAGTCCGGCAAACACGCCCTCGCCCGCCAGCTTCGCGGCGATCTCGATGGGCAGGAACGATCCTCGATCCTCGGTGTGCGTCGAGTCCTTGTCCCACGCGAGGTCGGCGGTGTGCAGCGTCGCCGGCGCCGGGTCGATCGCGCCGGACCACAATTGCCGCTTGCCGTCGTGGTCGGGCGGATTGGCCGTCGTGATCAGCGCGAGCCGGCATTCGGCCAGCGGCTTCGCCAGCTTCGCGAAAGGCACATCGTCGTGCCGTGCCCAGACGTAGTCCTTGGCGTAGCCGAGCGCGCGGTAGTACTGCCGCGTGCGCTCCATGTAGGGCACGGGTTCGCCGGTATCGACCATCTGGATCCTCGTGGTTCAGAGCTCGGCGCGGCCGCCATCCACCACGATCTCCGCGCCGAGCATGTAGCTCGAGGCGTCGCTCGCGAGGAAAAGCGCTGCCGCCGCGATGTCGTCGGGCTGCCCCATCCGGCCGACCGGAACCTGGGCCGCAACGCGTTGCCTGTAGGCGCGGAACTCCTCGTCGCTCTGTCCGCGACGATGGATCGGCGTCTCGATCGAACCGGGCGACACGGCGTTCACGCGGATCCTGCGGCCCAGCAGCTCCGCCGACAGGGTTCGCGCCAGCGACCGCACGGCGGCCTTGGACGCCGACAGCAGCGATCGTCCCGGCGTGCCCACCTGGTTGAGCCACGACGTGTTGAGCACGATCGAGCCGCCGTCCCGCAGGATCGGCAGGACCGCCTGCACCGTGAAGAAGACGCCCTTGAAGTTTACGTTCATCAACTCGTCGAAGGCCGCCTCGTCGGTCGTCTCGATCGGCGTCGCATAGGCGACACCCGAATTGGCGAAGACGATGTCGAGCGCTCCGAAGGCGGTCTTGAGCTCGTGCGCCATGCGCTGCAGCTCGGCGCGACGGCGCACGTCTGCCTCGATGGCGACGGCGCCGTCTCCCAGCTCGAGCCGCGCCTGCTCGAGGCGCTGGCGATCCCGGCCGGTGATGGCGATCCTCGCACCGTTCTTCAGGAACAGCCGCGCCGTGGCGAAGCCGATGCCGCTGGTTCCGCCGGTGATCAGCGCCGTCTTTCCCTGCAACATCACGAAGCCCCGCCGCGAATCGTCAGAAGATGGCCGGTCTTGATCCAGAGCCTGCAGCCCTGCGGGCCCGCTTTGGCCTGCAGCACGCTGCCGGTCGGCAGCCGCAACCACGACAGGGGCTCGAAGCTTTCGCCGGCCTGATCGAAACCGCCTTCCAGCACCAGCAGCTCGGCGCCGCCCGGCAGGTCCAGTGCGATCTCCGCACCCGGACTCCACCGCTCCAGGCGGACGTCTTCATCGTCGTCGTGGAACAGCGTCAGCTGCTCGACACCGGGCCGGCCCGCGGCGGCTGCGTAGGCCATGCCGGCAGTCTTCAGCCTGACCTCCTTTCGATCCGCCGGATCGAACTGCCAGAGCTTGACGAAGATCACGCAGCCGCCGGCCGAACCCGGCGTATGGCGCGATGTCGGCGGATTGCGGATATAGCTGCCGGCCGGATAGTCGCCGTGCTCGTCCTGGAAGACTCCCTCGAGCACCAGGAACTCTTCGCCACCGCCATGCGTATGGGGCGAGAAATGGCTGCCCTGCGCGTAGCGCACGATGGTGGTGGCGCGCGCGACCTCCGCGCCGATGCGATCCAGCATGCGCCGCTCGACGCCGGCCATCGGCGAGGACACCCATGGCATGCGCGCGGCGTGCATGGCGACGCGGCGGGAGAAGTCGGCGTTGATCTCCATGCGGCCCGCTCAGCCGACCGAGGCGAGCCAGCGCCGGTCGCGCGCCGATGGGCGATGGGCGAGCCGTTGCGCCAGCAGCTCCTTCGCCGCCGCGTTGCGCCCGGCGCGCATGCAGGCCACGAGATAGGTGTCCTCGAACAGCTCGCGCTGGGCGTGACTGCCGCCGACGCGCACCACCTCCGCAATCATCGGCCCGATCAGGTCGGCGGCCGCCGCGTAGTCGCCGCCGGCGAAGGCGACGATGCCCTCGCCCAGCGCCGGCACCACCTCGCCATGCGGCAGGCGGCCGCTCGCCAGGCGCTCGCGGATCTCGGCGATGCGTTGCTTGGCCGCTGCCGTGTCGCCGGTCGCGGCGTCCGCCAGCACGGCATGCAGATCGGCAAAATGCATCCCGGCGCGCGGGAAGGCCTGCCGGGCGTATTCGGC
Organism: Alphaproteobacteria bacterium; assembly: GCA_019635875.1. Classification (NCBI taxonomy): domain Bacteria; kingdom Pseudomonadati; phylum Pseudomonadota; class Alphaproteobacteria; species Alphaproteobacteria bacterium. The sequence goes on from JAHBYP010000009.1 coordinate 230,518, forward strand.
GACTTCGCGCCAGTCCTCATCCATCGGCCCCGCCTCGCCGTAGATTTGCCTGCGCCAGAGATAGGCGGCCGGGTCGGCGAGCTTGATGACCGGCGGCGCGTGCACGGCGGCCAGACGGACCGCATCGGCATAGACCTCGTGCGCCCGGGCAGGGTTCTCGCGGTCCAGCTCGAACAGCGCCTGGTGCCACGACAGGTGGCCGTGGAGCTGGCTGCGCCGATCGTACTGCGGCAGCCATCCGGCAAGGAATGTTGCGCCGGCCTCCGCATTGCCCACCTCGTGGTAGCCGTGTGCGAGCGCGTGCGCGCCCCAGGCATTGCGCGGGTTGAGCGACAGGGAGCGTTCGACCTCGGCGATGCCGGCGACGACATCGCCGCTCTCGATACGGGCCCAGCCGTGAAAGGTCAGGAAGTACCAGTCCTCGCCCCAATGCGGGGCGATGCGATCGAGGATCGCCAGCTCGGCGGCGCGGTGATCGCGGCGGCCGCTGAAGCCGAGCAGGCCGAACACGCCCAGCGCCAGGGACAGCGGCAACGCGTCGCGCGGGTATTCCGCCAGGTGCGCGTCAAGCAGCGCCAGCGCCTTCGCTCCCGCGCCTTCGACGGCAGAGGCGATGATGTCGACATGACGCGCCTCGCGTGGTGTCAACCGCTCGCTCAGCGCTCGCGCCGCCGCAGCCTCTGCCTGGGCCTCGGGCATGCGCATGTAGAGCTGCAGCCAGCGCGCCTTGGCGATGCGCGCCAGGGCAAAGTCGGGGTCGGCGTGGAGCGCCGCATCGAGCGAGTCCGCCGCGCCGAAGCTGGCTGTCAGCATGCAGTCGACCGCGCGGCCGTAATGCCGTGCCGCCTCCTCTGACGCCGTCGTCAACGGATAGCCGAAACGGTCAGATGTCACGCGTCGCCTCCATCTCCCTGGCAGCGACCATAGATCGGCGGCGCACGGCCGTCTTTCGACGACTCGACAATCAGTATAGAATAACCGCCACAGCTCGCCGCCATGCTCCGAACGAGCAAAGAAAACCCCAGCAACTTCCTGAAGTTGCTGGGGTTTTCTGGTGAGCCTGAGCCTTAACTAGAGCTTTTCCACTTGGCCGTAATCGAGCTCGACCGGGGTCGAGCGGCCGAAGATCGAGACCGAGACCTTGAGGCGCTGCTTCTCCTCCTCGATCTCCTCGACCACGCCGTTGAAGGAGGCGAACGGACCGTCCGAGACCTTCACCTGCTCGCCGATCTCGAACATCACCGAGGGCTTGGGCCGCTCGATGCCTTCCTGGACCTGCTTGAGGATGCGGCCGGCCTCGGCGTCGCTGATCGGCACCGGGCGGCCCTTGCCGCCGAGAAAGCCGGTGACCTTGGGCGTGTTCTTGATCAGGTGCCAGCTCTCGTCGGTCAGGTCCATGCGCACCAGGACGTATCCGGGGAAGAACTTGCGTTCGGTCTGGACCTTCGAGCCACGGCGCAGCTCGACAACCTCCTCGGTCGGCACCATGACCTCGGTGATCTGCCCGTCCATGCCCTTCTTCTGGGCCTGCTCGCGGATCGAGGCCGCGACCTTGTTCTCGAAGCCCGAATGGGCGTGAACCACGTACCAGCGCATCGCCATGGTCAGCCCACTCCCAGCAGCAGCTTGACGACCCAGGCGATGATCTTGTCGACGACAAGGAAGAATATCGCCGCAAGCGTCACGAAGATGAAGATCATCACGGACCACGACAGGGTCTCGCGCCGGCCGGGCCAGGTGATCCTGGCGCCTTCCTGGCGGACCTCGCGAAGAAACTCGACCGGGTTTTTCATGCGCTCGTCGATGATCGGGTGAAGGGCCGGCATTTAGGCGAGCCAGCCCCAAAAGTAAAGCCGGCGCCCGACGGCTCGCCGGGCGCCGCGGCATTACGGCTGAATTCTGGCAGGAGTGGAGGGACTCGAACCCCCGGCCCTCGGTTTTGGAGACCGATGCTCTACCAGCTGAGCTACACTCCTACAGGCCTGCGGGCCTTATATCACTTCACGACCTTGGTGACGACGCCGGCGCCGACGGTGCGGCCGCCCTCGCGGATGGCGAAGCGCAGACCCTCGTCCATGGCGATCGGCTGGATCAGCTCGACCACCATGCGCGCGTTGTCGCCCGGCATCACCATCTCGGTGCCCTCCGGCAGGGTCACCACCCCCGTCACGTCGGTCGTGCGGAAGTAGAACTGCGGCCGGTAGTTGGTGAAGAACGGCGTGTGCCGGCCGCCCTCCTCCTTCGTCAGAATGTAGGCCTCGGCCTCGAAGTTGGTGTGCGGCGTGATCGACCCCGGCTTGGCCAGGACCTGGCCGCGCTCGACGTCCTCGCGGCCCACGCCGCGCAGCAGCGCGCCGATGTTGTCGCCCGCCTCGCCCTGGTCCAAGAGCTTGCGGAACATCTCCACGCCCGTCACCACCGTCTTCGACGTCTCCTTCAGGCCGACGATCTCGACCTCCTCGCCCACCTTGATCACGCCCCGCTCCACGCGGCCCGTCACCACCGTGCCGCGGCCCGAGATCGAGAACACGTCCTCGATCGGCATCAGGAACGGCTTGTCCTTGTCGCGCATCGGCTGCGGAATGTAACGGTCGACCTCCTCCATCAGCTTCAGCACCGACTGCTCGCCGATCTCAGGCTGCTTGTCCTCCAGCGCCATCAGCGCCGAGCCCTTCACCACCGGCAGATCGTCGCCCGGGAACTGGTAGCTCTTCAGCAGCTCGCGCACCTCGAGCTCCACCAGCTCCAACAGCTCCGGGTCGTCCACCATGTCGACCTTGTTCATGTACACCACCAGCGCCGGCACACCCACCTGCCGCGCCAGCAGGATGTGCTCGCGCGTCTGCGGCATCGGACCGTCCGCCGCCGACACCACCAGGATCGCACCGTCCATCTGCGCCGCGCCCGTGATCATGTTCTTCACGTAGTCCGCGTGACCCGGGCAGTCGACATGCGCGTAGTGCCGGTTCTGCGTCTCGTACTCGACATGCGCCGTCGAAATCGTGATGCCCCGCTCGCGCTCCTCCGGCGCCTTGTCGATCTGGTCGTACGCCGTGTACGTCGCGCCCCCCGTCTTCGCCAGGATCTTCGTGATCGCCGCCGTCAGCGACGTCTTGCCGTGATCCACGTGCCCGATCGTCCCGATGTTGCAGTGCGGCTTCGTCCGCTCGAACTTGCTCTTCGTCATGGCCTTATCGTCCTGTCCCAACTGGAGCGGGTGAAGGGAATCGAACCCTCGTCGTAAGCTTGGAAGGCTTCTGCTCTACCATTGAGCTACACCCGCAAACCGTCGCCTGTCCCGAGGGCCCGCTGCGGCGCCGTGTGGCGGTGGTGGAGGGGGAAGGATTCGAACCTTCGTAGACGTGAAGTCGGCAGATTTACAGTCTGCTGCCATTGACCGCTCGGCCACCCCTCCGCGCCACGCACGCGCGCGGGCCGGCTCGTTTCCGACCGGCGGCGCATTAAACAAATGCAAGGGGTTGGGTCAACATCTTTCAGGCGGGGGAACCTGCCCGCCGTCGTGGCGTTGCGGGTCCAGTCCAGGCGGGGGGAGAGCTTCCGTGATCCTGTGGTCTGCCGCGCGCCTCCTCGGCGCCTGTCTCCTGCCCATCGCCCTGCTCGAAGCCGGCCTGCAGCATTGGGGCGGCGTCGGCCCGCTCGGCCCGATGGGCAGCGCGGCGCTGGCCGAGACCTTGGGCCTGCAGTATCCCTCGCGCTGCCATCGCGGCAATTTCGGCCCGCTCTACGCCGGCCGGGCCGAGACCGAGGCGACGATGTGCACCGACGCCTGGGGCACGATCGAGCCGACCTCGCTCACGGCACTGCTGAAGACGCCGGCCGACGCCGACGCGACCTTCCTGCTGGCCTGCGGCGGCTCGACCACCGAGATCACCGCCATCGAGCCCGAGGAGCGCTGGGTGGCGCGGCTGTCGCGCCAGCTGGAGATCCCGGCGATCAACGCCGGGGCGGCGTCCAAGGGCATGGTCAAATGCGCCCAGACCCTGGACTGGCTGCTCGACCGCATCCCGCAAGGGCGCGAGCCGCTGATCGTGATCGCCGCCAGCGTCAAGACGCTGGGCACCTTCCTGCCGGCGCGCTTCGCCGGCTGGAGCGGCGGCGCAATCCCCGAGCAGCCCCACGCGCCGCCGGCGCTGCATGCCGATATCCGCGCCTTGATCCCCGGCCTCTACCACCTCGCCGCGACGATGGTCTCGGCGGCCGGCACTCCCCCTGAGCGCAGCTACGCCGACGCGCTGGCCGAGGGCTGCTGCCACATGGCCGGCGCCGCCAACCGCAGCCCGGCGCACCGCTTCGACTGGCACGACGCGGAGAACCGCGAGCTCTTCGCCCGCTTCACCGCCAAGAGCGTCGATGCCATCGAGGCGGTGATGGTGCGCCACCGCATCCCGCGCGAGCGCGTGCTGTTCATCGTCGAGCCCAACGCGTTCGTCTTCGATGCGATGCCGCATCTGGCGCGCGACTTCCGCCAGCACCTGCACGACCTCGATGGCAGGCGTCTCGACTCCGCCGCCTCGGCCGAGATCACCCAGGCTTACGACGACCTCTACGCCCGCGTGGTCGGCGAGCGCTTTCCGGTGATCCGCGCCGACCGGTTCGGCTTCGCACCGGGCGCCTTCTACGACGCGGTGCACATGAGCCCCGACGGCGCGCGGGCGATGGCCGACCAGCTGGCGCCGCTGCTCAGGGAAAGGCTCGTCGGTCCGTAACCATCTTTCAGCCTCGGAAGCCGGGCTATACTGCGGCCGCTACGCGTGGATGCCCCCGGAGGAGTCCCATGGACCTGCGGCCCACCGCGCGCCTGATCGGCGCGTGTATCCTGCCCATCGCGCTGCTCGAGGCGGGAATGCAGTATTTCGGCGGGGTCGGCCTGCTCGGCCCCCGGCACACCATGGCGCTCAACGAGTCGATCGGCCTGCAGTATCCCTCGCGCTGCAATCGCGGCAATTTCGGCCCGCTCTACGCCGGCAAGGGCGACCACGAGGCGACGATGTGCACCGACGCCTGGGGCACGATCGAGCCGACCTCGCTCGCGGCCCTGCTCGACAAGCCGGCGGCCGCCGACGCCCCCTACCTGCTGGCGTGCGGCGGCTCGGCGACCGAGATCACCGCGGTCGAGCCCGAGGAGCGCTGGGTGACGCGCCTGTCGCATCGGCTGGGCATCCCCGCGATCAATGCCGCCGCGGCGTCCAAGAGCATGGTGAAGTGCACCCAGTCGCTGGACTATCTGCTCGAGCGCATTCCGCCGGGGCGCCGGCCGCTGATCCTGATCGCCACCAGCGTCAACACGCTGGGCACGTTCCTGCCGGCGCGCTTCAGCGGCTGGACCGGCGGCGCGATTCCCGACCAGCCCTACGCCCCACCGGCGCTGCATCCCGCGATCCGCGCCTGGATCCCGGGCCTGTATCATCTGGCCGCCGTCACGGTATCGGCGATCGGCACGCGGCCCACCCACAGCTATGCCGATGCGCTGGCCGAGGGCTGCTGCCACATGGCCGGCGCCGCCAACACCGCGCCGCCGCGCCGCTTCGACTGGCACAGCGAGGAGAACAAGGAGCTCTTCGCCAGCTTCACCGCCAGCAGCCTCGACGCCGTGGACGCCCTGATCGCACGCCACCGCATCCCGCGCGGGCGCGTGGTCTTCGTCGTCGAGCCCAACTCGTTCATCTACCCGACGATGCCGCACACGCGGCGCGACTTCCGCCAGCTCCTGCACGGGCTCGACGGCAAGAGGCTCGACCTCGCGACCTCGGCGGCGATCACCCAGAGCTACGACGAGATCTACGCCCGCGTCGTCGGCGAGCGCTACGCGGTCATCCGCGCCGACCGCTTCGCGCTGGCCGCGACATCCTTCTACGACGCGGTCCACATGACCGCGGACGGCGCTCAGGCGATGGCCGAGCACCTGGCGCCGCTGCTCAGGGAGAAGCTCGCCGAGCCGTAGCCCGGGAGCCGGCTCAGGCGCTCTTGAACCCCGCCGGCGGGTCGCAGGCGGTGGTGCCCATGATGCCCGGCGTCGAAACCTCGAGGATCTCCAGCTCGGCCGCGGTGCGGATCTCGTTGTGCTTGAGATAGCCCGGGATGAACAGCGAGTCGCCCTCCTCGACGCGGATGGTGCGGCCGTCCTCGAACTCGAGATCGACCCAGCCCTTCAGGATGTAGATGAACTGGCCGTCGCACTCGTGGAAGTGCCAGCCGGTCGGCCGGCTCAAGCCCTGGCTCGAGCTCATCACCTGGGCACGCAGCAGGTTGCCGCTGGCCTCGGCGACCTGCAGGTCGCGGTACTGGAAGAAGTCGCGCCGGCCCTTGACCAGCACCGGCTCCTTCGCCCTGGCATGGGCGATCTTCTGCTCTGGTCCGCTATCGTGCCTGGCTGCCACGGACATGGGGTTCCTCCATTGCTGTGGTTTGCTCTTTCTCCCTCTCCCCGCGCGCGGGGAGAGGGAGAAAGACATGATCTCACTTCTTCGGTGACCACTTATAGACCTTCTGCAGCGTGCCGCCCATCAGCACGGCGCGGTCGCTGTCGCTCAGCCGGTCGGTGACGCGGAAGGAGTCGACGCCTTCCTTGTAGGTGAGCAGCCCGACGGCGCGGGTCCAGTCGGTGCCCCACATGCAGCGGTCCAGGCCGTAGGCGTCGAACACGCGGGCCAGCGGATCCCAGATGTCCTTGTATGGGAATTTCTCGTGGCTGAGCGTGCAGGCGCCGGTGACCTTGATCACGACGTTGGGCTGCTTCGCGACCTCGAGCACCGCGGGCAGCTCGGCCCAGGCGTCGGGCGGCGCCGGCGGCTCGAAGGGCTGCGTCACGCCCAGGTGGTCGATCACCAGCTGCGTGGTCGGGTTGCGCTTCGCCAGCTCGGTCACCTGCGGCATGCGCCCACGCGCCAGCAGGTTGACCGGGAAGCCGTTGCGGCCCGCCGCCGCCAGTACGCGATTGATGCCGGGATCGGCCGCGTCGGTCGACACCTCGGGCGTCATCATGATGCGGATGGCGACCGCGCCGGGGTTCTTCTTCCACTCGTCGATGGTCTCGCCGACCGCGGGATCGGACGCGTTCACCGGCTTGATCACGCCGAAGCGGCCCGGATAGGCCTTCTGCACGGCGACGGCGTAGCTCTCGTCGAAGCGGTACATGGTGTAGACCGACACCAGCAGCGCGCCGTCGACGCCGACCTCGTCCATCGCCTTGATCATGTCCGGCCCGGTGACCTCCGGCGGCCCGTGCAGCACCGCTACCCAGGGCCGGCCGGGATGGTTGCGCTCGTAGCAATGGACCTGGGCGTCGATCACCGGCATGCGTTCTCTCCCTTGCTCATCGTTCTGCATTCCCCCGGAGGGGGAATGTGGCGCGCAGCGCCGGAAGGGGGATGTCGAAGCCGGACACCGACGTCGTTGAGGCATCCCCCTTCCGCCCTTCGGGCACCTTCCCCCTCCGGGGGAAGGTAAGGCAAGAGGCAGCTTCAATACCCCGGGAATGAGCCGCGCTTCATCGTCCGCATGACGTCGTGCCAGGTGGGCCCTTGCGGCGGCCCGGGATGAGTGTTCCAGAACACCTTGCCGTTCAGATGGCCGGGCGTGTAATCCGGCGGCGGCGTCGTCGGCATGCCCGGCTCCACCGCGCGCTGCGGCTCGGCTTTCGTCTCGGCAGGCGGCGACTCGGCGGGTGGCGGCTCGGCGGGCGGCGA